>PKQS01000008.1 GCA_017577945.1 Bacillota bacterium
CTATCGGCCACGGGAAAGTTATAATCACCCCCACGGGTACCTTCCATCCGGGAAACCACAGCGCGCATAACTCGCAACGGCACGGCTGTTTGGCAGTCGCAACGACTTGCATCACCGCGCCCGCGTGGGGCGCGACTCCAAAAGCGCCACTGGGATGCTTTCGAGCAGGTGTTTCAATCCACGCGCCCGCGTGGGGCGCGACTCAATCGTGACTCGGTACTGCGCCTCCAGGTCGATGTTTCAATCCACACGCCCGCGTGGGGCGCGACTTCCGGCCATGATGAGGTCTGCGACGGTGATGCGTTCGTTTCAATCCACGCGCCCGCGTGGGGCGCGACGTCCTCCACGCTGTAGCGGTGGAATAGGATAGGCGAGTTTCAATCCACGCGCCCGCGTGGGGCGCGACGTTGAACCGTTTGGTGGCGCAGCGAACGTACTGCTGTTTCAATCCACGCGCCCGCGTGGGGCGCGACGTTTTCGTGCCCGAGGTAGGAAACACGGACCTCTTGTTTCAATCCACGCGCCCGCGTGGGGCGCGACCGAACCCGCATCAGGCGTCGATCAGCATCTTCTCGTTTCAATCCACGCGCCCGCGTGGGGCGCGACCACTGTACTCCAGGTGGTTGCGCGCAAAGGAGTAGTTTCAATCCACGCGCCCGCGTGGGGCGCGACGGTAGGTTCTGGGAGCGGTAAAAGCAAAGACAACAGGTTTCAATCCACGCGCCCGCGTGGGGCGCGACATGGTCGGAGTGTACGGCTGGACGGCGGTAAGCCCTGTTTCAATCCACGCGCCCGCGTGGGGCGCGACGGCCGCGGGATGACGAGATGATCATTTCGCGGCTGTTTCAATCCACGCGCCCGCGTGGGGCGCGACCTCCGCGTAGAGGATGACATGTCCATCTGTAATATGTTTCAATCCACGCGCCCGCGTGGGGCGCGACGTCGCCTCAGAGACACCGTCCAGCGTCTTGAACTTGTTTCAATCCACGCGCCCGCGTGGGGCGCGACCTACGTCCGCAAGTTCGGTGTGCTGCAGACCAGCGTTTCAATCCACGCGCCCGCGTGGGGCGCGACAACCGCCCCGAAGGGCGGTTGCCTGAGTTTACGCGTTTCAATCCACGCGCCCGCGTGGGGCGCGACCATGCAGGGGCTGGACATGGGAGGGGCTGGGGATGTTTCAATCCACGCGCCCGCGTGGGGCGCGACGACAGAGCGGGCGCAAGAGCAGGCCGTGGCACATCTGTTTCAATCCACGCGCCCGCGTGGGGCGCGACGTGCGTCGCCTACGCTGTTAGGATACTTTCGTTAGGTTTCAATCCACGCGCCCGCGTGGGGCGCGACGACAGAGCGGGCGCAAGAGCAGGCCGTGGCACATCTGTTTCAATCCACGCGCCCGCGTGGGGCGCGACAATTTGACAGTTTGCAGCGCCCGCAAACTATCGCGTTTCAATCCACGCGCCCGCGTGGGGCGCGACCACGTGGCGCGGGGTGGGCACGCCGGACGGCGTGGCGTTTCAATCCACGCGCCCGCGTGGGGCGCGACTTCCAAAGGGAGGCTAATCGGCTGACCTTCGCCTGGTTTCAATCCACGCGCCCGCGTGGGGCGCGACCCACTACATAGAGGGAGGCTTACGCACATGGTACGGTTTCAATCCACGCGCCCGCGTGGGGCGCGACTGTGCCGGTCTGCTCACTCCACGGGGACTATTTGGTTTCAATCCACGCGCCCGCGTGGGGCGCGACATGAACATCGCCTGCATCTCGGGCGCCAGCTCGGCGTTTCAATCCACGCGCCCGCGTGGGGCGCGACGTGTGGTTTGCTGATCATCCGGCGCCGATTAATTACCGTTTCAATCCACGCGCCCGCGTGGGGCGCGACTTATCGCAAGCGCATCGCGGACAAAGCCAACAAAGAGTTTCAATCCACGCGCCCGCGTGGGGCGCGACGCGACCGAGGGCGTCAAAGCTCCGATCAGGGGAGATGTTTCAATCCACGCGCCCGCGTGGGGCGCGACCCGCATTTGCCTGGTGCTCGATAAGCGACCCGAGGTTTCAATCCACGCGCCCGCGTGGGGCGCGACCGCGGGCGGCCTGAGCGTGTCGAGGTAGAGGTGTGGTTTCAATCCACGCGCCCGCGTGGGGCGCGACTGGGCCTCGATGTCGCTTTCCTTGAGCATACCTTGGTTTCAATCCACGCGCCCGCGTGGGGCGCGACCCTGGTGCGGTATTATGCGCACATTGTCGGACCGTTTCAATCCACGCGCCCGCGTGGGGCGCGACGAGCACTACGAGCTCGTGCAGGCCGTGAAAGAGGAGTTTCAATCCACGCGCCCGCGTGGGGCGCGACTGTCCTGGAGCCCGGCGCGCACCTGTTCCTGCGTGTTTCAATCCACGCGCCCGCGTGGGGCGCGACGAGACGGACGGTGCAGCGCCGTCCAACGAAGGAGGCGTTTCAATCCACGCGCCCGCGTGGGGCGCGACATGATGTTGGCCGCGTGCCAGGCCAGCGCTTCCATGTTTCAATCCACGCGCCCGCGTGGGGCGCGACTCTGGCGGTCTGAAAACCGCTCTGTATCATTGTTTCGAGGCCGCGTTTTGCGAACCTCCTTCGAAACGAGATTTTTTCTGGTACCCAAAAAGACCAAAAAACACGCAAAACGCCCATGTAGAGCGGGTGGCGAACCTCCCGGCGTTTTGGCGATCACTTGGGGTTCGCACGCATTGGCCGCGAGCACGGTCTCGCTTCTGCAAGTCGGTGGAGCGATGGCCTAGGAGATCAGCAAGCCTTCCGGATCGTAAGTGTGCTTGACTCCTACATGTTCGACGCGGCCTTTCCAATTGCTCCCGAGGTGGTAGTAGCGAACACTGTCCTTCTCGGGATCAATCAGCTTTTCCAACTGTCGCTTGAACTCGGCAAACTGAGCGGGGTCCAGCATGCACTCAAATACGGACTTTTGCACGCGTTGCCCGTAGTTAACGCAGTGCTTGGCCACCTGCCGCAACCGCTTGCGCCCCTCCGCCGTCTCGGTATTGACATCGTACGTGATGAGGATCATCATGTTCAGCCACCTCCACTCAACGCCAGGTAAACGGCGGATATCCCTCTAGATCGCCGCGGATGTACCGTGCCAGCAGGAGCGCCTGAGCGTAAGGGATAAGCCCGACTTGAATTTTTTCCTCAAGAAACGGGTGCTCAACCGTTTCCCGCTTGCGCTCCTGCCAGGCGCCCAGTACTTTCTTGCGACCCTCATCCGTGAGAAGAACGCCGCCGGTCTCGCTCGAGACAAAGTCCTTCGCCGATACCTGTTTTCGATTCACTAGCGTCAACACGAGGCGGTCGGCCACATAAGGGCGCAGTTCCTCCATCAAGTCAAGGGCCAAGCTTGGCCGGCCGGGACGGTCTGTGTGCAGAAACCCGACGTAAGGATCGAGGCCCACCGTTTCCAAGGCTGACTGTACGTCGTGACGAAGCAAGGCGTACAAGAAAGAGAGCAGCGCGTTGACAGGATCGCGAGGCGGCCGGCGAGTGCGCGTGTCAAAACGAAAAGCCGGATCCGGATTGCGAATGAGCTCGTTGAACACTCCAAAATAGACGTTGGCCGCCTGGCCTTCCAAGCCTCGAAGTGCTTCCAAATCGTCGGGACAGTCAAACACCCTCTGCAGAATCTCGGTCAGCTCAACAACCGCCCGATGTAATTTCTCCTCTGTCGCAGCATCCGCATGATCACTCAGTGCTCGGCGAAGCACGGCCCGTGAATTCGTGATCTTCGCCGCAATAATGTTCCTGGCGATTGCCGCACTCTCCGACATATCGTCGGCCATTCGGTATTGGCGCCGCCGCAACAACACGTTGCCGGTTGTCGGCCCCGTCACCCTTGCCAAGAACTTGCCGCTCTCCGACAGAAACGAAAGGGCAACGCCGGATTCGGCGCATAACTCCATGAGAGCCGGACTGGCTCCCACGTACGAGAAGCAAACAATGCCCTCCAAAATGTGAATAGGGAACCGAGCCCTTTCCTCGTCGCCCACCCGTACGACCACGTTTTTCCCGTCTCGTGAGAGGTAGCTGTCAGGAGAGGTGACGTATAGGACTCGACGGTCAGCAAGTTTTCGTCCCACTGCCGCTCAATGTGGATGAGCGCCCATTGGCGCTTGCAAAAAGCGAAGTGCTGCAAACCCGAGAGCGGCAGCAGGGAATCGTCGGTGTACCGCTCCATCAGCTCAGCCGATCGATAACGCGTACGCCGGGCGGCACCGACGCCACGTCGACCTCGACGCGGTAGTCACTGTAAGAACGCGGCGGGCGCGTTTCATCCACCCGGTACACTTTGACCGTCTCGAACAGCTTGTGCGCCGGCGCGTTGCCGAACTTCGATTCATGCTCGAACACGATCAGGCGCCGGCTGGCCATCTTGCCGCGGCTCGAGGAACGGTCATGCTCGAACATATTCTCCAGCGCTTCCCATAAGAGTTCGAGATCCTCCTGAGAAAAGCCCGTTTTCTCCGCCAGCGCCGCCGACACGTAACCCTCAAGGCAATAAAGGGCATAGGGAACGATGTGCTTGCGGCCCATTTCGCGGTCCTTCTTGGCCGCGTCTTCCTCCGACGTCACCGCGACGCGCGTAATCGTCACTTCCTGCTGGACGATGGGATCAATGCTGCGGGCAAAGCCCATCTGCACAGGACCCCGCACTTGCCCGGCGTTGACCTTCGTCGTCATGACGGCGCCGAATGTACGAATGTCGTAGAAGTTGTCGCACATGAACTTGGTGATTTTCCGGGCTTGCTCTACGTCCTTCGGCAGCTGCTTGTCTGCGGGTTCGATACCGTAGTACTCATACGCGCGACGATGCTGGGCGTTCAACACGGCACCCTCGCGCACGTAGATTTCGTACCCCGGCTGCCCCTGTTTGACGAGCTCGACGTAATTACGCACCTTGCGCTTGATGCACACGTCGGTGACCAGCCCGAGGCCCGTCTCCGGGTCGATTCGGGGCAGGTTGCCCGCGTCGGGATCACCGTTGGGATTGCCGTTCTCGACGTCAAAGAGCAAAACGAACTCGTACCGATTCTGAATCGGCGTCCGCACCGCGCTCACTCCTTGTCGGAAGATTTCTCATAGAATGCTTGCCGCTGGTGATAGTAGCCCAGCATGAACAGGCCCTGCTCGCCCAGGTCCAGGTGCGTCGGAAAGTCGCTGAGGTCCGCCAGGATGGACTCAATCAGGCGGTCCGAGACCTGGCCGTACTGCGCCTTGGCGATGTGATGCTGAGCCAGGCGCAGCAGCTGCGGGAAGACGGCCCTAGGTGTGGCGGAAGCGGCGCTGAAATAGCGGTCGCGGATAGTCGCGTTGATGCCCGGGTTCGCGTCTTCCTGCACCTTCTCCAGTACCGCGAAAAGGCGTCCCAGCAAGTATGCGGGCGCCTTGTTGCTGAGGTCCAGTCCCACGGTCAGTGTCACCTCCTTGCCGTCAATCTCGGGGCATGAGCGAAAGCGCCAGCCGGAACGCAAGCGGCGCAGAAGCGCAGCCTTGATAGCGGCCGCCCGCACGTAGTTGACTCGCTCCTTGGCGTCAGCGCGAATGCGGGTCAGCATCGCGTTGTACAACGCCTGCGGATACGGCTGCCCGTTGAGGATGGCCCGCATTAGGCCTCCGCCCAAAAGCGGAGGCACGTGTTCCCAATCTCGCTGCGGCGCCGTCTCTCGCAAAATCGCACGCACGGAAATGTAACCGTCTTGCCACCGGGGCGGAGCGACGATGGCCATGTCGGCGTGATGCTGCGCGATGCGCTCGACCAGGCGCCCGAAGGTGTCGGCATGCCAAAAACGCACCGAAAGGCGGCTAGCATTGGGCGACAGGCCGAGGATGAAAAAGCGCGACTCGGGATCCACTTGGATGGCTTCAAAGTCAATGGGCTGTCCTCGCCGAATCCGCGCCAGCACGTCGTGAACCAGCTGCGTCGTTTCCGGGTCCGCTGCGCGACCGGCCTTCTCGGATGCATTCGTTTCCCCGCCGGGCATGTCCAGGAGCTGAGCAATGAGGGTTTCCTCGCGCTCCCCGTCGGGACGTTCCGACCAAAACACGACGGTCGTGTTGGGGTCCAGCTGCAACCGCTGGCGAGGATTGGACAGCATGTAGTTCAGCGCCGTGGTGTAGCCAAACGCGACCGCTTCGCTCACGGGTGCGTTGTAGTTCTGTGTTTTCCCGTACGACTCGAAGGCGTCCAGGTTGTAGGAACTCAGCGCGGCGCCGCTCGGTTGTGCGCCGGCGACGCCTTTGATGCTCGGGTGAATACGGGCGATGGGCGCTTCCTCGCCCGTGACCAGACACTGTGCCACGACTTCGGCTGATTGGCTGTTGCGATAGCGCAGCCAAGCCTCCTGGACTTTCGGACGGTCGTGGATGAAACCTTCGGCGCCGTCCAGACGAAACACGATGTTGCGACCCGCCAGCACGTCCTCCAGCACGGGGCGCAGCGCGGGATGCTCACGAGCGCGTTCCGGATCCCACTGGGCGAAAAAGCGGCAGACGGCTTGAGCGCCTGCGTCGTCCACGTCCTGCAAAATTTGCAGGTGCAGCGCGCGGCTGGCGGCGAACGCCTTGCGCGACAGCTCCGGCTTGCCTTTGTTGTCGTCCCCGATGATGTATTTACTGTTGTCGCACAAGAAGCAGGGGATCACGGCCGTGCTCGTGCGCTTTGCGGGCTCCGGGACCTTCATCTCGACGGGAGCCAGGCGCTTGCCCTTCTGCCTGCCGAGCGGGACGACATCCAGCAGTTCTCCGTCAGCCGACAGGTTGAAGGCCCAGGCCACGGGGACGACGGCGAACCCCGGCGGCGGCACGTCGGTGTTCGGTCGCCGGCGCAACGTGTTGTAGTGCCGGTAAAGCGCCTCGATGATCACGGTCGCTCACCTCCTCTAAGGCATAGGTGGCACCTCGATGACGCCGTCGCGCATGACGGCCCGGAAAAACCGCGGCGTCATGCCGTTGGCGAAGTCGATGTCCAGCAGCATCCAGCCCAGATCGCGCTCGCCGCGGTGAACGGACTCAACGGGTTCACCGTCTTCGACGAGCTCGAAATGGGCCGGAAATTCGCGGCAGCCCAGGTACGGGCGGTGGAAGCATTGCCCCTTGCGAGCGCGGCGGAGAAAGATGTTGTAGTGTTTGCTCGGCGTGTCTTCTTCCCCGGCGCGTTCGGTCAGCTCGAAGTGGGCTTCGATGACGTACGCCACATCCCGCAAGAGCAGCGTGGCCCGCTGTTGCCGATCGTGCGTGACGTCTTGCCCAAGAGCGACCGGCTTGCCCTGCATTGCCTCCAGGACGGTCCTGGCGGGAACCTTGCTGCCCACCTCGTTGCGGCGGATGTTTTCGAACCGAATCTCATTCAGAACGTGAATGCGGTCGATCACCCACCGGATAGCCGGCTTCCAGTAGATGGCCTCCAAAATGCCCCGGGCCGCCGACGGCGTGATCACGTCGTAACTGACGCGCTCCGCTTTCATTTCGGGCCGGGTGAAGCAGGCGTAGTCGCCCCAAACTTTGAGCCGAATGCCGTAACCCACGAGTTCACCTCCTCAAATCACGAACGATTCGGGAGTCCACTGGAGGTCGGGCAGCCTGAGCCCAACGTCGTCGTCGTACAGCGACAGGTCCCGCAGCACCGTGTATTGCTCGGCCACCCATTCGACGGCGCCGAGCCGCCGCAGCTCCGCGAGCTCGTGCGGATACACCTGCACCACGAAGCGCTGCAGCCGCCTGGAAAGATGGAGGCTTGGGCCGTGCCTGCGGGCTTCCGCCAGCAGCGCCGCGCATTCTTCGTCTCGCGGAATGACCACAGGATCCAGCGCGCTGTCAATGATGCGAAACGTCTCTCCCACCTCCCGGAACGGAAACGCCAGCTGGGAGGCTCCCTCCTCAAACCGGCCGATGATGTCGTGCTCGTCGAGGTTTTCGAACTCATACAGCAGCCGGAAATAGGCGTCCACCGCCTCCAGGGAGAGCAAGTCGGCGTGAGCCCGTAGCACCATGCCGGTAACCGTCGCGGTGCGCTGAAACCAGCCCTTGGGCAGATGCTTCGGTTCGGGCCGGAATACGAAGACTTGGCCCTCCGCCAGCCTGCCCTCCCGGTTGCATCGCCCCGCTGCCTGGGCAATGGAATCGACGCCGGCAATGGCCCGATATACCACGGGAAAGTCCACGTCTACCCCGGCCTCGACAAGCTGGGTCGACACCACGCGACACGGTTCGCCGCTGGCCAGCGCGGTGCGAATGCGGGCCAGCTTTTCCGACCGGTGCGCCGGGTACATGCGGGCGCTCAAGTGGTAGGCGCCTTCTCCACGCAGCCGCTCGTACAACTGGGCCGCGTGGCTGCGGGTGTTCACGATGCACAACGCCTGGCGGTGACTTGCCACGGCTTGCGCCAAGCGCTCGTCGTCCATATCGCCCAACCACAGCACCCGCACACGCCGGAACGCGGCGTACAGCCGCCGCGGCTCCGGCGCGATTTCCCGCACTGAGACATCTTTCGGCAGGAGCCGGCCAATGCTCGGCTGCGTGGCCGTGCACAAGACGACCGTGGCGCCGTAGTTTTCCACCAGTTCGTGCAGCGCCCACAGGCACGGCTTCAGATACGGAGTCGGGATCATCTGCGCTTCGTCCAAGATGATCACGCTGCGGGCGATGTTGTGCAGCTTGCGGCAGCGTCCCGGCTTGTGGGCGAACAGCGACTCGAAAAACTGCACGTTCGTCGTCACAACGATAGGCGCGTCCCAATTTTCCTGCGCCAGCCGCAGCCGGTAGTCGACCGGCGACTCGTCGTCTTCGGCCGGAAACGAGAAGTTGCTGTGATGCTCCAACACGTTCTCGTGGCCGACGGCGCGGCGAAAGACGGCGGCGTTTTGTTCGATGATGCTCGTAAACGGAATGACGTAAATGACGCGCCGCAAGCCGTGGGCGGCGGCGTGATGCAGCGCGAATGCGAGGGAGGACAGCGTCTTCCCGCCGCCCGTCGGCACCGTGAGGGTGTACAGGTCCGGCGGCTGCGAGGCGGCCCTCCGGCACGCCGCCAAGATTTCCGCTCGCCACCGATTGATGGGTGTCCGCTCCGTGCTGCCGAACACTGCCTGCATGTATGTTTCCAGCCGGTCTCGCAGTTCAGGCAGCGAGGCGCCGGCCTTCCGAACGGCGGCTTGTTCGGGCGTCACGGCGGCTTCCGTGTCGAGAAAATCGGCGTCGACTAAACAAGAAAACAGCATCCGGATGAAAAATTGTAGGCTGAAGCCCGGCGCTAAGGGGTTGGCCTTGACCGGCAGCTTCCCACGAAACGCCGCGGGCAAGAGGGCCCCGACCTCGTTTCGGTAGGCGCTGTAATCCGGAATTAACTTGGCCAGGCGAGCCGCGAGCGAGCCTTCGTCGGCCCGGGAGCCGAAATCGGGAAGGCCGGCATGGTGACCGGCAATGACGTACGCCAGAATGCGGCCAAAAGCATCGCCGTACAAGCGCACCGCTTCCTGGGCCCCGGCCGTTGAGTGGTCCACGGCTACGGGAGCGCCCCGCAGCCGTTGCTGCATCGGGTCGGAATACTTGCCGACGTCGTGCAGCAAACCGCCCGCACGGCCCAGTTCCGCGGCCCCGAACGCGGCGGCGAACTGCGCGGCCAGCCGGCCGGTGGCTTCCAGATGGTCTTTCAGCAAGTGCCAGCGTGAGGGATCCAGGCCAGGGACCGAGTGCGCGTAATATGTCGTCACGCAAGGCCCTCCAGAAAGGTCAAGACGCTGCCCGGCGGCGGGATGCCGCGCCTGCCTTTCGCGCCCTCGAGAAAAACGACGAACGACCGCTGTTCGAGATGGTCTTTGCTACTTAATCTCAGAATCCTTCCCCAAACGGGAACGTTTTTCGACAAGACGGCGCCGACGGCCGCAGGCGCCTGGGCGAGACGGACTCCGTTCCGAGCATTTCCGATTCCCCATCCGACCGTCTGTCGGGTAAGCTAGAAGCGGGTTTCAACTTGATGGCGGAGGCGACGCGCATGGCGCAGCAAAAGGCGGCTCGCGGTTCGGCGGCCGGCGGCCGGCCCTCACTGCTCGAGCTTGTCAAAGTCTACGGCGGCATCACCGTCAGCGTTCTCATCTTTACTTTGGGCATGAACCTTTTCCTCACGCCCAACCGTATCGCGGCGGGCGGCGTCAGCGGCTTGGCCGTCGTCGTCTACCACCTGACCGGCTTTCCGGTCGGCGTCACGATGCTGCTCCTGAACATCCCGCTCTTCGTGTTCGGCAGCCGCGTACTCGGCGCGTCCTTTGGCACTCGCAGCGTGTTCGCTTTCGTGCTGCTGTCGGTAGCCATCGACCTAACGGCGCCCTTCTTGCCGCCGCTGACCAACGACGCGCTGCTCGCGTCCATCTACGGCGGCGTCCTGATGGGCATAGGCTCGGGGTTTACGTATCGCCTTGGCGGCTCAACGGGCGGCACGGCCATTGCGGCGCGCCTGATGAGCCACTACTTCCGCATCAGCGTCGGCCGGGCGTTGCTGCTGGCCGACGGCTCGGTCATCCTGCTGGCCGGATTCGCGTTCGGCCCCGAGCTGGCGCTGTACGGCCTTCTGGCCGCGTACGTGTGCATGTGGATTATCGACTTGATTGAAGAAGGCAAGCCGTACGCCAAGGCGGCGCTCATCATCACCGACAAAGCCGACGAAATCGCGTCGGCCATCATGACGGAGCTGGAGCGGGGCGTGACGTCGCTGCCGGCACAGGGCATGTACACGAAGAAGCAACGTAACGTCCTGTTCGTCACCGTTTACCAGGAGCAAATCCACGCGCTCAAGCAGCTCATTCACCGGGTCGATCCCGCCGCCTTCGTCGTCATCACCGACGTGCATGAGGCGTTGGGCGAAGGCTTCCGGCGGCTGGCGTAAGCCGCCGTTCTTTTTTCCGCTATCTTTCTGTCAATTTCCCTTTTTATAGCAATAGCCATTTATAGGTTTTCCAAGACAATATTCCATTCCTATTGGCAGGAGAAGCCCGCCCTGAGTTGTAATAGTGCAAATACCGCCTTCAAGTCTTCGTTTTGGAACTTCGCGAATCGGGAGGAGGAACGCAGCCAATGCAGCAGCACGGACGGCTGCGGAGGCGGGCAAGGCGGCGGTCGCCGGCGCGACGGCCGGGGCCATCGGCAAGTTCTTCCGCTAAACGCTCACTCCGGCATCCGAGCGGGCCGGTACGGCTACCGGCCCGCTAGCGCATCTTGCGGCACGGGGCGCGGAGAGCCCGTTCGAGTGAGAAAACCGGAGGGGTAAGAGGTGGATTGGACTCGATATCTCGTCAGCGGACTCATCTTCGCGGTCGTCTTTGCAGCCGTGGGCTTCCTGGTGTTTTCTGCACCCTTGGACAAGGTCGTTGTCTCTTCCGTCGTCGCATCGGTCTTGTGGGTCGTTCTCGCCCACTTCGCCGGCGTGTTGCGGCGGGGGAAGGAAAAGTAAAGCGGGCCCCACAGGGGCCCGCCCGGATAAGCGAGCGACGCGCCGTGCTACTCTCGCGCCGCGGTTTCTTACCGCGCCGCTCGTGCAGCTTCCAGCGCCTTTTCGTAGTTCGGGTGGTTCGTCACTTCCGGCACGTACTCGGCGTAGACGATTTTGTTGCCCGCGTCGACGACGAAGACAGCCCGCGCCAGCAGGCGCATCTCTTCGATGAGCACGCCGTAGTTCTGGCCGAACGACGCGTGCCGGTGATCCGACAATGTCTTCACGCGCTCGGCGCCAGCCGCGCCGCACCACCGCCGCTGCGCAAACGGCAAATCCATGCTGATGACGTAGACGCTGACGCCGTCCAAGCCGGCCGCTTCCTGCTCGAACCGGCGCGCCTCCGCGTCGCAGACGCCCGTGTCCAGCGACGGTACCGAGGCGAAAATGCGCACGCCCGCGGTGTCCTTCAGCGTCACCGGGTTAAAGTCGGTGTCGACGACCAAAAAATCAGGCGCGTCCTGTCCGACCTCCACCGGCTGCCCGACGAGTGTGATGGGTTTGCCGCGCATCGTAACCTGCATGCAACGCCCCCCCTTGTCCTGCGGTCTGAAACCGTCCGCATGCAAAGTCTTTCCGCGGCGGCGGAGGGGAATCCTCCCTGAACGCCGGGCGCCGGCCGCTCCGCCAGCGCGCCTTTCCTCAGACCAGCTGGTGCTTCATGGCTTCCAAGACTGACTGCTTGCCCATATTCGCCATGCACGCTCACGAGCACCTGCGCCGCCTGGATCAACCGCAGCGCCCCGGCGGGCTGCTGGCAGCGCAGCGAGTCGGCCTGCCGGAAAAGGCGGCAAAACTCGTCGACGTCGCACCATACGGGCGCGTCCTTGTTGTTCGCGCTGCGTTCGCCGACTGCCTGGTGGCCAACCCGCCCAACCTGTTCACCAACAACGAGGACTCCGGGCGCTATGTGAGCATCGTGGCGGCCGCGCCCACCTTCTTTGACACCAGGCTCAAGGTCTACGCCGACTCGGGGGCGGCTCTGTACGCCGGGCTCTACAGCGCTTTGCCGACGCACTACGCTACCACCAACGTGCAGGTCCCGGGCACCTTGGGGCTGCGGTACTCGTTTACGCTGAGCAAGCTGGACGCCCTCAACGGGGCGGGCTTTGTCACGTTCCGCAACCGCCGGGGCCGTGGCCTGGTGGTGACCGACGATCCGACGGCCGCCCAGCGGGACAGCGACTACCGCTACCTGGCCGTTGTGCGCATCGTGAACGAGGTCATCGACCTTGTCCGCCGGGTGGGTGCCCCGTACACCGGCAAGCCCGTGGGCGGCGAGCGGCGCAACGCCCTGATCACCGACATCCAGGTGGCGCTGGAGTCGCTGCAGCGGCAGGGCAAGCTCGTGGACTTCAACTTCGCCGTCCGGGCTGACATCAAAGGCTACCTCAAGGGCGAGCTTGACGTGGAGCTGGACCTGGTGCCGGCCTTCATCCTGCGTCGCATGCGCATCACGGTGTCGCTGCGCCCGACGGCGTAAGACCAGCTGGCGAAAGGGAGGGTATAGCCCATGTTCTCTGCGTTCCCCGGCAAGGAGGACATGTTCAAGTTCTCTAGCTTCTCGGGCACCGATATGGTGTGCACCATCGGCGAGGTGGTGTTCGGCGAGCTCCAGCAGATCGCTTTCTCCATCGAGCGAGAAATCGCTCCGATCTACACCATGGGCTCTCCGAACCTGCGGGCGTACAGCCGTGGCAAGCGTGGCATCACCGGTACCCTGATCTTCCAGATGTTCGACCGGGACAGCCTCCTGCAGGCCCTCATGATGGCCATGAAGAAGGAGGGCGTCGACATCCACACGGCGGCCGCCAACCTGCTGCTGAGCGGCAATGCGTCGAACATCTTCGACTGGAACGTGGCGATGCAGAACCGCCTGGCCCAGGCCCTGGAGGACGGCCAGCTGGACGTCGACGAGCTGTTCCTGGGAATCATGAAGGAGCACGCTCTCCGCTACCTGGACCAGGTGCCGCCCTTCGACATCACCATCACGGGCAAAAACGAGCTCGGCTTGACCACTTCCCTGCGGATCCTCGGCGTGCAGATCATGACCGAGGCCTCGGGGATCTCGGTGGACGACATCACCCTGGAGAAGGCCGTGTCGTTCATCGCCCGGGAAGTCATCCCGTGGGGCTACGACAAGATCCAGGCGGCGGTGCAGAGCGGCGTCTACCAGGGCGTCGAAAAGCCCAACGCCGATCCGGCCCGCTACGCTGTTCGGGGCGCCATCGGCGCCGGGATCTAGCCGAAAACGGGCTCAGCGGCTGTCGATCCAGCGTCCATCCAAGGAGGGGGATCTTCCCCCTCCTTGGTGTTCTGGGAGGGAATCTTCTTGCTCTCCGCCGGCTTTCAACACCACTTCTCCACCTTCTCCGGCCACGACATGATCGCTTCCTTCAGCGTTCCCGGCGACAACAAAGACCCCAGGATCTTCGGCGAGCTGTTGACCTTGAGCTATTCCATCCACCGCCAGGTGGTCCCCATTCGCCCCGTGGGCCACATCAACCCCAAAGGCTACGTGCGGGGTCCTCGCACCATCGCCGGCACGCTGGTCTTCCAAGCCCTCGAGCGCCACATCGTCTGGGAGTTCCAGGAGAGGCTTCGCCAGATCTACGAAGACCTTCTTCGCCAGGGCCGCCTCTACGAAGCCTCCAAGATCCCCCGGTCGTTCCTGATGGATGAGATCCCACCCTTCTATAGTGGGTGAAGTTTTCGCCGTCAAAGCTGTACAAGAGCACCTGGTTGCGAACAGGTACAGCAAGCTTGTCTCCTTGTTCGTTAAAGGATATGACAACGTTCGACAATCCAGCACGGATCATCCCCCGGTTTACCAGAGTGACTTCCCTACCTGTGGTCATATCCACGGCGATAACATCACGTTCATGAAGGACATACGGAGGAATCTCCTCACGTCGGCCACCCGAGTGTGTCTGAATCGTGATGACCCATCGACCATCTGAGCTTGTGTCCATCACAACCCGGCCATCCCACGGCATCTTCTCCGCCCTACCCACATTAAGGTCTATCCGCCACGTCTCCCAGTAGGGCTCCTTTTTGAACGTTGGATCGACCATTACGTCGTAATAGAGATACCTGCCGTCACGTGACCATACGTGGCCAAGCGTCGGAAAACCCCAGTAAATCGTCGACTGGTCGATCCTTTCAGGCGCACGGCCAGAACTATCACTGACCCACATGAGGAGCTCTCTCGGGCCAATAAAGAGCCCTTGAGATCCCGGTCCCCCATTTTTCATATAGCCGTTCATCGACGACTTCATAAGCCATGAGCTTTCCGTCAGGCGATAGTCTAGCGTACGCTCCCGGCGCAATGAACCATACATCGGTCAAGCACTGGCAAGCCGCCATGTTCCGCCAGTCCCGGACGAACACCGTGCCGTAGGTAGCTCCCGCCGGCAGGCTCGTTGCAAGGATAAGAACCGCTGCGACAGCTGTCACAAGCTTTCTCACAAATCTTCCCACTTGTGAAAAGCTTGCCAGCATTCTTGTACCACGGGGCCGAACAGACCGTCAAGGTGCGACGGATCCACGCCTTTGTGCTACCATAGAACCGAACCCGCCTGCAGGAGATCCCCTATGGCCGCCTTCAACTTCATCGAGACCCCTCTTCGGGACTACCAGTTCTTCCCAACCGAATACTTCTCCGGCTCCGATGTGGCCATCTACTTCGGCGACCTGTTGATCGACGAGATCCTCTCCCTGGAGGTCAGCCTGGTCGAAGCGGTCCAGCCTGTTTTCAGCTTTCAGAGCTACACCTACTCGAAGGTGATGCGTGGGCAGCGCCAGGTCAGCGGCAGCTTCACCATCGCCTACCGGGAAACGGGCTGGCTCCACCGGGTCTTGGCCCAAGAGAAGTGGCGCCGGGATCAGCAGAAAACCCAGGACGTCACCCGCCTGCACCCGGAGGACCGGGGGCTGCAGCAGCTCCTCTTCCTCTACCAGGACCAGATCGATCGCTACATCGCCGAATCGGCCCGGAAGGGCATCCAGCAGCTGCGGGAAGACGCCAGGCGCTTCCAGGAGGCGGCCTGGCGGCCGTCTCCCGCCCAGCCCGCACATGCTTCAGCTCCGCCCGTTCAGTTACGGACAAGATGTGAAACAGCCGCCTCCTCCAGCGTCTTGGCCAGACTCTAATCCACCAGGATGCTCGGCTGCATGTTCCAGCCGCCCAAGTATTCAGGGTCAGGGTCGCGAAACTCGCTGAACGACCCTTGCGTGGTCACGTCGTAATCGACCCGGCACACCTTGAGGTCACACGACGGCCCGGGCAAATACCCGACCGCCTCCTCCGACCCTGCCTTCGCGGCGATGGGTGCCGAATCGGCCACGTCCCACTGGCCTTTCAGGACGAAGAAGAATGACTTTGAGCCGAGCTTGGACACTTCCTCGTCCCACTTCAGGCCGGCGATACCGTGGATCGGGTCCGGCCGGGTCAGGCGCTCCCAGTTCCCCGACGCGCGCGTCACGGTGTGGGGAACGCACAGGGGGATGAGCCAGTGGCTGAGGTCCTTATATTTTCTACACCGTTCTTGATCAAAGGAAGCGGGAGAACGCGCGTGGCTGCGCGGGATAAGCGAGGCGCTGTATTTTCCTTCCAAAAATGTAGATTTCTCGAGTCACGTACAAGGGCGCGGCCATGCACGAGGGGCGCCGACTCAATCCTCCCGCTCCGCCAGCGCGCGCAGAGCTTCTTCGTCGTAGCCGACGACGACTCGCTGGCCTTTCACGGCAATCGGCCGGCGCCAAAGACCCGGCTCCCGGGCCAGCAGGCGCACCCACTCTTCGTCGCTCAGCTCCCGGCCGGCCAAGTTCAGCTCTTTGAAGCGCCGGCTGCGCTCGGCAACCAGATCTCGCACGCCGCCCGGCAGCCGCCGCGCCAAGTCCCGGATCTCCTCCTCCGTCGCGGGCTCAGTGAAGTAGCGCCGCTCGCGCACCTCGACGCCGAGCTGGTCCAGGAACTGGCGGGCTTTACGAGACGTGGTGCACTTGGGATAATGGTACAGTGTGATCTCGGACAAGCGCGGCATCTCCCTTCGCGTCCGCCTGCGCGTTATTATAGATCATGAACCTGCCGTTTTGCGGTTGGTCCAAGGTTCCGGCAGGAAAAACGCTGTCGATGTCGAACAGTAGCGCGTGGTTTTTCCGTTTGGCGCGCCGGGGAACGGCGGCGTGTGCCGAACCCGAGCGTCCCCGACGAGGCGTTGAAGGCGAGGAGCAGGGGGCCGCGCGAGCGGCATGTCCCGGGTGGCGTTTCGTGATTCTCGAAGGTTCTGACGAACCGGAGAGAAGGCAGGAGATCAGGGCCTGTGCACGTCGTAGGGTACAGGCGGGGGTGGTAATTTCATGCCGGATGCCGGGCGCGACAACAGAGCGCGTTCGCCGATTCCCTCAGAGGCCTTTCACGCGCTCGTCGACGTGACGAAAAGTTTGCTGCGGCCGATGAACCTGACGGCGGTCCTGGATCAGATTTTGACCCAGGTGGAGAAGCTGTTCGGGTACGAGATCTGCAGCGTCATCTTGCCGACGGGCAGCGACGACCGGCTCTATTTGGCCGCGCATCGGGGCTATGACCCCAAGATCGCCAACACCATTCGTATCCGCATCGGCGAGGAAGGTATCGTCGGGCACGTAGCCGCGACCGGCAAACCGTACTACGCGCCCGACGTATCGAAGGATCCTCTGTACATCCCGGCCTCTCCCAACGTCCGTTCCGAGTTCGCGACGCCGCTCCTCATCGACGATCGCATCATCGGCGTGCTGGACGTCGAAAGCTCCGAACTCGACGACTTTCCGCCCGAAGTGCAGCAAGTGCTGGAGGCGTTCGCCGCGCTGGCGGCTTTGGCGATTTTTCGCGCCCAGCAGCAGGAAGAGCTGGAACACCTGGCCCTGACCGACGGTTTGACCGGCCTGGCCAACAACCGGGCGTTCTGGGAGGCGCTCCACCGGGAGCTGGCGCGGGCGCGCCGCTTCAACCAGCCGCTGTCGCTGCTGCTGCTGGAAATCGACAAGTTCAAGCAGGTGAACGACACGTACGGCCACCTGAAAGGCGACGAGGCGCTGCGCAGCCTAGCCCGCATCATGACCGGCACGTGCCGCAAGATGGATATCGCGGCGCGCTTCGGCGGCGACGAATTTGCGCTTATCTTGCCGCAGACCACCAAGCAGGACGCCATGAAAGTGGCCCAGAGGCTGCGGGAGCGGCTCGAGCAGTACCGCCTCGACGGCCACATCCGGCTGACGCTCAGCATCGGGCTGGCCGCGTTCCCGGAGGACGGCGTGACGCCCAACGCGCTGTTTTCCGTGGCCGACTACGCGATGTATCGCGTCAAGGAGCGCGGCGGCAACGGCTTGTACTATCTAGAACCGGCCAGCGCGCCCATCCCGAGCTAAAAAGGCCGGGCTCGACCAACGCCGGCCCGGCCTTTTGTTTTCCGTGCTGTCCCCACGCCTGCTCAGTCCACAAGCCGGCGATAGCGACGCCGATGGTACGTCAGCGGATCCGCTTCTTCGTACTCCAGCGACAGCACTTCCCCGACGAAAATGACATGGTCGCCGCCGTCATACTGATGCACCGTGCGGCACTCGAGGCGCCCCCACGCGTCGCGCAGCAGCGGCGCGCCCGTGTGCGGGCCGTCCGTGTACGAGATTCCTTCAAACTTGTTCGGTTGCGGCGTGGCGAAGCGCTGGGACAAATCCTCTTTTCCCGCGGGCAGCATGTTGACGCCGAAGCCCTTGGCCGCGGCGAAATGCGGCATGCTGCGGGCCGAGCGGTTCAACGCGAACAAGACCATTGGCGGCTCCAACGACAGCGAAATGAGCGAATTGGCGGTAAACCCCTGCGGCGTGCCGTCGGCGCCGCGGCACGTGATGATAGCCACGCCGCTCGGCCAGTTGGCAAACAAGTTCTTGTAGGTCGACACATCAATACCCAATGAACCATCCTCCTTAGCAACAGCTTACCATAAAGCCGTGCCGAAAAAGCGAGCCTTTAAGCACGCTGCGCCCGGGGGACGCCACGCCGCATGAAGCAGGCGGCACGGACTCCGGCGCCGCCCGCCACGGCAAGGCGCGATGAGTGAGAAGCAAAGATGGCGGAAAGCCGGTGATACGGGGCTTTGAACCACGCTGTAGTGTTTGAACCAAGCTGTGATCTTAGTCCGTCGCTCCGCCGGAATCACGACGCCCAGCGCTCGGCGTGTACCGTTGTTCTACGGACCACTTGGGAGCGTAAGCCGAAAAGCCGGAAAGCCGCGGCTTCCAGAAGTCGCCGGCAGGCGGCTCGCTGCCGGGGGCGCCCGGCCCCGCCGACGTACCCACGTGCTTTGCTTCGTATGGATGCAGCACAGCCTCGCGGCCGCGCGTCGCCTCCTGCAGCAGATTGTCGGCCACCAGCTCCGCTTGGGCGACGGCGTTTTGCGCCGTGGGTGCGGCCGGTCTCGTCCAGCCGGCGGGCACGGCCCGGGCGCAGTCGCCGACCAAGTACACGTCCGGGTAATCCCGGGCCCGCAGGTAGGCGTCCACGTACGCCCGCCCGCGCTCGTCTACGGCGAACGCCCTCTCGACCAGCTCGTGGCCCCGCATCCCGGTGGCCCAGATAACGGTCCGCGCCGGCACCCGCTGGCCGCCTTGCACCACGACCCCGCCCGCCCCTTCGTCGTAGGGCGAATCGACCCCGTACACTTCCGCAACAGGAGTCTCCAGCCTGACCGAGACCCGCTTGCGCTCCAGGAAAGCCGTTGCCCGCTCCGCCGAGCGCTCGTCCAGAAGCGGCAGCAGGCGCGGTCCCGCCTCCATAATGACGATGTCGAGCTCGCTCGGCCGCAGCCCCAGCCGCGCCGCATCCTGGGGCAGCCGGTCCGCCAGCTCGCCCGCCAGCTCTACCCCCGTCAGGCCGCCGCCCACGATGACGAAGCGGAGCGCCGCCTCCCGCTCGGCGCCCGTCAGAAACGTGGCGTCATGTAGCCGGGCTGTAATGTATTGCTGCGTGCGCACCGCCTGGTCCACCGGGCACACGGCCAGCGCGTATTCCCGCACCCCCGGCACGCCCAGCGTGTCCAGCTGCCCGCCCAGCGCCACGACGAGGCGGTCGTAGGTCAGCTCCCGCCCGTCGGCCAGCACGACGCGGCGCTGGTCCGGCCACAGCTCCGTGACTTTGCCTTCGATAAAATTCACTTCGTACCAGCGCAGCAGCGACTCGATGCGCAATAAGACTTTCTCCGGCGGGACCGAACCCGACGCGACGCGGTGAATCTGCGTCAGCAGCTGGTGGTACGGGCCCGCGTTGACGAGCACGACTTCACCCGGGAAGTTGGCGCGTGCGAGGCGCAGCGCCACGGTCAAACCTGCGTACCCGGCGCCGGCGATAACGACCCGCATAGATGGCAACCCCCACAAAAAAGCGATGGTGAAAGCAATCACGAGATTGTGACTACTTTCACCACGATACTACACGGCCCGGTCTGCCACAACAAGGGACTGCAAGAAACTTCGCACTCCGCTGACAGCGGACGGTGGACGGCTTAGTAGGCCGTCCACCCGCCGTCGGCGACGATGACCGCTCCGTTGACGAACGCCCCTTCGTCCGACGCCAGGAGCAGAGCCACGTGGGCAATCTCCATGGGCTTGCCCATGCGCGGAATGGTGGCGTGGCCCAGCTGATGGCGTCCGTAACCGAAAGCGCTGGGGTTTTGAATGGTCTCGGCGATGTTGGTTTCGACGCCGCCGGGAGCAATGGCGTTGCAGCGGATGCCCTTGTGGGCGTACATAAAGCCCACACTCTTCGTCAGACCCACCAGCGCGTGCTTGGACGCCGTGTACGCCGCGCCGCCCCGCGCGCCGCCCACGCCGGCCACCGACGCCACGTTGATGATGCTGCCCGCGCCTTTCTCCATCATGCCCGGCAGCACCTGGCGGATGAGCCGCATCGGACCGGTGACGTTGACGGCGAACACCTTCTCCCACAGAGCATCGGTGACTTCGTGGGCCGGCATGAAGTTGTCCATAATGCCGGCGTTGTTCACCAGGATGTCTACGGCGCCGTACTCTTTCACCGCCGCGTCCACGAGCGCGGCCACGTCCTCGGCCTTGGAAACGTCGGCCGCCACCGCCAAGGCCGCGCCGCCCTCGGCGTTGATCTCGCCGGCGACGCGCTCCACGCGCTCTTTCACGATATCCGACGCGACCACCTTGGCTCCTTCCCGGGCGAACAGCTTGGCGATGGCCTCGCCGATGCCCGAACCGGCCCCGGTGACGATAGCTACTTTCCCTTGCAATTTCATCGTTGCTTCCCTCTTTTCTGTCATTGTGATATGAAGCGCCGCCGCTCTCCCGTCGAGCTGCGGATTCGCCCGCCTTGCGTCCCGGCGCGTTCCGGACCGGCACCGCCCGCGGGAGGCGGCGGCCAACGCCGTCCGGCGGCGCGTCGCTTACGTCGTCTGGGTTCCCACGCTTACTTCGTCTTCCGCCTTGTCCAGACGCGCCGCCGACGGCGAATGCTCGTCCTCGCTCAGAAGATCGACCATCACCCGGAAAATGTCCGATTCCGTGATGATGCCCACCAGTTTCCCGTTATCCACCACCGGCAACCCGCCGATTTTGTGGGCCAGCATCAGCCGCGCCACTTCGTGCAGGTCGGTGTCCGGCGTCACCGTGATAACCGGCGACGCCATCACTTCCGCGACCGTAATCTTGTCCAGCAAGTAGTTAATCTCCCACACCGACAGGCTGGTAGCCGGCGAAGGCGCCGCTCGCATCAAGTCCAGCAACGTGATGATGCCTACCACTTCCCCGCCCGCGACCACCGGCAAACGGCGAATGTTGTGGCCTTCCATGATCCGGCGCGCCTCGGGCAGCGTCGTGTTCGGCGTTACCGTGATCACGTTGCGCGTGCACACGTCACGCACTTTCAGCCTCTTCATGCGCCCCACCCCCTCGCCTCGGCCGGCCCCAAGCCCCCGACAGTGCGGGCTGATTTGGGCTTTTTTGGCACTTTCATGGTACCCGGACCGTTAAGCAGGCAAATAGTGTCATCTATCACATTCCGTCCCGGAAACGTCCCACGCCGGCTGCGCCCTCTTTCTTCATTCCGACGTTGACACTGCAATCGGCGAGTAACTATAATGTATGGTAGATAACAATCGTTGTAGATTAGGTGATCTCCTCATGGCCGACATGCACCTGCAGGCGGCGCCCAGGACGGGCCAAGGCGACTCGCTGGCGGACCTGCTGCGGCGCCACGGGTTGAAGCTGACGCCGCAGCGGCACCTCATTTGCCGGCTCCTGGAAACTACTCATGGCCACCCGACGGTGGAGGAGCTCTACGAAGCGGCAACGGAAGTCATGCCCAGCATGTCGCTGAAGACCGTCTACACGACGCTGAACGAGCTGGCCGCGCTGAACGCCATTCGCTTGGTCAACGTCGGCGCAGGCGGCTCGCGGGTGGAACGCAACTTGGCGCCCCACGGGCATCTGGTGTGCCGCCGCTGCGGTCAAGTCTTCGACGTGCCGGTGGATCCCGAGGCGGAGCGGTATTTGGCCGTCCCGCCCGATTACGGTTTCCTGGTGGAACAGTGGGAAGTGACGTTTCGGGGCTTGTGCAAACGGTGCGCAGCGGAGCCGGAGGAGGGCGTGCAGCAGTGAGCGTCATGCACGACATCGGCAGGACGGAACGATCGGAGATGTATCTCAAGGCGATCCTCATGATCGCTCACGAAAACCCGCCGGTGACGGTAACGAAGGTGGCGGATTTTCTGGGCGTGTCGCCTGCGTCCGTGTCCGAAATGGTGCGCCGCATGGAAGCCAATAAACTGGTGACCTACTCCAGCGCCGGCATCGCCTTGACGCCCACCGGGCTGAAACGGGCCCGCCGGCTGGTGCGCCGCATGCGGCTGGCCGAGCGGCTGCTGAGCGACATCTTGGGCATCCCGCTTCCCGACGTGTACGAAGAAGCGTGCCGGCTCGAGCACGTCATCAGTGATGTGCTGGAAGAGCGCATCGCGGCGGTGCTGGGCGATCCGGCCACGTGCCCGCACGGGCATCCGATCCCGTCGGCCGCAGGCCGCTTCGACTGCCCGCTGGCCCAGTCGCTGGCCTCCATGCCGGCGGGGACGCATGCGGAAGTGGTGAGCCTGCCGGAGCGCGACGCGGAGCTGCTGCAGTACCTGCAAGAATGCGGCATCCGGCCGGGCGTGCGGCTGACGGTAGAAGAAGTAGCCCCCTACAACGGCCCGCTGTTTCTGTCGGTGGACGGCAAGCGCCACGCCGTAGCGCGCGAAGCGCTCGAGCAAGTGCGCGTACTGCCGCTCAACTGACCGGCCTCCTCTTCCCTCGCTCTTGCCCTGGAACGACACACGAGAACAAACCTTGCACTGAAACGGTCCATGGGAAAAAGAAAAAGCAGCGGGAGCGAGGCTGGAAGCCACCGCTCCCGCTGCGCGTGGAACGCGCGGAAATCAGTTGTTCGGAGCGCCCTGCAGGATCCAGAGCCGCACCAGCTCGATCTGCTCCTCCGTCCACGGATCCGCGCCGCGCGGCATCTGCTGGCCGCGGCCGCCGACATCCGCGTGCGTGCCCATCAGCTTGTGGAGCAGATAGCTGTTGTCCGGATCGTTGGGCATCACGCGCGCCATCGTCGGAACCTGGCCCGAAAGCACCCTGACCAGGTCGCCGTAGGCGAACTGGGGCTCCAGGTTCAGGTTCGCGCTGCCCTCACGCGGCGCCGCGCCGGTGTGACACGAGGTGCAGCTCTCCACGAACATCGGAACGATGTCACGCGAGAAGCTGACCTCCGGGCCCTCCTGGCTGAAACCTGCCGTCGAAACGAAGCCGATCAGACCGGCCACCAGGAGGACCGCAGGCGCCCAAAGAGCGATGCTCTTCCGCATGCGTCCCACCCCCCTTTCCGTCCACCAATGGTCGCGGTCTTGCAACCGCTCGTCGTCGCCGCACAACTCCACTGCGATGTTGTACATTTTCTACAAAGATCTGGCGTTCCCTCCTGCTGGATCCATTAATGGACGCTTTGTAATCCGAGTTATTGTATTTTTCGGTTTTGTCGACGAGCGTGCTCTCCGTGACGCCGTTTGCATTGCCTGCCATTTCCGCAAGGCGCCTGCCGCGCGAGGGAGAATGTTCCCTCAGGGAGCGACGGCGCGCGGGCGCCTCGGGGAAAGCCCCTCGGCGGCGCGTCCCGTCCAAACCTCAGCCGGAGGTCGTTCATGCCTCGTTTGCACGCCTTGGCAATTCTCGCGGCTGCCGCGTGCGCGGCGCTGCTGCTCGGCACCGGCATCCGGCACGGCGCGGCCGTCCAGACCCTGCCGGCAGGCGGCGCCGAAATCGCCGTCGCGGCCCCCGATGACGGCGTCATCCGCGTTGCCACCTACAACATTCACTGGGGCCTGGGCGTCGACGGCGCGCAGGACCTCGACCGCATCGCGGGCGTGTTGCGGAACATCGACGCGGACGTCGTCCTCCTGACGGAAGTCGACGTCTACTGGCGGCGCAGCGGCAACGTCCACCAGGCGCGCTACCTGGCCGAGGCGGCCGGATACCCGTACTGGTACTTCGCCCCCGCTTTTGCCACGTGGGCTTCCGGCGCCCTGCGCCGGTCCCAGTACGGCAACCTGCTGCTCAGCCGGTTTCCCATCCTCGAAGCCCGCACCGTGCCGCTGCCCAACTCTCTGCTCCGCGAACCCCGCGCGGCCCTGAAGGCGCGGCTGGCCGTGGGCGAGCAGCCGTTGATTGTCATCGGCGCGCACCTGGGCTTCCACCGGACGGAACGGCTCGCACAAGCGGCTGCGCTGCGCGAGCTGGCGGCCGCCGAAGATCCGTGCGCCGTGCCGCTGGTGCTCATGGGCGATTTCAACGCCTCTCCGGAGGCCGCCGAAATCCAACTGCTCAGCTCGCCGGCGGGAGGACTCGTCGACGCTCACCTGCTCGCCGGCAGCGGCGACGGTTACACTTTTCCGGCGTATGCCCCGCGCGTCCGCATCGACTACGTTTTGGTATCCCCCGGCTTGGCCGCCGGCGTCATCGCCGCCCGAACCGTGGAGGCGGACGGCTCGGACCACCTGCCCGTCGTCGCCGACCTGCGCTGGCCGCCCGCTCTGTGCCCGCCGGTTGCCACAAGCAGCAGCCCAAGGTAGGATAAGGAAGACGGGGGTCGGAGGCATGCGACGAGGCGAGGGCATGACGGTCAGCGAAATCTTGGCGCTGCCCAACAACCGGCAAGTGTACGGGCAGTTCATCGTGCGGGAATGCGAAGTGCGCGGCGGCGACGGCCGCTATTTCTTGCGGCTCGTGCTGGGCGACAAGACGGGGACGATCCAGGCGTTCGTCTGGAACTACGACGTCAACCAGCGCCCGCCGAAAGTGGGCGACGTGGCCGAGCTGCACGGCGTGCGGGGCGAGTTTCAGAGCAAGCCGAAAATCGACGTGCAGTGGGGCAGCATTCGCCGCGGCGACCGGCCGGCGCATGAGCTGGTGGAACCGCCCAGCATCCCGGATTTCGCCCGCCGCCACATGGCGGACATCGAGGCGCTGCTGGCCAGCGAAGTGACCGACGAACAACTGACTCGCTGGGCCCGCTATTTCCTGGATGATCCGTCGTTCCGCGACCGTTTCATGCTCTGGCCCGCGGCCAAGTCGAACCATCACGCTTACCCCGGCGGCCTGATCAAACACACGTGGCACGTCATGCGCCTTTGCCGCCAGGCGGCGCGGGAGCTGTATCCCCACCTGCTGACGCCGCTGGGGTATCAGACGCTGCTTTTCGCCGCGTGCTTCCACGACGTGGGCAAGCTGGAAGAGATGGCGCTGCACCCCGTCACCGGCGACGTCTTCTACACCGACCGGGGCCAGCGCTTCGGGCACATCTTGCTCGGGCGCGACATGCTGCTGGACGCGGCGCGGGAGCTGGGTCTGTCCCGGGACCTGACGGAACGGGTCGACGAGCTGATCTTGGGTCATCAGGGCAAGAAAGAGTGGGACACGCTGCGGGAGCCGCTGACGCTGGAAGGCGTCATTTTGGCGGCCGCCGACTATTTCGACAGCCAAATCGGCAACATGGAGATGGCGCTGCGAGCCGGCGCGGACGCGGCGGGGGAAGAGTATCAGTTCGTGCGGGCGTTCAACCGGCACATGTACGTGGGCGATGCGGCCGAGCGGTTGGAGCAAAACCTGGAGCAGGCCGGGCTGGCGCTCAAGCGGGACGACGAGCGGGATCGGTAGACGAAGCGAGATCCGTAAACACCGGCCGCCGGAGAGCGCAGCCGACCGGAGGTGCGGCACGCGCAACCAAACGCGAAAAACAGCGAAACGACAAATCGCGAAACCGGAAAAAACGAAGGCCGGCTCGAGGCGCCCTGCCTCGCGCCGGCCCGTTTCGCTTTCTTACGGCGCGTCGTCGGCGAACCCGCGCCGCAAGGTGTTTTCCGTGATGACCCGGGTGTGGACGAACTGCTTCAGGTAGTCCGGGCCGCCGGCTTGGAAGCCTGTGCCGGACAAGCCGAGGCCGCCGAACGGCTGCCGGCCCACCATGGACCCCGTGATCCCGCGGTTGATATACAGGTTCCCGACCCGGAACTCCCGCCGCGCCCGCTCGATGCGCGCCGGGCTGCGGGAGAAAATGCCGCCCGTCAGTTTGTATTCGCTGTCGTTGGCCAAAGCCAGCGCCTCGTCGAACGTGCGCGCCCGCATGACGGCCACGACGGGGCCGAAAATTTCCTCGCGGGCGATGACGGAGTCGGGTTTCACATCCTCGAAAATCGCCAGCGGCACGTAGTAGCCGCCCAGCGCCCGCACCGACTCCGGCGGCTCCTGGATCAACACCGGCCGCGCTTCCTTGCGGCCGATGTCGATATAGCGCCAAATTCGCTCCTGCGCCTCGGCCTCGATGACCGGCCCCACGAAAGTCTGCGGTTCCCACGCCGGGCCGATGATGAGGCTCTTGGTCGCCTGCGCCAGCCGCTCCAGGAACGCGTCGTACACTTTCTCCAGCACGATGACGCGCGACGCGGCCGAGCACTTCTGACCCGCGTAGCCGAACGCGGAGGAGACCACGCCCGCCACGGCTTCGTCCAGGTCGGCGTCGTCGTCGATAATAATCGCGTTCTTGCCGCCCATCTCCGTGATGACCTGCTTGACGTGGCGCTGGCCGGGCTGCACGATGGACGCTTGCTGCAGGATGTGGAGGCCGACGGCCTTGGAGCCCGTAAAGGCGATGATGTGCACGTCGGGATGGCTGACCAGCGCCGCGCCCGCCTCTTCCCCGTAGCCGGGCACGTAGTTGACAACGCCGGCCGGCACGCCCGCTTCCCGGTAGATTTCCGCCAGCTTGGCCGCAATGACCGGCGTCTGCTCCGCGGGCTTGAGCACGACGGCGTTCCCCGCCAGCAGCGCCGCGCTGGACATGCCCGTCAAGATGGCCAGCGGGAAGTTCCACGGCGCGATGATGGCCGCCACGCCTCGCGGCTCGTACAGATAGTGGTTGATCTCGCCCGTCAGGGCTGCCATGCGCACGGGCCGGGCCAGCCGCAGCGCCGCCCGTGAGTACCATTCGATGAAGTCGATGGCCTCGGTGACGTCGGCGTCGGCTTCCCGCCACGGCTTGCCGTTTTCCAGGCTAATAAGGGCGGCCAGCTCGAAACGCCTCTCCCGCATAATCTGAGCGGCCTTGCGCAAAATCTCGACCCGCCGCTCCGCCGGCGTGTCGCGCCACGCCGGAAAGGCGGCGTTGGCCGCCGCCACGGCCCGGTCCACGTGCTCCGCCGTGGCCCGGCCGGTCACGCCGATAATTTCATCGGGCTTGGACGGGTTGACCGAGACAATCTCGCCGCCGGTCTCCACATACTCGTCGCCGATGAGCAATGGATGGCGCTTCCCCAGCTGTTTCCGCACCCGCTCGAACGCCGCCTGCATCTGCTCGCGCACATCGCCCCGGGCGAAGTCGGCATGCGGCTCGTTCCGGTACGGCGGCAAGCCGAATTCGGGCCCGGAACCCCAGCCGCCGAACGCCAGCGGGTCCTTCTCCAGCGCCTCGGCCCACCGCAGCTCGGCGCTCGGGCGTGCAGCGGATTGCTCGCGGCCTACCTCCAGCGGATTGCGCAGCAGCCGCTCGGGCGATTCGCCCTCAGCGAACCCTTGGCGCAAGAACGACTCGTTGGACGTGTTCTCCAAGAGGCGGCGGACCAAGTACGCCATACCCGGGATGAGTTCGCCGTACGGCGTATACACCCGCACGCGCTGGCCCATCTCCACCAGGGCCCGGCGCAGCGGCACCGCCATGCCGTAGAGCACCTGGAACTCCACCGTGCGGGGCGGCAGGCCCATCTCCTCGCTCAGCGCCAGCGCGTGGGCCACCGAGCGGATGTTGTGGCTGGCGATGGCCAGGTGCACCGCGTCGTGGTTTTCCAGGAACAGCCGCGTCAGCCGCTCGTACGACGCGTCGCTCTCCCACTTGCGCTCGTAGACCGGCACAGGCCAGCCCTGCAAGCGGGCCCGGACCGTCTCGAAGTCCCAATAAGCGCCTTTCACGAGGCGCACGTGGATGGGCGTCCCGCGGCGGCGCGCCCAGTCGATGAGCGCGCGGGCGTCGTCTTCGGCGCTGCGCAAGTACGCCTGCAAGACGATGCCCAGGTGCGGGAAATCCCGGAACTCAGGATCCTCGCCGATGCGCCGGAAGATGGCGAAGGTCAAGTCCTTGAGCTGGTAGTCTTCCATGTCGATGTGGATGTGCGCGCCGCGCTCTTTGGCCAGGCGCAAAATGGGCCGCAGGCGCTCCATGATCACGTTCGCGCTGGTCTCCGGCGCAATCGGATCCAGCTGGGAATAGAGCGACGACAGTTTCACCGACACGTTCACTCGCGGCAGCGGCCCCCACGGCGCCTCGTCCACTTGTTCCACCCTGGGCCAACGACGGGCGTCCTCGGTCAGCGCCTTCAGCAGCTCCAGGTAGCGCCGCTGGTAGTCTTCGGCCTCCGCTTCGCTCAAGGTGGCCTCGCCCAGCACGTCCACAGTGAAGGCCAAGCCTTGCCGGTGGAAGTTCTCGACCACCTTGGCCACTTCGTCGGCGGTGGTGCCGGCGATGAACGTGCGCGCCACCTGCTCGACGCCTTTCTTGAGCGTGGCGGCGGCGGCGCGGGCGCCCAGCTTGCCCATGCCCGCCACCGTCATGCCCGCCTTCATCAACCCGCCGAACGGATCCGGCTTGCCCTCGAAGTACTCCTTCAGGTGGCGGACGACGTCTTCCGGATCGTCCAAGGTGGGCAGCACGTCCACGAAGCGGAACAGCTGCACCCGCGTGTCTTCGTGGCGCATAGCCCACTCCAAAAGCTGCCCCGTCCAGCGCTCGGAACGGAAAAACGCGTGCGCATCCTTCTGCACCCGGTCGAACAGTTCCCGACCGATGCGTTGCGTCCGCTCTTCCACTTTGGCGGGATCCGCTTGACGGACCTCGGCGCCGCCGATGCGATCAGCCATGAACCGTTCCTCCCTGCCCGAGAATTCCCAGTGCAGCCTTAGGCCTCTCATCGCACAGCGCCGACGTCAAGCGGCGCGTCTTCTCCACCAAAAGGCGGCCCAGCGCGTGCAGCTTCTCCTCGCTGGCCCCGAAGGCGGGAATGTCCACCGATACGGCCATGCGCGGCTCGCCCGCCCCGCCCATCGGGTCGCCGCCGCGCCCGCCGACCGGCAGCGCGACGCCCACCGACCAGATGCCCGGATACCCGTCCTCCTGCGTGACGGCGTAGCCCCGCTCGCGGGCCAGGCGCAAGTCCTCCCGCAGCGCGTCGGGACTCAAAATGCGCCACGTCTCCAGCTGCTGGGGCCACCCCTTCACGAGGAGCTCCTCGCGCTCCTCGTCGTCGAGCTGGGACAAGATGGCTTTGCCCATGGCCGTCACGTGGACTGGCGCGCGCTCGCCCGCCGACACGACGACGCGTAGCCGATCACGGCCTTCCACCGCGGCCAGAACGACGCAGTCGAAGCCGTCCAGCACGCCCAGGTACGCCGTGTGGCCGGTTTCGCGCACAAGGTCTTCCAGCAGCGCCAGCGCCACCTCGCGCGCGCCCGGCCGCCGCAGGTAGCGCAGCCCCAGCTCGAACATGCGCAGCCCGACGCGATACCGCCGCGTGCGGGCGTTCTGTTCGAGGTAGCCGCATGCCACCAGGGGTGCCACGGTGCGCGACACGACGCTCTTTGCGAGCCCCGTCGCTTCGCTGAGTTCTGTGATACCCAGCTCCATGTCGCCGTCGGCGGCCGCGAACGCGTCCAGGATCATGGCGGCCCGGGCCACCGACTGGTTGAACTGACCTGCTTTGCGCGCCGACTTGGTGCCGGCCTGCCGGCCGCTCATGCTGCACCCCTCGCCGTTGCGTGGTTGTTGTGCCGTGATGTTGTTCCAGCTGGCAGAACGCTGTTCTGTTTTGCGGTCCGTGCAGATCTGTTTCGTGCGCTGGCCGGGTGTTCCTGCTGGGAGGATCGAAAATGTTCGGAAATTGTGCGATAACGGCCCCGCGACGGTAGGCGCGTGGATACCTGTGCGCCCGCATCAAAAGATGTAGACGGGATTCGAATAAATCCACGGCCGCAAGCCGCGCCGGAAAGGCAGGTGCGCTTCGACGCGATACACCCCCGGCTCGTCCGTGGCGTGCTCGAGCCGGCGCCCCTCGGCCCGTTTCACCACGCCCGCCGGCGTGCGCAGCGTCAGCGCGCACGGCGCCGGCGCCTCGGCCCGCAGCCACACCTTTCCGCCGCCCGGCCTTCCGCCGCGGCGCAGCCGGCCTCCCATCACCGCCGTGCTCTCGCCGCATTCGGCTGTGAACCAAAAGCCCGTCGCGTCCAGCAAGCCGTCATAAGCCACGTACGCCGCTCCTTCGGCCAGCGCCTCCAGCACGGCGCGCTTGTCTTCCGCCACGCGCCCCGTCCAGTCCCGCTCCAGCAGCACATGAGTGCGCACCGTGCGGAACATGCGGCGGTACGAGTACAAAATCCCATGCGCGTCCAGCGAGCCGATGCCCACGACGCGCCGGCCGTTCCGCCACGCGGCGGCCAGCAGCTCGTCCCAGCGGGCCAGCGTCTCCGGGAAAGGACCGTTCACGAAGCGGTCAGGCAGCAGCAGAGAGGCGACGATTTGCCAGATTTTCGTGACGTCGGTGAGCCAGTCCACGGTGTATGTCCAGATCTCGAGGCCCGTGTAGCCCGCTACGCTCCAGTCCCGCCAGGGAAAGATTTCCAGCGGGTAGCGTTCGGGCGCGGGGAAGTCGGGATGCGCAATGAAGCCCAGCCCGCCCCGCCCTTCCACCTCCCGCACGTAGGAGGCCGGAGGCTGATCTTTCGATACCGTTTCGGACAAACCCAGCGCGAGAAAATGATGGCCGTCGTCGGGGGAGATCTCTTCGCCCACCAGGAGGAGCGTCGCGCCCGTGCGGCCTTCGGGAAGCAGCCGCCCGCGCCGGTCGTACCAGCCTTCCTGGCCGCGGTGCAGCGCCGCCAGCGTGTCGTGGTCGGTGACGAGGACAAAACTCGCGCCGGCCGCCGCGGCGGCGCGGGCCACGGCCCGCACCGTGCCGGCGCCGTCGGAGTAACGCGTGTGAACGTGAATGACGCCCGCCTTGTCAATCCGGCGCACCGCGGCTTCCCCTTCCCGCTGCATTCTTTGCTCCTCATTCAGCTTACTTCTTCGGTGTCCTTGCGTTGACATCAGGGTTCTCCTTGGCGTTGGCATCGGCGTTCCCGTTGCGTTGACGGCACCCGGCCCCGCAGCTGCCGGCGCATGGGGCGCACAAGGCCGGTGCGCGCGGTCTCGCCTTTTTCGGCAGGAAACGCGCACCAGCCGACGAACCAAGGCATGCAACGCTGCGGCAAGAATGTTGGACGGCGCGCGCCTTGTTTCCGCGGGGCGCAGGCCCGTGCAAAGGAGGAAAAGCGAAGCGGCCATGGATTTCCGCGAGGTGTACCGCAACCAACTGACGTTCAGCGCCAATTCGCTGCTGGAGACGACGCAGGACCTGACGGAGGAGGAAGGGGCGCGGCGGCCCCACGGCCTGGCGCCCGTCGTCTGGCAGCTCGGTCATATCACGTACTATGACGCGCGGCTGGTGAGCCAGGCGCGCGGCACGGAGCTCATGGTTCCCGCGTCCTACGGCCAGCTGTTCGCGGCCGGCACGTCGGGCGAGGGTCCTTTTCCGCCCTTGGCGGAAGTGCGTGAAACGTTCCGGCGGGTCAACGAAGAAGTGCTGAAGCTGCTGGAGCTGCCGTGCGAGCTCGAGGTGCCGAGCGGACCGGGCAAGTCCTCACTGGCGCAAGCGGTTATGTTCACTATCTATCACCGCGGCTGGCACAACGGCAAGATCATGACGCTGCGGGCGCTGCTGGGCAAGCCGATCATGTTCTGACGCTGTCACACAAGACGGCGCACCAGCTCGTCCCGCTCGCCGGGCAGCAAGTCGATGACGGGCACCTCCAGCAGCGTGTACGCGCCCGGAGGCTGCTTCAGCGCGGCCCGCGCCGCGGCCACCATCACTTGCGCCGTCAAGGCCGGGTTGTTGATGCGCATGTCAAACAAGAACCGCTGATTGTGCGTGCGGCCCGAGACGCCTTTCCGCTCCAGCCGCACGCCGTGCCCCACGTCCATCACGTCCTGCACCGACGCCACAGGGACGACGATCGTTTCGTCGTTGCGGAAGTACGGGTCGGCCAGCACCGCCGCCCGTACTTCTTCCAGCGACGCGCCCGGCTCCAGTTGCACGTATACCACTCGCCGGTGCAAGCCGGCCCCCAGCGGGATGGTCACCGACGCCGCGTCCGCCACGCCCGGCAGCGCCCGCACCACCGTAGAATGGCCCATGCTGACGCCCGGGCCGAAATTGGTGTACGTCACGCCCCGGGGTGCCATCGCCTCCAGCAGCGCGCGTATCACCGAGTCGGTGCCCGGATCCCAGCCCGCCGCGATAATGGCCACCGCGCCGCCGGCTCTGGCGGCCGCGTCGAGCCGCCGCCGCAAGGACACCATCTCGTCGCCGTGCAGGTCAAAGGAATCCACGGTGCTGATGCCGGCGGCCAAATACCGCTCGGCGATTTCCGGAACCGACCGGGTCGGCACGCAGAGCAGCGCCACGTCTACGGCGCCCAGCTGCGCCACGTCGCCCACGACCGGCACGTCGTCCGGAATACCGTCCTCCCGCACGGGCCGGCGCCGCACGACGCCCGCCAGCGCGAAATCCGGCGCCTCCAGCACCGCCTCCACCGCATACTTGCCGATGTTGCCGAAACCGACGACAGCCACTCGCCGCTTGTCCACCAATTTCATCCTTTCACCGGATTTGACCCCGGACACCGTCTACGGTATAGTTAAGATGCCATGGCCCCGTAGCTCAGGGGATAGAGCGTCGGTCTCCTAAACCGAGTGCCCCGGTTCGAGTCCGGGCGGGGCCACCACGAAAACCCCTTCCCCAAGGGGTTTTCTTCATTTCCGCCTTTCCACTATGCACTAGGCCGGACCGCCGTGTCAAATTACGTGTGGGCCCGGGATCGGAAAGGTCCAGCATCCATTGCTCCCCGCGCTGAGTGGCGTGGCCGCCGGCTCACGTCGATGGACTCTTTCACGTCGAAGGACTCTCGTCAAAAACCCGCGTCGAAAACGGAAAAGCAGATGCGCAACGCATCTGCTTTTGTACGGGCCGCCCCACGGGCGGCTTAACTTGTCTTGCCTTGTCTTGCCTTGTCCCGCCTTGTCTTGCCGCGTCTTGCCTTGCGACGGCTGCGCATTACTGCCCGGACGCCCGCGCCTCGTCAAACAGCTGGTCGTACAGCTGCAGCACGGCCATCGTCAAGTCAACGGTCTCCCGGAAGAAGTACGCCTGGTTGGCGTCGATGATCAGGTCCACGTTGTTCTGCTCGGCCACCATCTGCACGACGATGCGCAAGTCCGACAAGATCTGGCTCCGCAGCGCCTCCAGCAGCTGCTGCAGCTCACCTTCCAGGCGCGCCACCGTCTCCTCGAAGCGCGCCGCGGCCTCTTCCAGCTGCGCTAGCAGCGCCTGCCGCTCCTCGGGGCTCAGCGCCTGGTTGGCCAGCTTTTCCTCCATGGCGGCCAGCTCCGCTTCCAGCTCCGCCACTTGCTGCTGCCGCTCAGCATAAGCCTGCTGCAAAATCGCGTTGCCTTGCTGGCCGGCTTTCGACGCATCGATGATGAATGCCAGATCGATGACGGCGATGCGGGTCTGGGCCGAGGCCACCGCGCCGATGGCCAGCACCAGCGCCGCCGCCAGCACCACGACGACGACTGCCCGGTTCTTCAAGCTGTTCGCCTCCTGCACCTCTGTGCGCAAATTCTCCGTCCGCCTCGCCCGACCGCGACGGCCGTCCCCCGACTCCAGCGGCCCCTGGCCGGCCTCGCCGCCTGCGGCAAAAGCACGGGTGTCTTTGTCACATTCACCATCGAGCGCCGCTTACCTCCCACAAAAAGAAGCCGCCGCGGCGCCGGCCGCGGCGGCCACGGTTGACGGGGCGTCAGTCGAGGAGTCCATACCAGCGCAGGTATTCTTCCACGATGACCCTGTGCCAGTGCTGCCGCTGCTGCAGCGTCGTCTGGTAACGCCCGGCGCGGCCTTGCGTCGGCTCGGCAATGAACGCCGGGATGCCCAAGTCGTTGCCGGCCTTGCGGGCCAAGGAGCCGTCGACGGGCGGGCCGATAATCCGGAAATTGTACGTCAGGCCGTTGCGCCCGTAGAGCGGGTTGTGCTCCGTGTTCAGCACATTGATCAAGTGCTCGGCGAAGTCCCGAGCGTCGCCCGCCGGGTAAACGATGATGGTCTGCCCCACAGACAGCGTGCCGCCCGGGAAGCGGTCGCCCGCCTCCCGCAGGCCCCAGCCTTCGTGCAAATCCAGCAGCGCCTCGGGCTGGAATTCCAGCACCACGTTCCAGATTTCTCGCGCCAGCAGCCAGTCGCTGGAGCGGTTCAGCTCGCGGTTTCTCGGGAACGCCCGGTTCAGATCGCGCCCGTCCCTGCCCGTGCGCCGGTTCAAGCGCACCGCGTCCTTGTTGGCTTGCGGGATGACCACCAGCGTGCCCCGGTCAATCTCCCACTCCTGGGCCACTTCGGTGGCCACCATCCAGCCCGAGCGCTCGGAACCGTGGACGCCGCCCACCAGCATCACCGTGGGTCCCGGCTCCGCGGCGCGGATGATGTAAACTTCCGTGCGCGTCTCCGTGCGGTTTCCCGACTGGATGTAGCGGACTTCCCTGGTTAGCTCCGGCGCCGGGTCCGGCTGGCCCGGCTCCTGGCCAGGCTCCTCGCCGGGCTGTTCACCGGGCTGCTCCCCCGGCTCTTCCCCCGGTTCCTCCGCACCGGGCTTGTCCCCCGGCTGCTCGCCCGGCTCGCCGGGATCAGGTTCCGTCCCCGGCTCCTCGCCGGGCGGTTCCGGAATCTCTTCGACGGTCTCCAGCGTCACCTGGCCACCCTCTGCCCGCGCGGCCAGCTCCAGCCGGACCGTCGCCTCTTCCGGAACGACGAGGCTCCCCGTATACGACGCCAGCACGTCGCCGCCCGCGCCGTATAACGTCACCGACGCGTCCCACAGGCCCGCCGGAATGCCCGGAAACTCCGCCTCGGCCGCCCATCCGGTGATCGGCAGCTCCTCGGCGATGGTGCGGCCCTGGCCCACCAGGTACATGCCCACCGACTCGACGGTCACGCCGGTTCCAGCCAGCGGCGACAAATCGACCGACACCGACACGGCGCCGTACGTGCCGTCTACCGGCGGCAGCGTTGGCACCGCCGGCCCGAAGGATACGCAGCCGCTCAGTGCTACGGCCGCCGCCAGCCATACGACGAAAGCGAAAGACGTATTGAAACGCATGAATGCCCTTCCCTTCATCAGACGACGCGCGTCGCCGATGTCCGCCCACAGCGCGCTCGCCCGCGGCAGCGAGTGGCGGAACCGGGCGGAATTGCTTCTTGCAGGGGCATCGTATCGAATTGAGTTTGAAATTTCAATGGCTTACAGCTATACCATAGAATGGGAATTGGTGGGCGAAATGGCGGGATGCGGCAAGGCAGGGATGCGAGCGACCGGGGCGCGCGCAAAAAAGCGGGCGGCTGCTAGGCCGCCCGCAAGCTGCTCTCGTCGGCGCCGCGTCAGTTGGCCGGCGGGATCTGCACCTGGAAGGGGTTGGTCGAACCCGCCTGCTGCGAGAACGTCGGGTCGCTGGTCTGCGTAAAGTTCGACGAGCTCAGCGGCTGGTTGAGCGCCTGGCGAAACGCGGCCTGCGTCGCCGCCGTCGCCTGCTGGATCATCGATTGCTGCGCGGCAGCGATCATCCGGCGCACCATGTTGCCGCCCACCGAACCCCACACGCGGGACGGCACGTCGCCGCCGTAGCCGGTCTGATACCAGCTCTGCAGCGTCTTGATCTGCGGGTCGTTGCTGGTGGAGTGCAGCTCGTTGGAAACCTCGTTCTTGAGCTGTTCCAGCGCCTGCGCCGCCTGCGGCACCAACGCCCGGTTCCGTTTCTGGCCCAGAGCCATCGTATCACCTCCTGCACTTAATGTGAGGTGATACGAGCTCCGTTACCCTGGGACATTTCACCCACAAAGGCAGCGTCAGCGACCCTCTCCCCGCGGCCGGCCCCGCGGATCGTCGCGCCCGGGCGTACCCGCCTGCAGCAGTTCGCCGAGCGTCACCAGCTCGTACCCGGCCTGCCGCAAATTATCGATAATCTGCGGCAGGGCCAGGTGAATCTGCTTGGACGAGTCGCTGGCGTGCATCAGGATGATGTCGCCGCGGTACACATTGTCGCGCACCCGGCGAACCATAAACTCGACGCCGGGGTTTTTCCAGTCGATCGTGTCCAGCGACCAGATGACCGTCTCGTACCCGAGCTGCCGGGCGGTGGCCACCACGAGGTCGTCGTAGTCGCCGTTGGGCGGGCGGAAAAAGCGCGGTTGCGTGCCCGTCACTTCCTCTAGATCGCGGTGAGCGGTCATGATGTTGCGCGCGATGGCGTTGGCGTCGTATTGGCTCAGGTTGACGTGATCATCCCCGTGGCTGCCGATCTCGTGGCCCTCGGCGACGATGCGCCGGGCGATGTCGGGATGCTGCTTGGCCCAGAAGCCCGAGAGGAAGAAAGTGGCTTTCACGTTTTTGGCGCGCAGGATGTCCAGCACGGGGCCCACGGTGTTGCGCCCCCAGCTGATGTCGAAGGTGAGCGCGACCAGGGGCCGCTCGGTGCGCACGTAAAACAGCGGCATATCCAGGTCCCTGGCCACCGGCCAGTGCGTGGCCGAAGGGACGTACCGCGGGCTGCGCATGGCCAGCAGCCACCCGCCGCCGAACGCCGCCGCCAGAAAAAGGACCAGAGCCGCCAGGAGGTAGCGCCCGCGCACGACCAACACGCCGCATCGCCCCCATTTCGGCACGCGGGCGGGCGAGACCGCCCGAGCCCGTCGCTTTCACCGTATGTGGGGGCGAGGCGGATTATAATGCGTAGTGTCGTTGACGCGCACGAGGACGGGCGGGCGCCCGGGCTCGACAATCACTTCGCTCAGCGCCGCGTTGGCTTGCCGCACCCCGCCCCAGCCCGAAACCGGCCGGCCCGCGAGGCGCGCCAAGAGTAACCGCAGCGGCCCGCCGTGGCTGACGACAATGACGGTTTCCTGCTCGTGGCGCGGGAAAATGGCCGACAAAAACCGTTCGACCCGGCGGTCGACCTCTTCCCGCGTCTCGCCGCCCCGCGGCGCCGGGCACGGATGCCCGCGGACCCACGCCTCCAGCCACGGGCCGCAGCCGGCTTGCACCAGTTCCTGCCGCGTCTTCCCTTCCCACTCGCCGTAGCGGATTTCCCGCAGCGTCTCGGTCACCCGGAGCGGCACGGCGCCGCCCGGGCGCTCCAACGCGAGATACCGGGCCGTCTCAAGGGCGCGCGCCAGGTCGCTGCTGTAAACGGCGGCCACAGCCTCCTCCCGCAGCCGCTCGGCCAAAAGGCGCGCCTGCCGGCGCCCCGCCGCGTTCAGCGGGATATCCGTCCAGCCTTGAATCCGCTCGGAAGCATTCCAGTCCGTTTCGCCGTGACGCACGAGCAGCAGCCGCATGCGGCGCCCTCCCTGTTCCATATGCCCGCAGGCACGCCTGCGCGCCCGCCGCCAAAGCGAAGCAGCGCTCCCGCGCAATGGAGCGTTGCGCGGCGGGCAAACGGCAAACACTACGGTACGCCGACGACCGAAGGAGGTGACTTCGCTTGGTCAAGCGCGGGCCGCGCGACCTGAAGAAGAGGCCGTTCCGGGCCGAGCAGCGCCAGTCACGGGCGCATCCGGCCGTGGACGACATGGAGATCGCCGGCGAGCACGGCATGATGCAGCAGCGCGACGAGCGGTACGACCAGCAGCAGCGCGAGTCGCACGAGGAACACGACCTCGGGTCCTTCGACTTCGAGTAACCGCGGCTTACCGGCCGCGGAGGCCGGCGAGGCCGGGACGCCGCCGCCTGGCGCGGCGGCCGTTCCGGCCTCGCCCCTTGCCGGCTGCCAGCGCTGCCAGCATCCTTTGCGGCTTAAAGGACACGGCACGAAGCACAATACGGGACGAGGAGGTGACACCACATGGCCGCTGGCCAGAAGCGCAACACCGCTTTGGTGCCGGGCGCGATCCGGGCCCTGGAACAGCTGAAGCAGGAAGTCGCGTCCGAATTGGGCATCCCCAATTACCAAGGCTACTTGGGCGACGTGCCGGCCCGCCTCAACGGCGCCGTGGGCGGCAACATGGTCCGCCGCATGATCGCCGCCGCGGAGCAGGCGCTCATTCAGCAAACGGCCGCCGCGGTGCAGGCTGGCTTCCAGCAAGGCCTGCAAGGGCAGTCCAGCGCAGGCGGAACGCCGAACCCGTTCAACGTCCAGGTGCCGCCGGCGCAGTAACCGAGGCATACGAAAGCGCCTCCGCTCGAGAGGCGCTTTTTCGTGCCCGTCTCCAGCGGCCTTACAACAATCCCTGTTCCGCCAGGTACCGCTCCGCGTCCAGCGCCGCCATGCAGCCCGAGCCCGCCGCGGTGATGGCTTGCCGGTACACCGGATCCTGCACGTCGCCCGCGGCGAAAACGCCCGGCACGCTGGTCGCGGTGCCGTTGCGGGTGACGATGTAGCCTTGCGCGTCTAGCTCCAGCTGCCCCTGCAACAATTCCGTGTTGGGCTTGTGCCCGATGGCGACGAACACGCCGTCGGTGGGCAGCTCGGTCACGGAGCCATCGATCGTGTTGCGCAGCGTGACGCTGACGACCACGCCGTTCTCGCCGTTGATGCGCTCGACGACGCTGTTCCAGATAAAGGCGATCTTCGGATTGCTCATGGCCCGCTCTTGCATGATCTTGCTGGCCCGCAGCCGGTCGCGCCGGTGGACGACGGTCACCTTCCTGGCAAACTTGGTCAGGAAGATAGCTTCCTCCATGGCGGAGTCGCCGCCGCCCACGACGACGACGTCTCGATCTCGGAAGAAAAAGCCGTCGCACGTCGCGCACGCCGACACGCCGCGGCCCACCAGCTCCCGCTCGCCCGGCACGCCCAGCCATTTGGCGGAAGCGCCCGTCGCGACGATGAGCGCATGAGCCTCGTACGTCTCGCCGCCCGCGGTGACCGTGAAAGGCCGCCGGCTCAAGTCGACGGCTTCGGCCCGCCGCGGCGCGAAGCGCGCGCCGAAGCGCTCCGCCTGCTCTTTCATTCGCTGCATGAGCTCTGGGCCGAGAATCCCTTCGGGAAAGCCCGGGAAATTTTCCACCGTCGTCGTCAGCATCAGCTGGCCGCCCGGCTCGTCGCCTTCCAGGACGAGCGGCCGCAAGTCGGCGCGAGCCGCATACAGCGCCGCCGTGTAGCCGGCTGGTCCGGCGCCGAGAATAATGACTTTCTCCACTGCCAATGCCGTCGGTCCTCCCCCGCTGTCTTGACCGGGTCCATCCGGCAAGGCGCCTCCGTGCGGACCCGACGTCATCATACCATGTCGCGGCCGGCGGCGGCAGTGACTTCGGTCACCGGGGCCGGCTCCCGCCGGCCTCCAGTCCACGCCCGCGCCACGGCGGTGTCCGGAATCAGCACCGCCTTCAGGCAGCCCGACGTCTTCTTTGACCACGCGGTGGCGAGGGCTTGCCGGTAGTCCTTCAACGCAAAACGGTGCGTCACCATGTCCGACAAGTCCACGGTGCCGTCTGCGAACAAGCGCATCGCGTACTGCATGGCCGTCATGCGGCCCAGCGGCGTGTCGATGGGCCCCGAGGCGAACACGCCCTGGATCTGGAGCTCCCGCTGCCAGATGAAGCTCCAGTCGATGCCGCGCGGGAACGAGGCCAAGCCGACCAGTACCACTTTCCCGCCCGGTCGCGCGAAGCGCAGCGCGTCGTTGAGGGCGCCGGGGCTGCCCGCGCACTCGAAGACGACGTCCGCGCCGCCCACCAGCACCGGCGCGCCGAGGACGGGCTTCAGGAGCTTGGCGCCCAGCGCCTCCGCCACTTCGCGGTACTGCTCGCCGCGGCGGGGCCGCAGCACCCCATGCGCGCCGTACTTTTTCGCCCTTTCCGCTTGGAAGGCGTGCCGCACCAGCGCGATGACGCGGGCGTGCGGCGCCAGCACCTTCAGCGCCGCGACGACCGACAGGCCGATGACGCCGCCGCCGATGACCAGCACCGTGCTGCCGGGGGCCACGTCCGCCAGCGCCACCGCGTGCAGCGCGCAGCCGAACGGCTCCGCCATCAGTGCGTTCTCGTTGCTGACGTGGTCGGGCACCGGGATGAGCTGCGAGCGGTGCGCCACGTAGGTCGCGCCCCAGCTGCCGCCCGTGTCGCGGCAATGTCCCAGCAGCAGCCCCGGCGCAATATCGCCTTCGGTAAAGCGCAGGCACCGGTTGGGCCGCCCCGCCGCGCACGCCGGGCACAAGTCCTTGAAGCCGCGCACGGCGCATGGCAGCAGCGGGTCGGCCACCACCCGCTGGCCCGGCTGCACCTCCGTCACGGCGGCGCCCGTTTCCCGCACGACGCCCACGTTTTCGTGGCCGACGACGAAGGGGAAGCTGGCCAACGGCGACAGCGACGGGCTGTCCTCCAGCGCGATGAGGCTCAAGTCGCTGCCGCAGATCCCGCCCATGATGGTGTCGATTTTCACCCATTCGGGTCCCGGCAGCTTCGGCTCGGGCACGTCGCCGTAGCGCAGCAAGCCGATGCGGCTGGCAAAAGCGGCTGGATGCACCGCTCCGGCCGCCTTGGCCAGGACGTACAGCGCGGGATTGAAGACGAACTGCAGCGCTTCCATGTCACATCATGGGCACTTGCGGAATGATGCGCCCTTCGATGCGCTCGAAAATGTCGTCGAGGCTCCGCCCCGTAATGGTCATGCCGTGGTTGCGCAAGCCGACCACCGCCCGCGACGGATCCGGCGCCCGCCGCACCAGTTCGGCGACGGAGTAGGCCAGCTCGTACGTGCCGCACGGATAGTTGATTTGCGTGGACGGAATGCCCTCCATCCAGGCGTGGATGTGGATGATGGCGCCCACCGATGGGTGCTCCCGGTAAATCATCCAGTGCTCGATGGCGTCCACCGACACCCGGTTGGGCTTGATGTGGGGCGGCACGCTGAGGATCATCGCGCCTTGCTCGGGGTCGTAGTCTTTCACCAGCAGGATGTCCCGGCCGATCACCTTCATGTCGGCCTTATTGATGCCGCTGCCGCTCATCCAGAACGTCTTCTCGTCGCGGCGCACGCTCAAGTTGCCGTAGCTGAGGCCGCCCAAGGAGTACAGGCGTTGCACGTGCCGCCAGTCGTCCGGCGGAAGCAGCTCCTGAATCGGGAACGGCGCCGGCAGCAAATTGAGGGCGTCCAACTTCTTGCCCGCTTCCGCCAGCTGACGCGTCAGCTCGTCGCCTTCCCAGAGCTCCTTGGGCAAGTCCGGGACGAAAATGTTGTTGATGACGAGGCGGCTGGACGCCAGCGGCGCGACCCGGGCGTAAAGCTCCTCGAAAAACTGTTCCTCGGGTAGCGTCGCGTCGACCGAATAGGCGCCCTGCTCCAGCGTCACGAAGTAGGGCTCCACCTTTTCGCCGTCGTTGACCAGGTACAAGAGCAAGTTGCTCAGGCTGCGAATCAAGATGGGATAGCCGGCGGACAGCACGTCGCGGGGCCGCTGCGGCACTTCGGTGACGCCCAGCACGAAGACCGCCTGGCTGCGCCGGCGGAACGACTTGGGCTTGTTCGCGTCGACGACGTGCATGACGAACCCGACGCCGTCATCGGGGCTTTCGCGGAACTCATGCCCCTTTTGCTCCAGCTTGCGCTTCAGCCCCTGGAGGATGCGCGCCATTTGGGGACTGGCGGGCGGCAGGCCCGCAATGGTAAACGCCAACGTCGGCGAGCCGAGGGGTTGCAGTCCCGCCAAGGCCGCTGCTTCCGCCATCTTGTTCGACCTCCCGTCGAGCAACTGGGTTTCAAACGGCGTCCTTAGGATGCGCATCTTTCAACATTTTCCATACTATTTCCTTCAACGGCCCGCCCGACGACTACACCCGCAGCCGCCGCGCCGGGCGGCGTACCGCGGCCATATGAAAAAGCGGGTCCGCCGCAGGCGGCCCGCTGACAATAGCCAAATGGCCCATAAGCCCGTCAGTGTCCGTGATGGGCGTCCTCGCCGGCCCCCGCGGGCCCGAGAACGGATACCGGGACGTGCACGACGATGCGGCCGCCGTCCTCCGTAAGCAGCGCCAGCTCGAACGTATCGCCCTCCTGCAGCTCGCGAGTCAGCGTCAGCAGCATGACGTGCAGCCCGCCGGGGACCAACTCCACGGCGGAACCCGCGGGCACCACCAGCTCGGGGATACGCTCCATCCGCATCACCTGCGTGAGGCGGCCTTCCACCATGGACATCTCCATGATGGTCTGGTGAATCTCCACCCGCTCCGCCACGTCCGCGGCCGCGCCCACGATGACCAGGTCATCCGGCCCGTGGTTGACGATGCGCATATACGCCGCGCTGTTGGCCCCGACGCTCGCGGCCCGCGCCCAGGCCCCTTCGACCACCACGTGGTCTTGCGCCCACGCCGCCGGCGCGGCCGCCAGCACCACAGCTACGACCAGCAGCCACAGCGCCGGCACCAGCCCCCCGCTACCCGCCATCCTCCGGCGCAACGCCACTCACCTCCTCCTTTCGCCGCTTGCCCCGCCCACGTTCACAGCAGCCGCCGCAAATCCGCGGCGATATCCTGCGGATGCGTGCCGAACGGGTGGGCGAGACGCCAGTTGCCGTCCGGATCGATGACGAACGAGAACGACGTGTGGTTGACCCAGTAGCCCACCGGCGACTCTTCCGCCTCCACCTTCTCCACGTACACGCCGTACTCCGCCGCAATTTCCCGAATCTGCTCCGGCGTGCCCCACAGGCCGTAGAAGGACGGATCAAAGCGGCTGATGTACCGCTCCAGCCGCTCGGGCGTGTCGTACTCGGGATCCACGGTCACGAACACGAACCGCACCCGGTCCGCCAGCTCGCCCAGTTCGCGCTTAACCTGCGTATAATAAGCCAGCGTTGCGGGGCACACATCCGGGCAGTTGGTATACCCAAAGAACAAGACGACCACGTTGCCCCGGTGTTCCGAGAGCCGGAACGGATTGCCGTACTGGTCGACGAGCTCGATGTTGGGCGCCTCCGCCGGCGGATCCAGCAGCCAGCCGTGGAAGGAGGTTTCCGCCACGACCGGCGCCTGCCGCTGTTGCTGCTGCAGGCGATTGACCATGAAAAAGCCGTACGCCGCCAGCGCGCCCGACACGATGACGATGATGCTCAAGAGCAGAAGAATCCGCCGCGGGCCGTTGCTCCGCTTCTGCACCCTTTTCGCCTCCAACGCTCCTTCCGCCGGGATCTGTTGCCCGACGTTTCACATCTATTCTCCTATAATCCGGATCGTAAGGCAAGGCGACGCGGCGGGCGCAGGAAAGGGGCGGCGCGCGGCCGAATTGGCAAACGAAAAGCAGCAAGCGGAGGAGGGTTGCCGGTGGCTTCTCCGGCCGAGACCACCGTTGTCGTAGAACATCAGGGCGGTTTGGCGTTCGTCGCCCGGGGGCCTTCGGGCCACGCCATGCGGATGGATGCCGCGGCGGAAATCGGCGGCGCGGATTCGGGGCCGCGGCCGATGGAGATGCTGCTCGCGGCGCTGGGCGGCTGCAGCGGCATCGACGTAGTCATGATCCTGAATAAGATGCGGGTCGAAATCGAAGGGTTCAGCGTGCGCATCCACGGCGTACGCCGCGACGAGCACCCGCGCATCTTCACCGACATCGACGTGGAGTACGTCTTCCGCGGGCGACAGTTGGAAGAGAAGCGGGAACAGCTCGAAAAGGCCGCCCGCCTGTCGTTCGAAAAATATTGCTCCGTGGCGGGCATGCTGAGTAAAGCGGCCAACATGAGGTTCCGCGTGACCCTCGAGGAATGAAAGGACGAACAAGGGCGCAGCCGCGGCTGCGCCCTTCCGTTTTCGTCTCCGTTCTTCCGGCTCGGCTCCTTGCCGGTCAATCCTTTTTCTGCACCACGTTGATGATCAGCTTGGCCAGTTCCTGCTGCTGGCGCTCGTCCGCGGCCTCCCACAACTCCTTCAAGATCTTCTGCTCCGGATTTTGCGGGTCGACGTTGCTGGCCAGAAAATCGCCGATCATTTCCGCCTTGTCGGCGATCTCCTCATCGCTGAGTCCCATCTCCCGCCCCATTTGGACGGCGCGGGCCAGCGTCTCGCGCCACTCGGACCAGCTGTCCATGCCCAGATCCACGACCATCGACTCCTTCCCACGTTTTGCTCCGCGCTACACTTACTGTGTCCGCGCGAGCCGTGGTCTATGATCCTGCGGACGGCGCCGAAGCGGCGCGAGCGATGATCGTGACAACGCCGAAACGAGACCCTCTGCGCGCTCATTCGCCGGCGGCTCGCCGGGAACCGGCCCTGTCGCCGCCCGGCAGCAGGCAGCGCACCGGCTGGCCCGTCAGGCGCAAGCTGGCCACGTTGACGGGACAGTCCGGATCGCCCTGGTAGACGCAGCCGACGCAGACCGACTCCAGCAGCGCCTCGTCGCTCAGGGCGCTGATCAAGAACGCGTCGATGCCGCGCGCCAGCGCTTCCCGGTCCTCGTCCGACATCTTCTCCAACACCGCGTCCAGCTCCCGCTCCATGTCCGCCAGCGTGCGGCGCGTCACCGCCTCGCCCTTGGCCGTCAGGCGCAGGTGGACGCGGCGCCGGTCCTCTACGTCGCCGATGCGCTGCACGAGGCCCCGCGCCACCAGCCGGTCCACGCTCTGCGTGGCCGCCGGCCGGCTGATACCGAGCCTGTCGGCCATTTCGCCTACCGTGGCCCCCGGGTTCCAAAGTAGGTAGCGCAGCTGCAAGAACTGGGCATGGCTCAGCTGGCTGCGCGCCAGCAGGCGGCTGTTGGGGCCTCGGTTGTGCAGCAAGTTCACGAGCAATTCCAACGAACGAGCCAGATTCAATGCGGTCCCCTCCGAACGAGGCGGCGGCCGAATAAGTTAACGCTGTTAATGACAGTGTAGCGGGTAGGACTTGGTCGGCGTAGGTGACACTGCACCCCACGGCGCAGGGGACAATGTCCCATAATTTTTCCGACGGGCTTTGCGGCGCGGCAAAAAAGGACGACGGGCGGGGGCGATGGAATAAGATATTTGGGCTTTTCCGCCGCACGGCGGGCCCATGGGCTGATTGTGCATCGGTTCGACCGTCCCGTCCGACGGCCGCCGACGAACGGACGAAGAGGAGGTTTAGGACGCCATGGCATTCGTGATTACGGAACCGTGCATCGGCACGAAGGACGCCGCGTGCGTCGAGGTCTGTCCTGTAGACTGCATCCATCCGGCGCCGTCCAGCGCGCAGTTTGAAGAAGTGGCGCAGCTGTACATCGACCCGGACGAATGCATCGACTGCGGCGCCTGCGAGCCCGAATGCCCGGTGAACGCCATCTTCCCCGAAGATGACGTGCCGGAGGAATGGAAGTCGTTCATCGAGAAGAACGCCGACTGGTATCGTCTTTCGGCCGAAGAATTCGAGGCCAAGTGGAACGAGCCTGGGCGGAAAGAGTAGCGTTCTCTCCGGTCGCCGAATGCCGAGCCGGGCGGCGACGGAGCTCGCCGCCCGGCTCGTCGTTATGCGCCGGGAGGAAGGTATGAATCTGCCGCAGCTGCTGGAAACCCTCCGCAACGATCCTGCGTTTATGAAAAACGTAACCCGTTGGGAAGTGCTGCCGCCGCGGCCGGCGCGCTACGGCGGTTTCCCGGCGGGCCTCGATGGGCGGCTGGTAGAGGCCCTCAAGCGCCGCGGCATTCATGACTTGTACATCCACCAGACGCAGGCGGTGGAGGCCGCGCTGGCCGGCCGCTCCACCGTCGTCGTTACGCCCACCGCCTCGGGCAAGACCATGTGCTACAACTTGCCCGTGCTCAACGAGATTTTGCGCAATCCTTCGGCGCGGGCGCTCTATCTGTTTCCGACCAAAGCGCTGTCCCAGGACCAGCTGGCCGAGCTCAAGGAGCTGTCGGCCGAGCTGGACGTGGAGATTCACTCGTACGTATACGACGGCGACACGCCGGCGACGTTGCGGCCGGTTATCCGCGAGGCGGGGCACATCGTCGTCACCAACCCCGACATGCTGCACACCGGCATTTTGCCCCACCACACCAAATGGGTGCGCCTGTTTGAAAACTTGAAGTACATCGTCATCGACGAGCTGCACACCTATCGCGGCGTGTTCGGGTCCCACGTGGCCAACGTGCTGCGGCGCCTGCGGCGCATCTGCGAGTTTTACGGCAGCAAGCCCCAGTTCTTGTGCTCCAGCGCCACCATCGCCAACCCGAAGGAGCTGGCGGAGCGGCTGACGGGGCAGGAGATGACGCTCATCGACGACAACGGCGCGCCCCAAGGCGAAAAGCACTTCATCTTTTACAACCCGCCCGTCGTCGCCAAGGGCGGCGTGCGGGAATCGGCCCTGACCGCGGGGCGGCGCATCGCGGGCATGTTCTTGCGCCACGGCATCCCGACCATCGTCTTCGCCCGCACGCGCTTGGCCACGGAGCTCCTGTTGACGTACTTGCAGGAAGACATGGCCAAAGGCGCCCGCGGCGTGACCAGCAAACGGGCGCCGGACATCCGCGGCTACCGCGGGGGCTACTTGCCCAGCGAGCGGCGCGCCATCGAGCGGGGGCTGCGCAGCGGCGAAGTGCTGGGCGTCGTCAGCACCAACGCGCTGGAGCTGGGCATCGACATCGGCCGGCTGGACGCGTGCGTGATGGTGGGCTATCCGGGCACCATCGCCTCCGCGTGGCAGCAAGCCGGCCGCGCCGGGCGCCGGCAAGGCCCGTCGGTGGCCGTGCTGGTGGCGTCCAACGGCCCGCTGGACCAGTACATCGTCCAGCATCCCGACTACTTTTTCGGCCGCGCGCCGGAACACGCCCTCATCAACCCGGACAACCTGCTCATTCTCGTCAGCCACATGAAGTGCGCGGCCTTCGAGCTGCCCTTCCGCGCCGGCGAAGCGTTCGGCATCGACGCCGCGGGCACCGAAGAGATTCTCGCCTACTTGCAGGACGAGCGCATCGTGCGCTTCGCGGGCGGCCAGTGGCACTGGATGAGCGAGAACTTTCCGGCGGAAGACGTGTCGCTGCGCACGGCCGGCGGCGAGAACTTCGTCATCGTCGACACCACCGAGCCGCAACACCGCGTCATCGGCGAAATGGACCGCTTGGCGGCCATGACGATGCTCCACACCCACGCCATTTACATCCACGAAGGCCAGCAATACCTGGTGGACAAGCTAGACTGGGATCAGCGCCGGGCGTGGGTGCACAAAGTGGACGTGGACTATTACACCGACGCCAACTTGGCCGTCACCATCAAAGTGCTGGACGTTTTCCGCCAGGAGCCCCAAGGCGCACTGCAAAAGCAGTTCGGCGAAGTGATGACGGCGGCCAAAGCTACCATTTTCAAGAAGATCAAGCTCTACACCCACGAGAACGTGGGCTGGGGCGAAATTCACCTGCCGGAAGAGCAAATGCACACCGCAGCGTGCTGGCTGACCGTTCCCCCTGAGGTGGCCGAGCGGTTCCGGCCGGACGAGCTGCAGTCGGCGCTGCTCGGCACCGCGCACTTGCTGGAGTCGCTGGCGCCCATGTTTCTCATGTGCGATCCGCGCGATCTGCGGGCCACCGTGCAAGTCCGCGCGCCGCACGATCAGCGCCCGACCGTGTACCTTTACGACGCTTACCCGGGAGGCATCGGGCTGGCAGAAAAGGCGTACGAGCTGCTGGACGTGCTGCTGCAAACGGCGCTGGAGCAGGCGCTGGGCTGTTCGTGCCAGGACGGCTGCCCGGCGTGCGTCGGGCCCGATGCGGGCGGCGCGGCTGCGGGCATAAGCGGGCGCGCGGCCACGATTCGGTTCTTGCAGGGCGTACTGGCGGCGGAAGCGCCCCGGCGTGCGCCGGCGTGACGGCGAGGAGGCGGGTGCGGATGAGCTTGCGGGAGCGCCTGCGCATGCTGCGGCCCGCGGCCGTCGACCGCACGGCGCCTTTGGACGAAGTCGACAGGGAAAAGGCGCCGGCGGCTGCCGCGTCGCCGCCCGAACCCGGAGCGCCCGAGGGCCTACACATCGGGCAGGGCGTGACCCTGCGGCCGGCGGCCACGCCCGCGGGCCCGGTCCTGTACGCCGAAAACGTGTACGATTCCTCCTACCGGCACGGCAGGCTGCCCCTGGCCGCGGCGCTGGACGCGCCGGCGGCGGCGTGGCGGCGCCTGCTGCCCGCGGTGGACGGTTTTCCCGTGGCGGACGCGCTCTTCCTTGACCTGGAGACGACGGGCCTCAGCCGCGGCGTGGGCAATTACGCCTTTCTCGTGGGCGTCGGCCGGTTTGTCGGCGGCCGCTTCCGCGTGCGGCAATTTTTCCTGCGCGACTTCCACGAAGAGCCCGCGGCTCTGGCCGCGCTGTTGGAGGAGCTGGCTTCGGCCCGGGCCGTCGTGACCTTTAACGGCCGCTCCTTCGACTGGCCGCTGCTGGAGGCGCGCGCCATCGTCAACCGCCTGCGGCTGCCCCGGCTTCCCCACCTGGACTTGCTGCTGCCGGCCCGCCGCGTGTGGCACGACGCGCTGGACAGCTGCCGCCTGGCGCGCCTGGAGGAAGCCGTCCTCGGAGTCCGGCGCGAGAATGACGTGCCGGGCGAGGAAATTCCGCGGCTCTATTTTTCTTTCTTGCAAACAGGCGACGCCGAACCGTTGGCCGGCGTCATCGAGCACAACCGGCTCGACATCCTCTCGCTGGCCGCCTTGACAGGCTATCTTGCGCAAGCCGCCGCGGATCCTCTCGCCGCCGCGCCGGGCGGCCGGCCGCTGTCGGGCGCCGAGCTGTACGGGCTGGCGCGGACGCTTTTGGCCGGCAGCCGCAGCCGCGAAGACTGGGACCTGGCGGGCGCGTGCCTGGAAGAAGCGCTGCGCCGCGAGTTGCCTCTCCCCCTGCGCCGCCGCTGCCAGCAGCTGCTCGTGGCGCTCTACAAGCGCACCGGGCGCGGCGATGACGCCGTGGCCCTTCTGAAGACCATGGCTGCCCACGACGGCAGCTCCCCCTGGGCCCACATCGAGCTGGCCAAGCACTACGAGCACCGGGCGCGCGACTTCGCCGCGGCCCGCGAGTGGTCGCTGCAGGCGCTGGACGTAGCGCTGCGCCGCCGCGCTTTGGAGAGCTTGCGCGGCGCCTCCGCCCCGGGGCGCGAGGTCGACGCCATCCTCTACCGCTTGCGCCGGCTGGAGCGGCGCCTGCGCCGCTCGGCCAGCGAGCCCTCATAATTTTCCTGCAAGGCGCAGGCGTCTGCGCCGCTTTCCGTAGGAAAGGATAACAAAGGCGTCGTATGTTAAGAGATCTGTCGCCTGGACACGGTTTGCGGAGCCCGGCGGCGGGGCCGCCGCGGGCAGCTCCGGAGCCGGACGAATACGCGGCGCTGACCGGAACGCAGCGCCAAAGCAAAGGGGGGAGGGCCATGGCCAAAATCATCGAAGTGCCCGAGAACCGGCTGGCGCGCGCCTTGTTCACGACCACCCAGTTTTCCTGGCTATGGCTGATCCTACGCCTGTATCTGGGCTGGACGTGGTTCCAGGCCGGCTGGGGCAAGCTCGGCAATCCGGCGTGGGTGCAGACGGGCGAGGCGCTGCGCGGCTTCTGGACGCGGGCGGTGCAAACCGAGCCGCAGGCGCCTATCGCCTTCAACTGGTACCGCAACTTCATCCAGTTCCTGCTGGACGGCGGCCATTACACGTGGTTTGCGAAGCTGGTCATCGCCGGCGAAATTCTCGTCGGCGTCGCCCTCATTCTGGGCGCTTTCACCGGCATCGCGGCCTTTTTCGGCGGATTCATGAATTTTAACTTCATGATGGCCGGCACGGCCAGCACCAACCCGCTCCTGTATACCATCGCCATCTTCCTCATGCTGGCGTGGAAAGTGGCGGGCTACTACGGCCTGGACCGCTACTTGCTGCCGCGCCTCGGCACACCATGGGGTCCGGTCCGCAGCCGCTAGCGCCAACCTTCACCGGCTGAGCACGGCCGCCCGGGTCGCCTCCTTCCCGCACCAACGCAGCGTGTGGCGCATACAGTAGCTCCACGATACTACGGTGGGGAGGGAGGCCGTCCTCGGGCGGCCGCGCTTCATTGGATCAGCTTGTTTCCCCGCGTCTGAACGAACACCAAGGAGAAGCCAGCCCCTACTTGCGGCAAGCCCTCGCGCTCAATCCCTTAAGCGGCGGGCGCCGCAACGCGCTGCGAGCCGTGCGCCTGCTGGAACAAGGCGCCCAGGCCGCGCCGGACGACCCGACGTACCCGTACTGGTGCGGCGTCATTTACCGGGCCTTCGGCCTTTGGCAAAAAGCTGCGGAATACCTGCACCGGGCGCTGGAGCTGCAGCCTGCGCTGGGGCCCGCCCGGCTGGAGCTGGCGTGGGCCTACGTGCACGTCGGCGAGTTTGACGCGGCCCGGAAGGTGCTGGCGGGCGCGCCCGACGACTGGCGGCTGCACCGCCTGCGCGCCATGCTGCTTTTCCAGGAAGGCCGGGCCGTGGAGGCGTGGGAGGCCTACCCGGCCGTGCCGCCCGACGACATTCCGGTCGCGCGGTGGTGGCGCGAATATTCCTTGCTGGCCGAAGCGGCGGGAGACCAAGCGCCCGCAACGGTGCTGCAGCGGCTGGAGCAGCGGCGGCATGAGCTGGAGATGCTGCTGGGGGGCGGCGAGCGAGGGTCGCAACCTTCGGCCGAATTGCACCACCTGTGGGCCTTGCTGGGACGCCTTGCGGCGGCCGCGGGCGACGCCGGCAAAGCCGAAGAGTTCCGCCGGCTGGTGCCTCGCTCCGCGGCGTCGTACTACCTCGTCCGCGACGCCTGGCTGCGCCTGATCGACGAGAGCGCGCGCCGGGCCCTGGAGCAAGGCGACGTGCGGACGGCAGTCGAACTGCTGAAGGAAGCGGTGGAAGAAGCCGACGACGCGCCGCGCCGGCGGTTGCTGGTGCACGCGTTGTGCCGGCTGGCCGTGGAGCAGTGGGACCAGGGCGACATCGAAGGTGCCGTGGCGACCTGGAGCGAGGCGCGCCGTTTCGACGCGAGCGCCCACCAAGTGCTGCATAACCTGGCCCTGGGCTTCGAGCGGCTCGGGCGCTGGGAAGACGCCAACAAGTGCCGGGACCTTTACCTGCAAGCGACCCGGGGGCCGAAGGCGCCGGAACGCGCCCGCGACGTGCACAAAGGCGCGTGGCTGACGGCGATGGCCGAAAATGCCTGGCGAGCCGGCCAGCTGCTGGAGGCGCGGCGGCTGCTGGACAGCGCGCAGGACCACATCGCGAAGGACGTGCACCTCCTGACGCGCTCCGGGCTCATCTATGCCGCCGTCGGCGACGGAGACCGGGCCCTGCGGGCGGCCATGGCGGCCCTGGCGCTGCAGCCGGGCTTCGAGCCGGCTCTGCAGTGCATCTTGCATGTGACGACGACGGGCGACGCCACCGACGCGGCCGCGCTGAACGCGTTGGCCAAGGCGCTGCACGGATTGCCGCCGCACGACCCGTTCGTGCGCGACTGGCGCCGGCGGACGTTGACGTACGGCCGCCGGGCACTGGAGGCGGGCCGGGCCGACGCGGCCATGGAAGCGTTCGCGTCGCTGCTGTTGGCCGACTCCGGCGATGTCGAAGCGTGGCTGTGGGCGGGTGCGGCGCATCTTAAGCAGGGCAACCGGAGCGGCGCCGAAGACTGCTTTACCGAAGCCATCCGGCTCGATCCGGGCCGCGCCGCCACCTACATCGACCTAGGCGCGCGGTTCTTGGCCGAAGGCGATCGGCCGCGCGCCGAGCAATACTTCGAGCAGGCCGTCCAAACCGACCCCAGCGCGGCGACTCACGTCACCATCGGCGAATTGTGCGCTCGCATCGGCGTGCCCGATTTGGCCGAACGGCACCTGCGCAGCGCGCTGGGCTGCGACCCGGTGGACGAGTCCATCTTGGTCCGCGCCGTCTGCGGCCTGCTGGAAACCGGTCAAGACGATCGGGTGCTGCCGTTCCTGGAAGAAGCGCTGCGCATCGCGCCCGAGGCGGTGCCGCTCAAAATCTTGGCGGCCATTCAGTACTTGCGCCGCGGCGATTGGCTGCAAGCGGACGCCGGCCTGCGGGAGGCCGAAACGGCCGCGAAGAAGCGCGGCGCAGAGGCGCTCCTGGAGCACGTGACGTTTTTCCGGCAGTCGCTCATTTTGCTGCGCACCATCGGCCGCATCGACGAGCAGGCGTTTTACGACCGCACCCGCCAGCTGCTGGACGAATGGCGCATCGCGACCATGGACGCCGGCGACGCGGGCGAAGAATTGCCGAGGCAGCCGCTGGAGGCGATTTTGTCTCGCCTGCCGGCGCCGCTGGACGCGGCGCCCCTGGTGCCTGCGGCGCCCGCGGCTGAACCCGGGCCGGCCGCGGAAGCCGCTGAAAGCGACCGCGACTTGACGCCGTTCCTGAACCTGTACGTGCCGCCCATGGGCTGGCCGTCCGCCCACTGACCGCGGAAAGAAGGGACGTCTCGTGGCCGAACAAGATCGTGTCGTCATCCGCGTCGCCACGCCCGGCGACGCTGATGCCATCGCCGCCATCACTCGCACGGCGTTCCAGCAGTTCGAGCAACGTGTATATCCGCCGTTCCAGGCCCATAGCCAGACGCCGGCCCACGTACGCTACGAGATCGAAACCGAAAAATTCGTCTACGGGCTGGCGGTAGTGAACGACCACATCGCGGGGCACGTTCGCTACCGCCTGCGGCCCGGCTACATGCACGTGTCGCGCCTGGCGGTGCTGCCGGAATTTCGCGGCCACGGCGTGGGGCGCCGGCTGATGGCGTGGGTCGAAGACGAAGCCCGCCGCCTGCGGGTGCAGGTGCTGCGGGGCGAAGTGCGCACCGTGCTGAAGGACGTCTTGCAGTATTACCTCGACATAGGCTACCGCGTCGTCGGCTACGCGTCGCTGCGCGGCGTGCGGCGTTGCCTGACCCTGATCGAGAAGCGGCTTCCCGAGCGCCCGTCCGCGACCGGCGCGCAGCAAGGCGCGCAGCCGAAGCGCGGCAAGTCATCGCCCGACGAGTCGGCCTGGGTTGACGAATCACGGCTGGCGCCGCGGCTGCTGCATCCGCTGCTGGTTCAGCTCGTGGAGGCCGCCCAGCGCTCCAATTCGGAGCGGAGATAGCCGTCCGGTTCGTGCAGCGTCTGCAAGGCGGCTCGCCGCAGCGCGGCGAGCGCAAACGGAAAAGAGGGCTTGGAGACCGGCAGCGGCTCGGCCAAGAGCTGCTGCAAAATGTTTCTCTTCACTTGTTCGTCGTCAAGCTTGGGGACCCGCCGGGCCTTGCTGGCCGCTGCCCGAGCCTGCCGGCGGCAATCGTTGGCTCGTTCCCCCATGTCCATCAGTTCCAGCATCTGCGCACAGCCCTCCCAGCCGTCCGGGTCGTCCGGCAAGTACAGAATGAGACTCACGTACTGCAGCAGCGCCTGCTTGAACCGCCCTTCTGAAAAAGCATCCTCCGCCAGCTTGAGCATCCAGGAACGCCAGCGGGCCAAAGCCCACTCGTCGTCCGGAAAGCGCTCCAGGAGTTGGTGCAAACGCTCCACCACGTCGGCCGGCATGCCGAAACGTTCGGCCGCCAGTACCGCCAGCCGCCACAGGTGGCGCGGCGCGTCCGTGGAGGGCCGGCTGCGCTGCAGCCAGTAGCTCCGGTCCATCGCCTCTTCGCCCACGCTCCCTGTGCACGCCAGCCAAACCCGGATCCAGCGCGACAGAGAGGCATGAGGCCGACGGCGCGCGACCGCGCGCAAGGTGGACCGCAGGCTCTCGACGTCCCCCACCGTCAGTTCCTGCAGCGCGCGGCGCACCCACAGCTGCTGCTGCCAGCGGCGAACCGCCGCGGCCCAGCGGGCGTACGAAGCGGCGTCGCGGACCGCTCCCCGCGGCGGCCGCGCCGGCAGCCGCAGCGACATGGCGAACGCCTCGACCTCGGGGCTGAGCGGCGCGCCGGCTGCCGCCCGCTGCAACGCAGCGGCCACGAAGACCAGCCGGGGCAAGTCTCCCGCGGGCCCGTCGTCCAGCGCGCCCGTGGATCGCGCGAGCTCGAAGTACGCGATGCTATCCTCCCAGCGGCCCGCCAAGGCGGCCAGCAAGCCGCCCGCCAAAGCCCAAGCGCCCGGAAGTCCCGCCTCAGACGGCGCCGGGAACGCGGCGGCGGCTCGGCCGACGTCGCCTGACGCCAGCGCTTCAAACGCGTGTAAGCGCGCCCATGCGGCCCGGGCGGGCAGCGTCCCGGGCGGGGCGCTCCCGCTCCGTCCGGCCCTCGCCGGCGGCGCCAGCTGCTGTAAGCGGAGCAAGGTTGCCCCGTACCGCCAATCCACCCCGTCCCGCGCCGGCGCCGCTCCGCGCGGGGCCGCCTCGAGCTCTTCGTAGCAGCGCAGCGCCTCGCCTCGCTCACCGGCCAGATGCAGGACGACGGCGTACAGCTGCCGGACGCGCAGCCGCTCGCGCTCTTCGGCGCCGTCGGCGTGCCGCAGCCAGCAGGCGAGCCAGGCCGCCGCGGTGCGCAAGTCCGGCTCCTGGCCCTGCACCGCTCGCCGTGCGCCTTCGTACGAGGCTGTTCTGATGCGCCCGGCGATCTCTTGCCGTCGCGGCGCCGGAAGGCCCGGAACGTCGCGCAGCGCCGCCTCCCACGCCGCGACGGCCTCCTTCAGCCGTCCGGCAGCCCAGTGCCAGCGGGCTTTCTCCAGGTAAGGCGCCGCCCGGGCGATCTCTGCGCTCCACGCAACGGACGACGGTGCCGCTGAGCGGGCTGTCCTGCTCACAGCCGGCGGGGTGAAGGAGAACATGTCCGCAAACCACTCCGCTCGCCGAAAAAGAAATACCGGGCTCTTGCCGCGCCTCGCGTACCGTTCTTCCGCGCTGGACAGTCTACGCTTGCGCCTATGCGCGCGTGCCCGTGCCGGGAAGGCCGCAAAAAATCGCAATACTCTCTTTTCCGGGGAAATGGGACAGGGTGTACAATAGGTGAGAGGACGAGACTTGCGGCGAAGGGGGAAACAGCGATGCAGCTTCGCTCGCGTTGGACGAGAAGAGCGGCGCTCGTCTTGCTGGTGCTGCTGGTGATGGCCGCCGGCTTTGCGGCAGCCGATTCGCTGACCGGCGCGCAGGAGGCTCAGCGTACCGAGTCCGCGCGGAGCGCCGCCGCGGTGCAGAGCTCCGCGCCGGGGGAAGGCATGACGGCCGTTCATCCGCTCATCGCAGGCGGGCCGTACGCCATCGCCGACGTCGTCGAAGCGGTCGGCCCGGCCGTCGTGTTCATCGAAGTGGAATACCAGCCGAGGCAGGCGTCCAATTCGCAGCCGTTCCCGTTCTTCGAGATCTTCCCGTTCCCGTACAACTGGTTCCAGTGGCCCCCGAGCTCGCCGCGCGCCGCCAGTGGGTCGGGCTTTATCATCGACGAGAGCGGGCTCGTGCTGACGAACCAGCACCTGTTCGCCTACCCGCAGCTCATCTCCAGCATCAAGGTGACGCTGCCGGACCGTGAAGAACCGATTCCCGCCACGCTGCGCGGCTACGACTACGAGCTGGACCTGGCTATCCTGCAGCTGGAAGCCGAAGGGCCGTTCCCGACGGTGCCGCTGGGCGACTCGGACCAGGTGCGGGTCGGTGAATGGGTCATTGCCATCGGCAATCCGTACCGGCTCGAGCACACGGTCACCGTCGGCGTGCTGAGCGCCAAGGGGCGGCAGATTCAAGTCGCCGACCCGGACAGCCAGACGACGCGCGTCTATCGCAACCTAATGCAAACGGACGCGGCCATCAACCCAGGCAACAGCGGCGGTCCTCTGCTCAACCTGCGCGGTGAGGCCATCGGCATCAACACGGCGGTACGAGCGGACGCCCAGGGCATCGGCTTCGCCATCCCGATCAACGAGGCGAAGGCCGTTCTGGAAGACCTGATCACTCGCGGCATGGTGGTCCGGCCGTTTATCGGCATCCGCTATGACACCGTCGACGCCAGCTACGTGCGTCAGCTGGGCCTGCGGGTGGACCGCGGCGTCATCATTCTGGACGTCATCCCCGGCAGCGCGGCCGAGAAAGCCGGACTGCGGGTTCGCGACGTCATTGTGGCCGTGGGCGACACGCCCATTGCGAACAGCGAAGACTTCGCGAAGGCCATTGAAGGCATGCGCGTCGGCGACGTGCTGGTGTTCACCGTCAACCGCGGCGGGCGAGAAGTCGTCGTGCGCGTCGAGGTCGGCGAGCGGCCGGCCAGCCTCAACTTCTAGCGCCGCCTGCGGCAGCGACGCCTAGTATAGCGCGGCCTGCTCTAGCGCCGCCTGCGGCCGGCTTCGCCGCGTGAGCCGCTGCGGCGGCGCGCAAGCCCCGTTAAGAACCTCCCGCCGGCCTCCCCGGCCCGCGGGAGGTTTTCTCGTTGCCTAGGCCCTGCGACCGCCCTGCAAGCGGGACAAACGACACTGTATTCCGTGACACCCTCCTCTCCCGGCCATTTTCAAAACGGAGCGATAATTGAACTGCAAACAACGCGTGGACGACGTCGGTAGGAAGTTTTGAAAATACGGCCGACTGTTCCGCGCGGCGGCGAGGGAGGGAAAGCAATGACCGAGATCCGCGGGTCAACGCTCGCCCAGAAATTGTTCCACAGCACGTCGTTCGCGTGGCTGTGGACGATCGTGCGGGTGTGGCTCGGCTGGACGTGGCTCACGTCCGGGTGGGGGAAACTGTCGAACCCGGCGTGGATGGAGACGGGGGCTGCCTTGCGAGGCTATCTGAACAACGCCTTGAGCGGCACAGCTATTCGTTACGATTGGTATCGGTCGTTCCTGCAGTGGTTGGTTGACGGCGGGCACTACACCTGGTTCGCCAAGCTGGTCGTGTTTGGTGAAATTCTCGTGGGCCTGGGGCTCATCCTGGGCGGGTTGACGGCCATCGCCGCCTTCTTCGGCGCCTTCATGAACATGGCGTTCATGCTGGCCGGCACGACCAGCAGCAACCCGGTGATGTTCACCGTCTCGATTCTGATTATGATTGCCTGGAAAGTGGCCGGCTGGTACGGCCTCGATCGCTGGCTCCTGGTGGAGCTGGGCACGCCGTGGCAGCCCGGGCGCTTGTTCGCCAAAGGAGACAAACCACAGCCTCAGGCGGGGTAACGCCCCGCGGGGCCTATCGGCAATAAAGCACCGCGACAGACGCCGCCTCGGATCGGGCCACCGATTCGCAGGCAACCCCCGACGACGGCCGGGCCACCCCCCCGGCCGTCCCCCTTTTTTGGGGTTCTATTCGGAGGCTCCCTGCGCCCGCCGCAACTGTTCGCAAGGTTTCGGATTGACAGGCGCGCGGCGCGTTTGTATACTACCGGTGACGTGCACACAAAAGGGAATCGAGCGACTGGCCTACTCTTATCGAGAGCGGCGGAGGGACTGGCCCGATGAAGCCCGGCAACCCTCAGCTCATCCGCTGAGACGGTGCCAAGTCCTGCAGGACGGCGCATCGCCCGAGGCGACCGCTCCTGAGAGATGAGAGGAGGCGCGAGCGGTACGGAACGATCCACGTACAGATCGCCCCTCCTCCGGAGGGGTGTTTTCGTGTCCCAGGAAGCGTACGCAGCACCACACGCTTAGGAGGTTGCCGCACTGTGTCCAACGACGCGCATGCCGTACCGCCGTACCGGTTTGAGACGCTGGCCGTGCACGCGGGCCAGGAGCCTGACCCGGTCACCGGCTCGCGAGCTGTGCCCATTTATCAGACCACATCTTACGTCTTTCACGATGCCGACCACGCCGCCGACTTGTTCGCCCTGCGCAAGGTCGGCCACGTGTACACGCGCATCACCAATCCGACCACGGAAGTGTTCGAAAAGCGCATGGCCGCGCTGGAAGGCGGCGTCGGCGCGCTGGCCGTCTCTTCGGGCCAAACCGCCGTCAGCTACGCCATTTTCACCATCGCCCAGGCCGGCGACGAAATCGTGTCGGCCACCAGCTTGTACGGCGGCACCTGGAACTTGTTCCGGCACACGCTGCCGAAACTGGGCATCACCGTCAAGTTCGTGGACCCGTCGGATCCCGAGAATTTCCGCAAAGCCATCGGCCCCAAGACGAAAGCCGTCTTTGCGGAAATCATCGGCAACCCGAAGTGCGACGTGCTGGACATCGAAGCCGTCGCGAACATCGCGCACGAGGCGGGCATTCCCCTCATCGTCGACAACACCTTCGCCACGCCGGCCCTGTGCCGCCCCATTGAGTGGGGCGCGGACATCGTGGTTCATTCGGCCACGAAGTTCATCGGCGGCCACGGCACATCCATCGGCGGCGTCATCGTCGACGGCGGCAAGTTCAACTGGGCCAACGGGCGCTTCCCGGCCCTTTCGGAGCCGGATCCGAGCTACCACGGTGTCAACTTCGTGGAGACTTTCGGCCCGGCGGCCTTCATCGCCAAGGCCCGCACCCACGTGCTGCGAGACCTGGGCGGCGCGCTATCGCCGTTCAACTCGTTCTTGTTCCTACAAGGGCTGGAAACGCTGCACCTGCGCATGGAGCGCCACTGCGAAAACGCCCAGAAGGTGGCCGAGTTCTTGGCGGAGCATCCCCTGGTGGCGTGGGTGAGCTACCCCGGCCTGCCCGGTCATCCGTCGTACGAACTGGCCAAGAAGTACTTGCCCAAAGGGGCGGGTTCCATCTTCTCCTTCGGCATCAAAGGAGGCCTGGAAGCCGGCAAACGCTTCATCAACAGCGTCAAGTTGTTCTCCCTGCTGGCCAACGTCGGCGACGCGAAGTCGCTCGTCATTCACCCGGCCAGCACGACGCACCAGCAACTGACCGAGGAGGAACAGCTGGCCGCGGGCGTCACGCCGGACCTGATTCGCTTGTCCATCGGTATCGAGCACGTGGACGACATTATCGCCGACCTGGACCAGGCGCTGCGGGCGGCCGCGGGGTGAGCGGCGGGGTAACGGCGACGCGGACAGGTGCGGCGGCAACGCGCTTGCGCCGAGGAGTAAGATGAGGCCGCCGCTGGGGGCCTCAAGGAAGGCCCCCAGCGGCGGCCGTGCAGGGCGCTCCGACTTGTCCGCCGCTTAGTCGCGGTGGCCGAAATGCATCTTGATAGTCTCGATGGAGTCGCCGTCGATGACGTAGTGCGCGTTGGCGGACTTCAGCCGAATCAGCCGGTTCTCCTTGTCGAACTCGGTGTCGCCCACATGCAGCTCGAAGGTGGCGCCACCCGAGGTCGAGACGATGATTTCGCCCCATTCCTTCAGGTGTTTCTCGACCAGCTCCATCTTCATGACGCAATACCTCCTTTGCCATTGCCCGCGCCGGCGCGCCGTCGAGCCGCCGGCCGGCACCCGGGCCGCCGGCACCCGTCCGGGCAGATCCGCCAGCCTTCGCTTATATTGTCCCCCAATGGCGCCGGTAGGATCAAGCGCGCCGGCCAACACCAACATCCTCACTTGACGGTTGACCGAACCGCGCTGACGTGGTACAATTTCGGGTGCAGTGAGATCATGCGCCCGTAGCTCAGTGGATAGAGTAACGGACTACGAATCCGGAGGTCGGAGGTTCGAATCCTCCCGGGCGCGCCAGTCAAGCTGGCGGGAAAGCCGTTGCCGCGCAAGCGGCAGCGGCTTTCTTTTTTTGCCCTTCCGGCACACGGCCCCCGTGCGTGCCGCCTTCTCGCCCCACGCTTGCCAACATCCCGGTATTTGCGACGAAATTCACTAGAGCTGGCAGGAGCTCGTAGTTCCAAAGCGTAAAAGTAGTAATGTCATGACATTATGATTTTGTGCTCTCCGGTTATCACAGGGCAGGACGCGGCGAGCTCCCCCAGGCGAAGACAGCCAGGGCCGGCCAGCCTTCGGCGCGCGAGTCCGAACTTGGCAATACAATACACGGGAGGATGGCGCTGATGTCACGCACGTCTCGACGTTGGGTCGTCTTCGCCGCAATTCTCCTGGCGGTCACCTTGGCCACTGCTCCGTGGACAGCGGCAGCCAGCGCGGCAAAGACCGACAAGCTCTTGGTGATCGGCTGGGACGGCGTGCCTAGCGGCTACCCGTTCGAGTTTGTCCCGCCGACCCAGCTACCCATGCTAGGCTGGATGCTGGAGAACGGGGTCGTGGCGGAAAAGGGCTTGCTTCCCGTCGTCCCGTCTAACACGACGCCGTCTTGGGCGTCCATCCTTACGGGGGCCTTCCCGGGCACGCACAGCCTGACCAACAACTCCTATCACTATGTGACCACTCCGATCACCGTCGGTGCCTACGGCGACGTTCGTCAGCTGGAAGCGGAGACGTTGCCGGTCGTCGCGGAGAAGCACGGCCTCGCGACAGCAACGCTCGGCGGCGTCTTCTTGAGCTGGCCGGCGGCGGACAGCGGCCTGACGGGACCGGTCATGGGCTGGGGAAACTATTAGGCCAAGCCGAAAGTCGTCAGCAACTATGAAATCGAGGGTGCAGCCCTGGCGCCCTATCTGTGGCTCGACTACGAGCGTGTCGAGCTGTTCCCCGTCAGCGACCTGCCGGCGTCGGTCCAAACCTACTCCCCGGCCTATGCCTTCTCCCTCACCATCCCGACGTACAACGGACCGGTCGCGGCGTGGCTGTTTATCGCCACCGACACCGTAAACGACGGCCAGGTGGCCTACGACACCGTCGTCATCCTGGAGTCGGACGAATCTGAGCTGAGCTACTTCTCCGAATCGGACCAGGCGAGCCGCACGCAGCCCGTCGCGGTGCTGCGCGAAGGCGAGTGGGCGGCACTGCCGTTGCGGCTTGACGGACGCCGCATCGGTCTCTACGTCAAGCTCATTGACCTGACGGAAGACCTGCAAAAGGTGCGGGTGTACGCCACGGCCCTGCGGGGTCCGCAAGTGGAGCCGGCGTGGCTGGAGAAGGAAGTCTCCGAGTACGTATCGATCCCCGTCGGCCCCGACCGGAATGCGCTTATCGGCGGGTTCGTGGATGAGCAAACCTTCGCCGAAGAGGTCATCCTCGGCCTCAACTGGTCGGCTGAAATGTACAGCTACATTATCGCTCGGACCAAGCCGGACGTCGCGTTCGTTTACTTCACCGAGACCGACGAGTGGATGCACCGGATGTACGGGTACCTGGACGAGACGTCGCCGTGGTATGACGAAGCCAAAGTGGCGGAACGGCGCGCGCTGTTCGCCACAGTGTTTGAAGCGGCCGACCGCGCCTCGTGGCGCGTCTGGCAGGCTATGGGCGGGCCTGAGGAGTCCACGGCGGTTCTCGTGTCCGACCACGGGTTCGCCTCGACCTGGAAGATCGCGAACGTGAACGAGCGGCTGGCCCAGCTCGGACTGTACAACCCGACTGATCCGGCTAGCAGCAAGGCGATGGCCTACTCCGCAGGCGCCACGACGCAGATTTACATCAACCTGGCAGGACGGCAGCCCGGCGGCGTGGTCAAGCCGGAAGAGTTCGAAGCCGTGAAGCAGGCGATCGTTGAAGGTCTGCGAACCTGGCGCGACGAGGATGGTACGCCCATCCTGAACCAGGTCGTGACCAAGGAAGAAGCCGAACGCATCACGGTGGAGGGTCGGACGTTCGACTTCTCACACCCGACGGCGACCGGCGACGTCGTCGCGTTCGCCAACCATCCTTATCAGTTCGACGCGGCTTCCCCGGGCTACCTGGTGACGCCGGGTATCCCTTACTTCACCGGCCAGCACGGATACCTGGCTGACACGGTCTCCGAACCTCACGGGAACCTGCGGCCCATTTTCGCGGCCGGCGGCAAGGGAGTCCCGGCAGGCGTCAAGGTGCCTGAGACTGCGTCCATCGTCGACGTAGCTCCAACGTTGGCCAAGTTGCTGGGCTTGCCGGCGCCGGCGCAAAGCGATGGGACGGTCCTGCCGGGTTGGTAAACTCTTCGGCGCGCAGCAGGCGCGACGGCCTGTAACCTGCGACTTGCACTCGACCCCTTCCGACCCGGGCGACAGAAGGCCAAAGTATCCCGGGCGCTGGGCCAACGGCTCGCGGGGATCATCCCGCGAGCCGTTCAGTTTTTATGGAGCATAGCCATCCAAAACGCGAAACGGGCGGGCCGGACCGTCGTTCGACAAAGTGCAAACGGTACCTCCGTCCCGTGGCAGCTTCGTCCGCAGGCCATACGTTGCAACGGAAATGGGGTGAGGACGTGCGCGTGCTCTTCGTCAACCACAATTCGTACCCAGAAGAAGTCACGGGAGCGGAGAAAAGCCTGTTCTACGACGTGCGGGCCCTGGTGGAGCGAGGCGTCGAAGCCGCCGTGCTCAGCCGCAAAGAGGGTCTAAGCACTGAGTATTTTCGCTCCCTGGGCGTACCCGTCTTCGTCACGCCTTACGACTCGCCGCGGGTGAAGGAACTCATTGCCCGGATCCGACCCCACGTAGTGTACGTGAATACCATCGCGCCTACGCCGGTCGCGGAGGCGGCCCGTACCGTAGGCGCGCCGGTGTTGTGGGTCATCCGCGAGCTTCCGCAAGACCGGCTCGAGCGCGTGGAAGCCGTAAGTCGCTGGGCCACGACCATCGTGGCCGTTTCCGACGCCGTACGGCGCCGGCTTCAACTGTTGGGCGTACGGCGCCCCATCGTCAAGCTGTACAATGCCGTGCCTTTGTCGGACTGGCGTGAACAGGTCTGGGATCAGTTGCGGTTGCGCCAGCGCCGCGCGTGGCGTCTGACCGACGACCACGTCGCGATCGGGTTTGTTGGCAAAGTCAACGAAAAGAAAGGTATCGCCCACTTCGTAAGGATGGCGCTGCGCGTCGGCCGGCGCGAAAAGAAAGCCGTCTTTTTCATTTTCGGTCACATCCGCGACCGCCGCCAGCCGCTGTGGCGACGCCTGCGCCGGCGCATCGCTGAGGCTCGAATGAGCCGCCGCGTGGTTCATTGCGGATTCGAAGAAAACGTGGAGCGCGTGTATCCGGGCCTGGACATCGTGGTCGTTCCGAGCCTGGCCGACGAACCGTTCGGCCGCGTCACGGCCGAAGCCATGGCATTTCGCAAACCAGTGGTCGCGTATGACAGCGGCGCGGCTCGAGAGTTGGTCGTTCACGGACAAACGGGCTTCATCGTGCCGAAGGGCAACGTGGAGTTGCTGTCGCAGGCCGTCCAGCAGCTGCTGGACCCCGCGCTGCGCCACCGTTTCGGCGACGCAGGGCGACGCCGGCTCGAAGCGCTGTTCGCTATGGGGCCCCACGCTCGTCAATTGTTTAAGCTGGCCCGGCACTGTGCGCACCGCGCCGCCGGCACGTGGCGGCCCAGGCCAACGCTGCGGCCCGCCACCGCGACCATCAGTCCTCTGGACCAGAAACCGCCCAAACGACTGCAACCCTTCGTGGGCCGCGTGGCCGACCCGCCGCCGCTGCCCTGGGGCACGTTTAAGGCGCGCCGGGCCACCGTCCAGCGCCTCGCCGAATTGCAAGCCCGCTTTCTTTTCCGCACCCAAGCTGGGCAGCGCGGCGCCGTTTCGGCGCCTATTCCCCATTTTCTGGACGCCGTCCGCGCCGCCCGCCGCCGGGGGACACTGCAGCGGCAGCTGAAGCAATACCGCCGCTGGCTACCCGGCGAACACGACGCCCGTCTGGTGGAACAAGCGCTGCGACGCCTGCCCCGGCTGATGGCGAAGGCGAAAAAGTGTCCGGCTGCCCTGGCGCACGGCGATGTCCGCTGGCGCAACTTGCGCCTGGACGACGACGGTGCCGTACGGTTCGTGCGCTGGTCGAAAAGCGTCATCGCGCCCGTGCCGTACGATCTCGCCTGTTGGGTGGAAGAAACGCTGGCCTTTTACCCCGAATACCGCAAGCGGCAAAAAGAGCTGCGCGACTGGGCCATCGACACGTATCGCCGCCACTTTGCCAAAGTCCGGCGCCCGCTGCCGCGCCAGCGGTTCGTCCACTACTATCAAATCTGCTGTCTGCTGCAGATCTTGTATTTCTCGCTCTGGGAACACTTGCGCCGCGCGGCCTCGGGCTGTCCGGCCTCGCGGCAGGCCGTCAGCTATTACATGTCCCGCCTGAGAAAGTGGGGGAAGGAACATGGCATCGTCGACTAACGCGCGGCTTCCGCTCATGCGCGTTCAGCCCGCACCCGGCGACGTATTGCGCATCCATCCGGCCGCCAGGCAACGCCTGCGGCTCACCGGCGGCGCGTTGACCATCGCTTGCGGCCAACGCACCGCTCGCGTGACGATGAAAGAAGATGGGCGCGTTTCCGAAGAGACTCTCCTCGTGCCGGAGACGACTCTCCGAGCCCTTAGTCTCGCCTCCCCGGCCGCGCGAGGACTGCGCTTTCGCGCCAAGGGACGCGGCAGCGTCTTGGAGCTGGGCCCCGTTATCGGGATCTTGGCCAAGGTAGGGCCCGGACGCCCGCCGCTGGCACGCGACCACGGCTACGAGCTTATCAACGCCGTCTGGAACGTGGAAAACTTGGGCGGCCTCGTCTACTTCTTCGCCCCCGAGCACATCGATTGGCGATCCCGCACGGTGCGCGGCTTCGTGCACGTGCCGGGACGCCTTGAATGGGAACAAGGTGAGTTTCCGTTTCCCAAGGCCATCTATCGCCGGGCCATCGTCAAAACCGACTTGCTGGCCAAGATCAAGCGGTCGGTGACTCCCAACATCTTCAATCCGGTCGGGCTCGGAAACAAGCTGGTCCAATACCAGCTTCTCCACCGCGATCCCGGCATCCGGAAGCACCTGCCCGAAACGCTGCCGCTCGACAGCGAAGCGTCGTTCTATCAGATGCTGGACCGCTTCGGACGGGTGTACGTGAAAAACACGCAAAAAGGCGCGGGCGGAGGCATCTTCCGCGTCAAGAAGCTGCCGGACGGCCTGCGCGTCCGGCACCGGCTGCGCCGGGGCAGGATTTTGTCCGATGAGGAGACCGAAGTCACCGTCCGCGGTTTCGAAGAGTTCATCAACCTGGCGACCCGTCAGGCCCGGCGGCCGTGGACGGCGAAGCACTGGCTCGTGCAAAGACCCGTCGACATCGCGCGTTACAATGGAAATCCCTTTGACATCCGCATCGACGTCCAAAAGGACGGCCGCGGTCGCTGGTATATCCCGGGCCACATCGTGCGCATCGCTCCCACGGCGGACCACGCCGTCACGCGCCTCGGCCGCTGCCGTTCGCTTCGGCCCGTGGCGGAGGCCCTATGGCCGGGACGGGCCGGCGAAATCGTGCGGCGCGTCGATGCGCTGGCCATCGCCGCGTGCCGCTTGCTGGAGCACCACCTGGGCCTCGTGGGCGACGTAGGCGTCGACATCGCGCTGGACCAGGACGGCCAGCCGTGGTTTTTTGAAGCCAACCCGCGGCCCAACCACATCTACCGCACCGTCGACACGTTGGAAACGGAGTACTGGACCAAGGTTTTCAATCCGCTGGTCTTCGCCGCACATCTGGCCGGGTTCTCTCTGGACGCAGGCGACATCGCCCGCCCGAAGGCGCGCCCTGTTCGCGAAGTGGTGAGGGGAGGCCGGTGCTATGCGCGCCCGTAATTCGGCCAGGAATCGGGTGACCGTCATCGGGGCCGGCTACGTAGGACTGACGGTGGCTGCGGCGCTGGCTTCCCGGGGCTTTCGCGTCACCTGCGTCGACAAGGACGAAAGTCGCGTAAGCAATTTGCAGCGAGGGCGCGTGCCGTTTGTGGAACCCGGCCTGGAAAAATACGTCGAGCGAGGCTTGCAGCGAAACCGCCTGCGCTTTGCGCCGGCGCTGGACGAAGAAGCTCTGGCGGCTGAAGTGGTTTTTCTCGCGGTGGGCACGCCCTCGGCCCCGGACGGCCGGGCCGATTTGTCCGCCGTTTTTTCCGCCGCCGACGAACTGGGGCGGCAGAGCGCATCGCCCAAAGTCGTGGTGATCAAGAGCACGGTGCCGGTCGGCACCGGCGACGAACTGGAAGCCCGCCTGCGGGCCCGCACCGGCCGGCGCTGGCACGTGGTCTCCAACCCGGAATTCTTGCGCGAAGGAACGGCGCTGTACGATTACTTGCGGCCCGACCGCATCGTCATCGGCGCCGCCGCGCCCGAAGCCGCCGCGGCCGTGAAACGAATTTACGCCGGCATCCGGGCCCCCGTGCTGCTGGTCGACCGCCGCACCGCGGAGCTGATCAAATACGCGGCCAATGCGTTTCTGGCCGCGAGAATTTCCCTCATCAACGAGATTGCGGACTTGTGCGAGCGGCTCGGCGTCGACACCGCGCAAGTCAGCCGGGGTATCGGCCTTGACCGCCGCATCGGGCCGCACTTTCTGCGCGCCGGCCTCGGCTACGGCGGATCGTGCTTTCCCAAAGACGTATCCGCGCTCATCGCCCAGTTCGCCGACTGCGGCCTAACCCCCCGCATCCTGCCGGCGGTGGAACAAGTCAATCAGGACCGGCGCCGGCGTTTTCTGGAGCTGGCGGAGGCGACCGTAGGCGTGTTGCGCGGCACGACGCTGGCCGTCTGGGGGCTGGCATTCAAGCCCGGCACCAGCGATATGCGCCACGCACCGGCGCTGGATATCGTGCCTGAGCTGCTGCGCAAAGGGGCGCACGTGCGGGTGTATGACCCGGCAGCCAACGACATGGCCACCGCCTTCTTTCCCGGCGCTTACGTGGCTTCGTCGACCCTGGACGCTGCGCGCGGCGCGGACGCGGTGCTGGTGCTGACCGACTGGCCCGAGTTTGCCCGCGTCGACCTCCAGCGGCTCAAGCAGGTCATGGCCCGTCCCCTCATCGTGGACGGCCGCGGCCTTTTTCCCGCCGAGACGCTGGTTCGGCAAGGTTTCGTCTATCGCGCGCTGGGCCGGCACGTGCCGGAGAACGCGATTCCGGCAGCACCGGCCCTCGACTAGAAACTTGACGATCACCGGCGCGACCGTACCAGCTCCAGCAGCTGCTCCAGCAGCCGCTCCGCCTCGCGCAGTTCCGCGTCGCTGAGCCAGGCATCTCGGCGGAGGCGCTCGATCAGCTGCATCGCACGGTCAAAATCAAGGGCCGGCTCCGCCGCGTCGCTCAGCGGCAGGAAATACGAGCCGCCTGAAGCGGGCCAGTACGCGTTGACAACGACGAAGTACGTCCCGGCGACGGGGAACGTCATCTCGACGCGCGCGTTGGTACCACCCGCGGAATCGTCGTCCAAAGCCGCCAGTTCCCCCCGGTCGTTGAAGACTATCAGGAACGCGTCAAAGTCCGCGGAATGCCACTCGAGCACGACCCGCTGACCGGCTTCGCCGTAGACGACGTAATAGTCCGCATAGGAGCCTTCGTCCAGCAGCTCGCTGTCCTTACCCAGCCGGCCGCTGACCGTTTCCCCCACGGTCAGCGCCGGCCAGCCCATTCTCCACGGGTCTCCCTCCACCCCCGCCCCGGGCTCGAGGGCGGCCATCGTCGGGCGACGCCGGCAACATCGTGTAGTGGGCCAGGACGGCCCGGTGCCACGTCTCCTCCACGTCGGCCGTGTCCACGAATTCGAACAGCCCGCCCGCATCCGTCACGTAATGCGAACTGCCCGGTGCGCCAAAACATTTTCTTGGAGGGACCGCCGCGTCGCGCGCGGAATTCATGCACCCACCGGCCGTGCCGCCGCGGCGGCCCGGCGGAACGTACGCCGCCACGCCGCCTATCTCTTCACAGCGCCGTCCTGTTGGGAATAGGAGATGACCGGCACCGGGGCGAAGCCTATGCAAAAACCGAATCAATTTTGGTCCGCCGTCGTTGCTGACGTATACCGTCTCGGCGCGCACGCTGGATGAGCTGTACGAGCAGCTCCGCGGCAGCGAGGAGAAGATCCGGTCGTTCCTCGTGCGGCACGGCTTCGACGAGGCGGAGATGACCTCGGTCTCGCCCACGGTCACGGACCGCTGGGAAAACTACTACGGCGACAACCCGCCGGCGGAGCGCTACACGGCCCAAGGCGTCGTGCTGCTGCGCACGAACAAGGTGGATCTGGCCAAAGAGACCATGCCCAAAGTGGACGAGCTGGTCAGGGAAGGCGTGCTCATCTACCGCAGCTGGGAGCATCAGCCACAGTTCATTTTCACGCGCCTTAACGACATCAAACCGGACATGATCGCCGAGGCGACCCGGGAAGCCCGCAAGGCGGCAATGCAGTTCGCCCAAGATTCGGGCAGCAGGGTGGGCAAAATCCGCACGGCCAGCCAGGGCTACTTCTCCATCGAGGACCTGGACGCGTACACGCCGGAGATCAAGCGGGTGCGCGTCGTCACGACCATCGAGTATTACCTGGAGGACTAGCCGCGGCGCCGGCTCCCGCCGCCGGCGGCGCGGCGTCCAAATACATTGCGCACGACGGAGTTGAGAAGCATGGAAGTACGGGTTCAGCAAGGAAATATCGCGGAAGCGGCGGTGGACGCCGTCGTCGTGAACCTCTTTGAAGGCGTCACGCATCCCGGCGGCGCCACCGGCGCGGTGGACGCGAAGATCGGGGGGCTCATCCGCCGGCTCATCGCGGCGGGCGAGTTCAAGGGCGAGCTGAACGAGACGGCCGTTTTGCACGTGACCGGCGCGCCGTACCGGAAAGTGGTCGTCGTCGGGCTGGGCAAGGCGGAAGAGTTTACCCTGGAGCGCGTCCGCCAGGTGAGCGCCACGGGCGTCAAGGCGGCGCTGAAAGGCGACGTCAAGAAGGTGGCCACCATCGTGCACGGTGCCGGCATCGGGGGGCTGGACGTGCAGCAAGCGGCCCAGTGCGTAGCCGAAGGCGCGTTGCTGGGCACATACCGGTATGAAAAGTACAAGAGCAAGAAGGACGACGGTGCTCAAGGCGCGGAGCTGATTATCGTCGAGTACAGCGCCGACAAGCTGCCGGCCGTCGAAGCGGGCGTCGCGCGCGGCGTCATCCTCGCCGAGGCCACCAACTTTGCGCGCGATCTTGTCAACGCGCCCGGCAACGAGCTGACGCCGAGCGAACTGGCGGCGCGGGCCAAAGCGATGGCCGACGAGCTGGGGCTGGAGTGCGAGATTTTGGGCCGCGAGGAGATGGCCCGCCTCGGCATGGGGGCGCTGCTGGGCGTGGCCAAAGGCAGCGCCGAGGAGCCCAAGCTCATCTTCTTGCGCTACCGCGGCGCCGATGAGCCGCCCATCGCGCTGGTAGGTAAAGGCGTCACGTTCGACACGGGCGGCATCAGCCTCAAGCCGGCCGAAGGCATGGCGGCCATGACCAACGACATGGCGGGAGCGGCGGCCGTGCTGGGCGCCATCCGCGCCATCGCGCGGCTGAAGCTGCCGCGGCACGTCATCACCGTGGCCCCGTGCGTGGAGAACATGCCCTCGGGCACCGCGCAAAAGCCCGGCGACGTCGTGCGGGCCATGACGGGCAAGACCATCGAGATCGACAACACCGATGCCGAAGGCCGCCTCATCTTGGCCGACGCGGTCGCATACGCCGAGTCCAAGGGCGCGCAGATCATCGTCGATGTGGCCACGCTGACCGGCGCCTGCGTCGTGGCGCTGGGCAAGCTGTACAGCGGCCTCGTATCCACCGACGACGCGCTGGCCGAAGCCATCCTGGCCGCGGGCGCCAAGGCCGGCGAGCGCTACTGCCGCCTGCCCGCGGATCCGGAGTACAAGCAGCAGTACAAGAGCGACATCGCGGACATCAAGAACACCGGCGGCCGTCCGGCCGGCGCCATCACGGGCGCGCTCATCATCAGCGAATTCATCGACAAGGCGCGCTGGGCGCATCTGGACATCGCCGGCACGGCCTCCAACGACAAGGAGCGCCACTACTTGCCGAAAGGCGCCACCGGCGTGGCCGTCCGGACGCTGACGGAGCTCGTGGCCAGCTTGTAAGCGCCGGTCCGGCCGGCGTGCCGCAAAAGGCGCGCCATATCCCCTATACGCGCAAACGCGGCAGGGAGCGCTTCTCGCGGAGCGCTGCCCTGCCGCTTGCTTTCCCGCCGCTCCACGTTGCATGCGCGGCGCAAAACCGGCCCGCCTTACTCGGCGTACAGGAGGACCTTCAGCGCCTTGTTGTCAGCCGCCTTGCTGAACACCTCGTACGCCTCCATGATCTGATTCAGCGGGAAGCGGTGGGTGATCAGCTTCTCCGGCTGCAGCCTGCCCGACTTCACCGTCTTGAGCAGCATCGGCGTCGTGTTGGTGTTCACCAAGCCGGTGCGGATGGTGACGTTCCGAATCCACAGCTCCTCGATATGCAACTCCACCGGCTTGCCGTGCACACCCACGTTGGCCAGGTAGCCGCCGGGCTTCAAGATCTTCTGGCAGATGTCAAACGTGGCCGGATAGCCGACGCACTCGATGGCCACGTCCACGCCTTCGCCGCCCGTCAGCTCCAGGATCTTCTCCACGGCCCGCCCGTCGCTGCTGTTGATCGTCTTGGTGGCGCCGAACCGCTTCGCCATCTCGAGGCGGTTGTCGTCCAAGTCGACCATGATGATCTCAGCCGGCGAGTAGAACTGCGCCGTCAGCAGTGCCGACATGCCGATGGGCCCTGCCCCGATGATGGCCACGACGTCGCCCGGCTTCACGTTGCCGTACTGCACGCCGATTTCCAGCGCCGTCGGGAGAATGTCGCTGAGCATGACCAGCGCTTCTTCCTCGACGCCTTCGGGGATGTGGTACAAGCTGGTGTCGGCGTGCGGAATGCGGACGTACTCGGCCTGAGTGCCGTCAATCAGGTGGCCCAAGATCCAGCCGCCGTCGCGGCAGTGCGCGTACATGCCGATCTTGCAGTAGTCGCAGCGGCCGCACGCGGTAATGCAGGAGATGAGCACCCGGTCGCCCGGCTTGAAGTTGGATACGGCCTCGCCGACTTCTTCGACGATGCCGACGCCTTCATGCCCGAGGGTGCGCCCCTCCGTCACCGCCGGCACGTGACCCGCCAAAATGTGCAAATCGGTGCCGCAAATGGTGGTGTGCGTGATGCGAACGATGGCATCCGTGGGCTTCTGAATCGTCGGGCGGGGCTTGTCCGTCCATTCCTTCTTCCCCGGACCCCGGTAGACCAACGCCTTCACGATGGGAGGACCTCCTTTGCTTTCCTGTTCGCCCAAATTGTACGAAAACATCGTTCACCCCGCCTAGGGACTGGCACACTTAACAAACATACCTATTCCCTCTCTTCCGCGAGGACAAACAGGAAAAGGGAGGAACCGCCGTTTTCCCCACAGCGGCAGGAGCCGGCGTCCATTCCTGGTAACGATCAGGGCAAACGCTGACGGGGAAAGGTGGTCGGGGCCATGGACAGCCGGATACGCGGCATGCTGCTCCTGCCGGCGGCGGTGAGCCTTTACTCGCAGGGCGTTCCGCTCCAGATCCTGCTGTGCGAGACCAATGAGGTCATTTTGCTGACGCCGCCTTCCCCGGGATTGTACTGGCGGGGAACAACGTCCGAGCTGGCTGAGTCCCTTCGGGAGGCCTACGAGCGGCTGCTGGCCCTCGTTCCGCCGGAGCTGGCCGACCTGATCGGCGCCGGAGACTCGGCGCCGGCCGACTACCGGGCGCGTTTGGCCACCGGTTTTCCCGTGCGCAACGTGACGCAAGCGTCCGTGTACGGCACGCCGGTTGTCATGGAAAGCGCCGTTCGGGAAGTGTCGCGTGAACCGATTCCCGCGGCCTTCTTCGCGGTGCCGGAAAACTACCGGCGGGTGGACCGGCCGGAGGCGCTGCTCGGGTTGTGATGGGATGAAGCGGGCAAGTTCGCATCGGCCGCTGGCTACGGCGGCGCTGGTGCTGGCGATGTGTCTGGCCGCGGTGGAAGCGACCATCGTGGCCACGGCGATGCCGTCTATTGTTGCGGCGCTGGGCGGCTTCGCCGCGTACAGCTGGGTCTTTTCCGCCTATTTGCTGGCGGAAGCGGTATCCATTCCCCTGTACGGCAAGCTGGCGGACCTGTTCGGCCGCAAGCCGGTGTTCCTGCTGGGGATGGCGCTCTTTCTCGCCGGGACGGTGCTGTGCGGCCTCGCCAGGTCGATGTCGCAGCTCATCGCCTTCCGGTGCGTGCAGGGCCTGGGGGCAGGCGCGGTAATGCCCGTCGCCGCTACGATCGTCGGCGACTTGTACTCCCCCGAAGAGCGGCCCAAGGTGCAAGGCGCGCTGAACAGCGTCTGGGCGGTGGCGTCGGTGGCGGGACCGGTGCTGGGCGGCTTTATCCTGGAACATCTCGCCTGGCCCTGGATCTTTTTTGTCAACGTGCCCTTCGGACTGGCTTCCGCGGCTCTGCTCATGCTGTTTTTCCGTGAAGCGGTGACGAAAACCCGCGTGCGCGTCGACTACGCCGGCGCGGCCGCCCTGACGCCCGCGATCGCGGCCTTAATGGTCGTCCTGGTGCAAGGCGGAACGGCGTGGCCGTGGCGGTCGTGGCCTACGCTGCTGTTGGCGGCCGTCTGCGCCGGGTGCACGGCGCTGTTCGTGCGGGTCGAGCGGCGGGCGCCCGAACCGTTGCTGCCTCTGGACGTGCTGCAAGACCGCACCATCTTGTTGTCCAATGCGGGGGGCCTGTTGGGCGGTGGCTTGGCTTACGCGCTGTCATCGTTCGTGCCCACCTTCGCCCAAGGCGTGCTGGGCGTGCCGGCCACGGCCGCGGGCCTGCTGGTGACGGTGGTGTCGCTGGGCTGGCCGTTGGCCAGCGTCCTGACGGGCCCGGCCTGGCGCGCCTGGGGCCAGCCGCGCACAGCGGTGCTAGGCTCGCTGTTCCTCGTGGCCAGCGGCGCGCTGCTGGCGTCGGCCGGCGCCGGCACTTCACCCTGGCAGTTGGGCGCCGCCAGCTTCGCCATGGGCATGGGCCTCGGCTTTACCCAAACCACGTACCTCGTCATCGTCCAATCCCGGGTCGGCTGGGACCGGCGCGGAGTCGTCACCAGCTCGCACATGTTTGCCCGCATTCTCGGCAGCACGGTCTGGGTGGCCCTGCTCGGAGGCGTCTTGAACCAGCGCTTGCAGCAGCGCTTGCTGGGCGTGTCCGCCAGCACTTTCGCCGGAGGCGACGTCGGACCGGCGGGGCTGGACATTGTCGCCTTGCTGCTGGATTTCGAGCGCCGGGAGCAGCTGGGCCCGGAAGTGTTCCAGCAGCTGCAGGCTGCGCTGGCCGGCGGCGTTCACGCGGTGTTCGTCGTCATGTGGCTGACCGCCGCGGCCGCGCTGGCCGTCGCCTGCCTGTTGCCGCGCGAGGCTGGGCAAGCGTTCGGCGCGAGCGCCAGCCGTTCCCGCCCGGAAGCGGCACCTCCGCGCCGTCCGCCGGCCGCCGGCGGATAGGCGCGACAAATTCTGCGCAATCGCCAAATTTTTGTGGACACGGCCAAAAAGGAGTGCTATACTGGGTGCGTCCGGCAGCGAGCCGGAGAAGTCGAAGGGGGTTCTCTCTTGCAATACGGGACGGTCAAATGGTTTAACGCGGAGAAGGGTTACGGGTTCATCGAGCGGGAGGACGGTCAAGGAGACGTGTTCGTGCACTTCTCCGCGATCAACGCCGAGGGTTACCGGACCCTGGTCGAGGGTCAGCGAGTCTCGTTCGAGGTGACCCAGGACGTCAAAGGTCCTCGCGCGACGAACGTGACGGTCATCGGCTAACCAGGTTGTACTGAACGGGGAAACGATGCGGGCGACGGCACGCCGCAAGGCGTTGCCCTCGCCCTTTAAGTTTTTGCGCCGCCGTCCTTTCCCGTTTTCGCGCGGTCACGGTTCCCCGCTCGGGGCAGGGCGGGCTGGCGCCGCCGCCCTCGTTGCGGCCACCGCCCCGCTGTCGCCCCGCTCCTCTTCTGGCAGGCTTTTGGCATGGTTCACCCCTTCCCCCGCCGTTATACTGCAGGAGGAAGGAGTGACTGCGCATGACGCGAGGAACTGCCCGCTGGGCGTTGCTTATAGCGTTGGGCGTGCTGCTCGGCGCCGCGGCCGGCGCGGCCGTCGCTTCCGGGACTCCCTCCGAGCGGGCTACCCCGGCGTTTACCCTTGAAACGCCGGCCGGCGAACGGCCGGCGAAGGCGCCCGCGGCGACGCCTGCCGAGGACGACACGGACGCGAAGATGGCGGCCGAGGACGATTCCGCAACCGCGCCTTCGGAAGACGAACCTTGGGGAGACGAAAATCGAGCCCGTGAGGCGCTTCTGGAGGAGTGGAAGCGGCTCAACGCGGAACGTGAGCGGCTGCTGGACGAGCTGGAGGCCGTGCACGGGCAGATGCGCACCGTCGCCGAGCAGCTGTGGCGGTACGAGCTGGACGGCGCGCGCGAGCGGCTGCGCGATCAGCTGAACGAAGTGGGCGGCGTGTACGGCGACGACATCGTCGACTGGCTGCCGCCGCGCCTCATCGAGCATATGGCCGAGCTGACGGGCCGCACACCCGACGAGGTGCGTGAGATGCTACGGGCGGGGGCCTGGGGCGAGCTCCTGTAACGACCTGCACGAGACCGAAGAGGGCCGGTGCGGCACCGGCCCTCTTCTTGTTTCCGAATGCTTTCCCGAATGCTCTACCGAATCCGTCGCGGAATGCGCTGGCCGCGCGGAAACGCACACCCGCCGCGCGCCAGCCGGCCGGCCGCCTAGGCCGTTACTGGCCCCCGGGCCGTTACTGTCCCAGCTCCTCCAGCAGCTGCGCCGCCCGCTCTTTGTCGCGCTGGCTGAGCACTTCGTCGCCGGGCGTAAGCGGCATCTCCAGCACCCGCCGCAAGGCCTCGACGGCTTTGCCCCGCTCACGGTTGGCCAAATACGCTTCCGCCAAATTCAGCCAGCGGCTCGTCGCGTCGGGATTCAGGCGCACGGCCTCCAGCGCGTGCTCCAGCGCCTTGGCCCGGTTGCCCACGCTCAACGGCCAGCCCGGCGCCTTCCGGTACACCTGGCTGGCGAGCAGATGCGCGCCGTCGTGATTCGGGTTCAAGGCCAGCGCCCGCTCCACGGCCCGCATGATGTCCGGCACCATGAACAGGCTTTGCAAGATACCCCGCTCTTCCCCGATGCGGCCCATGAGAACGCCGCGCCAGAAGTGGGCGTCCGCGTTGGTGTCGTCGATTTCCACCGCCCGCTCGGCGTAGCGCAGGCCTTCCTCGAGGTAAGGCAAGGCCGGTTCGTCTTCAGCCACTTGCCCGAGCCAGTACGCCAGCGCCGCCAGCCGCAGCAGCACGTGCGCGTTGTCCGGGTCCCGCTCCAGGACCGCCTTGTACAGCTCGGCAGCTTGCAGGCCGTCGGCGAACGTCTGCTTCGCCGCGAAAGCCGCCTCCGCCAGCCTTAGCAGTTCCTCGGCGTCCACCGCCTGCGCCGCGGCGAACCGGACCTCCTCCAAGAGACCGAACCCGCCCAGCAGCAAGGCGCCGAGCAAGACAAGCCCCCACGCCGCGCGCCGGATACGCTGTCGACCACCTGCGAGCATGCATCCCCCCGCCTTTCCGTATCCTCGCGTCTTGCCGGAAACATTGCGTCGAGAGGCGATTCCGTGAAAGTTCGCGCAGAATGTAATTACAAGAAAAAGCGGGTTCGCTCCTGCCTGCGGAGCGGCAACCCGCTTCTCCACAATTCATCCACAACGTATCCCCGCGCGCTTGCGGACATTTCCCCGCGTTTTCCACACGTTATCCACTGCTTACAGGAGCGCTTTCAACAGCCCCGGCAAGCAGCGCTCGATCGTCCGGTACGTTTCGTCAAAACTCTCCTCGCCGCCGTAGTACGGATCGGCCACGTCGCCCGGGCCCTGCGGGTCGAAATCCCGCAGCTTGCGCACGCGGTCCGCCGGCGCCCCGAGCGCGAGGATGGCTTCGTAGTTGGACTGGTCCATGACGACGATCATGTCCCACTTGTCCAGCTCATCCCGGGACACTTGCCGCGCCTTGTGCGTCACGGCCACGCCGTAGCGAGCGGCCGCGCGGACGGCTCGTGGATCGGGCCCTTCGCCCACGTGCCAGTTGCCGATCCCCGCCGAGTCGATTTCGAAAACCTCGGCGAGGCCTTCCTCCTCCACCTTCTTGCGAAACATCGCTTCGGCCATGGGCGAGCGGCAAATGTTGCCCAAACAGACGAACAACACTCTCTTTTTCACAGGCAACCACCTTTCCCGACCCAGTATAGCACGGCGCGGGAAAGGGTTCAGCCGGGCAGCGTGGAACGAGTTGGAGAGCGAAGTACCGGGGGAGTGCAGCGTCTTGAAGATAGGGTCGCACGTGTCGTTTTCCGAGAAGGGACTGCTGAGCGCGGCACAAGAGGCCATCAGCTACGGAGCCACCACGTTCATGATTTACACGGGCGCGCCGCAGAACACGCGCCGCAAGCCCATGGAGGAGCAGTACGTGCCGGAAGGGCTGGCGCTGATGAAGGAGCACGGCATCGACGAAATCGTCGTGCACGCGCCCTACATCATCAACCTGGCTTCGCACAAGACCGACACGTTCCGGCTGGCCGTCGAGTTTTTGCAGAGCGAAATCCAGCGGACCGCGTACCTGGGCGTGGAGAACCTCGTGCTTCACCCCGGGGCGTTTACCGAAAAGGACCTGTACTACGGCATCCGGCGCATCGCGGAAGGGCTGGACGAGGTGCTGAGCGCCGCGAAAAACGTCAATATCGCGCTGGAGACCATGGCGGGCAAAGGGACCGAGATCGGCCGGACGTTTGAGGAGCTGGCGGCCATCATCGAGAAAACGTCGGCCAACGACCGGCTGCGGGTCTGCCTGGACACGTGCCACGTGCACGACGCCGGCTACGACATCGTCAACGATTTCGACGGCGTCGTGGAGCAGTTCGACCGCATCATCGGGCTGGATCGGCTGACGGTCATCCACATCAACGACAGCAAGAATCCCCGCGGCGCCCGCAAAGATCGGCACGCGCCCATCGGCTCGGGGTACATCGGCTTCGACGCCATCTACCGCATCGTCCACCACGAAGTGGCGGCGGGCAAGCCGATCATTCTCGAAACACCCTGGATCGGCAAGGAAGAAGCGACCAAGCGGCCGATGTATGAAGCCGAGATCGCGCTGCTGTCGGACAACGCGGACAAGCGCTTCGGGCCGGCTTTCCGGGAGGATGTGGCGAAGCTGCGCGCGTTCCTGCGGGATGTCTGCGGCGAGGAAGCCGGTGTTGGCGGCAATGGGCGGGAGTACGTGCTGGCCGCGTGGGCGGTGCTGCACGACAAGAAGCAGCGCTCGGCGGACAAGCGGGAGCCCATGGAGCGCCTCTACGACCTCGTGGTCGAACACGATCTGTTCCCGGGGTACACGGAAGAGCAGATCAACATGCGGCTGATCGGCTACTTCGCCGGGTTGTGACACTAATGTTCCGGCAGGAGGCGCAAGGCGTCGGCCGGGATGACGACGGTGACGCGCTGGCCGCGGCGCTGGGCCAGCCGCTGCGCCCAGACGCTGGGGGCCGCCGCCAGCACGGTGCGCTCCGGAAGCGCCTCCAGCGTCAGGGTGAGTAGCGAGCGCTCGCCGCCGAACGTGACGTCGGCCAGGCGCGCCGCAGCGGTAAGCTGTGCCCGCGCCCCAACGGCCAGTTGCTCTCGCGCCGCGCCGGCTTGCGCTGCCGCGACGTCGTCCTCCATCTGCACGATGACAGCTTCCGGGCGCACCAAGACTTGCGCTGGGCCGTCCGGCACAATCGGCCCGTCCGGCAGCGCGGACTTGGGCACTGGCCCGAACCCTTCGACCTCCACCCGCTCGCCTTCGACGCGGGCCGGAAACAGATTGCCCCGCCCGATGAAGCGCGCCACGAACAGCGTCTGTGGCCGATCGTACAAGTCCCACGGCGTGCCCACTTGCTCGAGGCGCCCTTCGTTCATGACGGCCACCCGGTCAGCGACGGCCAGCGCCTCCTCCTGGTCGTGGGTAACCAGAATCGTCGTGATCCCGAGCCGGCGCTGCATCTGCCGCAGCTCCTCCCGCAGCCGCACGCGGATGGCCGCGTCCAGCGCCGACAACGGCTCGTCGAGCAGCAAGGTTTTCGGGCGGGGCGCCAACGCCCGTGCCAGTGCCACCCGTTGCTGCTGGCCCGCGCTGAGCTGGTCGGGCCGGCGCTGCCCCAGCCGCTCCAGCCCTACCATGGACAAAATTTCTTCCACGCGGCGCTTCCGCTCGGCCGCCGGCACGCCCCGCCGCTTCAGGCCGTACTCCACATTGCCCGCCACCGTCATGTTCGGAAACAAGGCGAACTGCTGAAAGACGAAGCCCACGTCGCGGCGCTCGGGGGGCATCCGCGAAACGTCTTTTCCTTGAATGAACACGCGGCCCGCATCCGGCTGCTCCAGGCCGGCAATGATGCGCAAGAGCGTCGTCTTGCCGCAGCCCGACGGGCCGACGATAGCCAGCAGCTCTCCCTCCCGGACCGCCAGGCTGACGTCGTCCACCGCCGTCACAGTCCCGAACCGCTTGCGGATACCCACCAGCTGCACGCCGCAGGCGGCCTCCGAAGCAGCGCCCGAAGCGCCGGCAGGGTCTTCCCCCCACGGGCCCGCGGCGTCGCCGCGCACGCCGGCGTCCGCCGGCCAGGCGCCCTTCGCTGCGCAGCCATGCCGCGCCCTTTCCTTAGCTTCCATGGACCGATCCCCCTTGCCAGCGGCGCCGCAGCCAGCCGGACAACATTTCCGAGAGCAAGAACACGCCACCCGTGACCGCCATCAGCAGCACCGCCATGGCCGACGCGCTGCGAAAATCCCGGGCGGCCAAGAAGCGATAGACGCTGACCGGCATCGTCATCTCGTGGGGACGCGCCAGCATCAGCGTGGCCGACGTTTCGCTGACGCTGAGGCCGAAGGAAAGCGCGAAGGCCACCAACAACCCCGTCAGCGCCATGGGCAGCTCTACGTCGACGAACGCCCGCCAGCGGCTGGCGCCCAGCGTGCGCGCCGCTTCCACCAGCCGCACGTCCACCCCTTGCAACACCGGGCGAAACGCCCGGACGACGAACGGAAAGCCCAGCACCGCGTGGACCAGCGGAATGCGCAGCTCCTGCGGGATGAAGTGCAAGGGGCCGCGGAAGGCGACCGAGATGCCGTAGGCCAGCGCCACCGACGACACGGCGACCGGCGCCAGCGACAGCGTCTCCAAGAACGGCAGCGGCTTACGGAGCACCCGCACCGTGCCGTAGACGAAACAGACGCCCGCCGTCAGGGCCAGCGCGGCTGCCACGGCGGCGAAACGCAGGCTGTTCTGAATGGTCCGCAGGGGCGGCGCGCCCAGGTGGAAATCGTGCGTCGCGGTGAAAATGCGCTGATACGCTTGCAGCGTCGTCCCGCCCGCGCCGTCCCGCACGGAGTCGGCGACGATGCTGGCCAACGGCCCGCCGAAAAACACGATGAGCGCCGCCAGCAGCAGCCACACCCACGCGTCCCGCAGGCGGGAGGCCGTGACCGGCGAAGGCCTGCGCGCTCGCGCCGAAGCGAATAGATACGGCACGCGGCCTTCCATGCGCAGGAAGACGTACGCGAACAGCAGCGACACGGCGGCCTGCACGGCAGCCAGCGCGGCGGCCATCTCGTAGTCCAGCAGCACCCGCATCAGCGTGAAAATTTCCACTTCCAGCGTGGCGTAGCGGGCGCCGCCGAGCGACAAGACAATGGGAAAGCTCATGAAACAATAAATGAACGCCAGCACTGCGCCGCTCAAAATGCCGGGCAGCACGGCCGGCAGCGTAACGGTGCGCCACACGGTCAGCGGCCCGGCTCCCAGCGTGCGGGCGCTCTCCTCCAGCGCCGGGTCCAGCCGCTCCCACGCGCCCTGCGTCATGCGCGCCACCAGCGGGGCGTTGTAGAAGGCGTGCGCCAGCAGAATCGCCCACAGCGTGTGCAGCACCTGCACTTTGAAGCCGAACAGCGCGTTCAGCGTCGCGTTGAACCAGCCGTTGGTCCCGTACATGAGCAGAAATCCGAGGGCCACCGTGATGGCGGGCATGACGAAGGGCACCATGGTCAGCGAGGCCAAGAGCGATTTCCCGGGAAATGTCCGGTTGGCCAGCAGGTAGCCTAGCGGCACGCCGATGACGACGCTGAGCAGGGCCGACAAGAACGCCTGCCAGGCGGTAAAGCGGAGAAGGCCAAGGATGTACGGATCCGTCAGCAGGTCCGCGAAGCGCCGCAGCGACAGCGCCGAACTGCCCGGCTCCGCCCGGAAGCCTTCCAGAAGCGCGATGCCGACGGGAATGTAAAAAATGAGGGTCAGCAGGGCGGCGGCGGGGAGAAGAAGCAGCGCCGCCAGCCCGAGACGGCGCCGCTCCCCTGGCGCCTGCGCGCCAAGGCCGGCGCTTCTCCCCGCCCGCGGTCCCAGTGCAAGGAGCGCCGCGCTGTCCCGCTTTATCGTCCCGCCATCACGCGCGCCCATTCTCGCAACCAGCGTTCCTCGTTTTTCGCGATGAGTTCCGCGTCCAGGCGCACCGGATTGGCGGGAACAACCGCATACTCCTGCCACACTTCAGGCAGCGGCGTCTCCGCGTTCACCGGGAACATCCAGTTGGTCGTCGGAATCATCTGCTGCACTTCGACCGACAGCAAATAGTCAAGGAACCGGTGGGCCAGCTCCGGCACGTCGGTACCGGCCACGATGCCCGCCGCCTCAATCTGCCGGTATCCCTGCCCGGCCGGCGTCAGCACGCGAGACCGATCGCTGTTGGCGTACATGACCCCGTACGCCGTGTCGGTGGAATACGATACCATGATAGGCGCTTCGCCGGCTTCGTAATAGCTGTACGCCGTGGACCAGCCGCTGGTCACCGTCAGCAAATTGGGCGCGAGCCGGCGCCAGTAGTCGAGGTAGCCCGGATCGCCGTACTCGGCGATAGTCCACATCAGGAAGGCGTGCCCGACCGACGAAGTCCGCGGGTCTATGGCGATGATCTTGCCGCGGAAGCGCGGATCGGTCAGGTCTTCCAGGCTCCTCGGCAGTTCGTCTTCGCGCAGCACGTGGCTGTCGTAAATCAGCGTAACGTAGCCGGTGTCGAACGGAACGACGTGGCCCGTCTTGTCAAAATCCAGATCGGCCGGTACCTTAGCCAGATTGGGCAGCAGCGACCGGTCCAGCGGCATAAACACGCCGCGCTCAAGTGCCCGCGGCAGCATGGTGTCGCTGATGCCGATCAACACGTCGGCGTCGGTTCCGCCTGCGTCCAGTTCCGCGATAAGGCGCGCCAGCGTCTCGCCCGAGGACCCGGGCGCGATAAAAACGACCTCCACGTCCGGATACCGCGCCTCAAACCCTTCCTTGATGATCTGCGCCGGGCCCGACGCCAGCGAGTCGTACGTGTACACCACGAGGCGCTGTTTGGTCTCCTGGGCCAGCGCTTGTGCGGCGAAAAGACCAACGAGAGCCGACGCGACGACCGAAAGTGCCAGGACCAAGACCGTGGAACGCAGCCAGCGACGGCGGGACCAAGCGAGGGCAGACGTCACGCGAGACATAAAACAGAACCTCCTATCAGGAAATGATAGAGGTTCCGTGACGGGAGAAAGCGTGTGCGTTTGGAAGCAGCCAACTCTCCCTACGCCGGCATTACCCGGAGCAGGTTCAAAGGGTCGGTGGCCTACGCCACCCTCTCAGCCCGTCACGAGCTCCCCTGAGTTGCTTCGCAACCAGTCTACCAGAACACCACCGGCAAGTCAAACTTCTCCCGCAAGTCCGCCACCCCCGCCGGGAAAGCGACGGCGCCCTTACAACTCCCTTCCTCGCCGCACGACGCGCCCGCCCAGTTTTTCGTTGAGGGCGTCCAGCACGTCGCTGAGGCGATCCGCGCGTTGTTCGAACAGCGACATCTGCGCCGCTTGCTGCAGCTGCGACACGTAGACGCCCAGCAGGCGCAGCGGCTTGCGCAGGCGGAATTCGTCCAGCAGCCGCGACGCTTCGCGAAAGATGGTGTCGTCGTCACGGAACGCATACGGCAGGCTCCGGCTTTTCGTGTGGGTTTCAAAGTCCGGATAGCGAATTTTCACCGTCACGGTCCGGGCGTACATCCCATGCTTGCGCAGCCTGGTGCCCACGCTGGCTACCAGCCGCGCCAGCACCGCCCGCAGTTCAGGGCCGTCGGGCACGTCCTCCTCGAACGTCGTCTCCCGCCCGATGGACTTGGCTTCCGACTCCGGCTCCACCGGCCGCTCATCCCGCCCGAACGCCAGCTCCCGCACGTGCACGGCCAACGCATGCCCCAGCAGCGCCACCAGCGCCTCCAGCGGCCGCTCGCGCACGTCTTTCACCGTTTGCATGCCGGCACTGCGCAGCCGCGCAGCCGTCTTCGGCCCGACACCCCAGATGGCCTCGACGGGAAGAGGCAGCAGGAAATCGTCCACCGCCGCCAAAGGCACGATGACGAGCCCGTCCGGCTTTTGCCGGTCCGACGCCAGTTTGGCGATGAACTTGTTGGGCGCCACGCCGACCGAGGCCGTCAGGCCAGTGGCTTCGAAGATGCGTCGCTTCAGTTCCCGGCCCATGTGCTCCGCGTCTTTGTAAAAGTGCTCACAGCCCGTCATGTCGAGGAACGCTTCGTCGATGGAGAGGGGCTCCACGAGGGGGCTGAAGGTGTCCAGCACGGCGAAGATCTGGCGGCTCACTTCTTGGTAGCGGGACATGCGAGGCGGCACGAAGATGGCGTCGGGACACAGTTCCACGGCGCGGCGGATGGGCATGGCCGACCGGATCCCGTATTTTCGCGCCTCATACGAAGCGGTCGAGACCACGCCCCGGCGGCTATCCCGCGTGCCGCCCACCACCAGCGGCTTGCCGCGGTACTCAGGGTGGTCCAGCATTTCGACTTGCGCGAAAAACGCGTCCATGTCCACGTGGACGATGGTCCGTGGGCCGAACAACTCGCCCCATCCCCGCCGCACGGCGCCCGCTCACCTGCCTTCTTGCCGCAGCCCCTCGGGCAGTGTCGCCCGCCGGCCGGCCGCGCCTTCTCGGCCCCTTCTTCACGCTACGGCCCGGCAAGTCCAGTATATCAATCGGAGACCACCGGCGGCATGCGCGTCAAGAACGGAACGGTCGGCGCCAGCAGGACGCTGTAGGGGCGCTTCTGCTCCGCTTCCGGGACGAACCCCAGCCGCGCCAGCAGGGGAAACGACGCCGTCTCCAGGCCCGCCGGACGCAGCGGCATGGGCGGGTGCCACACCCGGCTGAGCCCGACGCGCCCGTCCCGCCGCCCATAAAATCCCAGAAACGCGTGGGCGAGACAAGCGAGTCCCGTTTCGGCATCCGGAAAGCCCGGCAGCTCCACGGGGCGGCCCAGGTCCTCGTCAGTTTGCGTGAGCTCCAGGACGGTGGGCGCCACGCCGCTTTCCGCCGTCACCCGATACGTCCGGTACGGCCCCTCCGCCCAAGCCGGATCCCCGGCCTGCTGGGCGTTTTGTGCGTGCGCCGCTGCCCGCGGCGGCGCAGCCTGCCGCACCCGCCGGCACTCGATACGGATGCGCGCCCGGCTCCACGGCATTTGCCACACAACCCGCGGCGCGAGGTATAGCCACGAGTCGAACAAGCTGTGCAAGAACCAAATCGCGTGACGTCCGGTTTCGGAGTCCAGCACGTATGTCCGGTAGTTGATTTGCGGGATGTCGAAAGCTGGCCACGCCAGGCGGGCCGGGCGGAAATCTCCGTTGACGAAGGCCACCACCGAAACGAACGCCCGCTCGGCGCCGTCAAGGCGGACAGTCAGGGGCGCAAGCCGCTTCGGCAAGCGCTGCGCCACAAGGCCGGGATCGGTCGCGTACGTTACGAGCGCGAAGTGCCGCAAGGTCGAAGACAGGTCGAAGAGACCCGGCGGCGGAGGCGGTGAGTGGTCGAACGTGCGGCGGCGCAACCCCGGCACCCCTTTCGCGCTTTCTCAGTCCTAGGGTGCCCGTTGCCGGCTGGACGGCTGCGCCGCCCGCCCGGTTTCTCCCTCGCTTAAACAGCAAGAAGGTGCCGCGCCCGGGACAGCGGCTGCTCGTTCACTCGCCCGCGCTAAAGGCCGTGCGGAAGAACTCGATAACTCGCGCGTCGTACGTGGCCGGGTCTACCGACCGCGCCCCCACGTGCCGGTCGCCCCGCACGACCCACAGCGTCGTCGACTCGGGCCGCCCCGCCACCGCCAGCCGCTCGCTCTCGCCGACCGGAATGGCCCGATCGCCGTCGGTGTGAACGAGCAGCACCGGCTGCCGCAACGTGGGCATGACCGCCACCGGGCTCACCGCGTCCACGTCCAGGTCGATGAGCGGCGGCAAAAGCGCCATAATCGTCCACGTGAAAGGCACGTTGGGCAAGCCCGTCCAGACCGGCATGTTGACCTGCAAGTATGAGCGCAGGTCGCTGAACGGGCTGTCCGCCACCACCGCGTCGATGGCCGGCTCGCCCGCGGCCGCCAGGATCGACGTGACCGCGCCCATAGAGAAGCCGATGAGGCCGATGCGCTGGGCCTGCTGCGGCCGCGTCTCCCGCAGCCACCGCACGGCGCCGTAAATATCCTTCACCTCGTGGTAGCCCAGCGTGGTGACGTTGCCGTCCGACTCGCCGTGATTGCGGAAATCAAACAGGAGGACATTGAAGCCGGCGTTGACGAACGACCGCGCCAGCTCCAGCGCCGGCACGCCCCGCTCCAGGCGGTTGCTGCGAAAGCCATGGGCGAAAATGATCGTGTACGGGCTGACGCCTCCGGTTACGGAAGGCGCCGGGACGTTCTCAGCCCCCTCGGCGACACCGCCCTCCGGCGCTACCGGCGCGGCGCCGGCTCTCGCCGCCGGCAGAAACCAGCCGCGCAGCACGAGCCCGTCCGTCGCCGGAAACTCCACCGCCTCAAAGGCCAGCCCCAGCGCGGCCGGCGTTGCGTCGACCGGACGGCGCGGAGCATGAGACAAGCTCCAGCCTACGTAAACCGACACGCCGACCACACCAGCGACGACAAGCAAGGCCAAGACCCCGAGCCAGCGCCACAGCGCGCCGCGCCGCCGGCGCTGCGAAAACACAGGCCTCGTCGGCATGTTTCCCTTCACGCCGCACGTCCCCCCGCCGCTGCCAAGTTGTCACGGTCCTTTTCGACCGCAGCCCTTCGCCGCCTCGCCCTAGTGGTGTAAAATCTGCGACAAGAACAACTTCGCCCGTTCCGTCTTCGGATTGTTGAAAAACTCCTCCGGCGGCCCTTCTTCGACGATTTCGCCCTTGTCGAAGAAGAGGATCCGGTCCGCCACCTCGCGGGCGAAGCCCATCTCGTGCGTCACGACCAGCATCGTCATACCCGAATGCGCCAGCTCCCGCATGACGTCCAGCACCTCGTGGATCATCTCCGGGTCCAGCGCGCTGGTGGGCTCGTCGAACAACATGACTTTCGGCTGCATGGCCAGCGCCCGCGCGATAGCCACCCGCTGCTGCTGCCCGCCCGACAGCTGCGACGGGTACTTGTCCGCCTGATCCGGAATGCCGACCCGCTCCAGCAGCCGCATGGCCAGCTCGACGGCCTCCTGCTTCTTCATCTTGCGCACCCAGATGGGCCCCAGCGTGATGTTTTGCAACACCGTCAGGTGCGGGAACAGGTTGAACTGCTGGAACACCATGCCCGTCTCTTCCCGCACCTTCTCGATGTTCTTCATGTTGCTGGTGAGCTCGGTTCCGTTGACGATGATGCGCCCTTCCTCGTGCGATTCAAGGCCGTTGAGGGTGCGGATGAACGTGGACTTGCCGGAACCCGACGGGCCGCAGATGACCACTTTCTCGCCGCGGCGCACCCGCACGTTGATGCCCCGCAGCACGTGAAAGTCCCCGTACCACTTGTGCAGGTTCTCGACGATGATGATGTCCTCCGGCGAGGCGTCAGCCGCGGGTGCGCCGGTACGTCCGGCCTTCTCAAGCTGTCCGCTCAATGCCCAACATCCTCTCCAATCGGCGGCTTCCGTACGACAGCGCGAAGCAGAAAATCCAATACAGCAGCGCCGCGAACAAGTACACTTCCGCTTGCAGTCCGGCCCAAGCCGGATTCGCCGTGATGCTGCGGGCGATGCCCATCAAGTCCATCAAGCCGATGACGGCCACCAGGCTCGTATCCTTGAGCAGGCTGATGAACTGCCCCACGATGGAGGGCAGCACGGCCCGCAGCGCCTGGGGCAAAATGACGATGAGCATCGTCGCCGCCGGCCTCATGCCCAGCGCCAAGGCCGCCTCGTATTGTCCTTTCGGCACGCTCTGCAAGCCGCCCCGCACGTTTTCGGCCATATACGCCGACGTGAAGAGCGTAAAGCCAATCATGGCCCGCACGACACGGTCAATTGTAACATTCGGAAGGAAAACCGGCACTAGCAAATGGGCCATGAAGATGACCGCGACCAGCGGCGTGCCGCGCACGACCTCGATAAACAACGTACAAAAAAGAGAGATGACGGGCAAGCTGCTTCTTCGGCCCAGCGCCAGCAAAATACCAATCGGAAGCGAGGCGGCGATGCCGACGCCCGCCAGGATGAGCGTCAACGTCAAGCCGCCCCACGACGACGTCTGCACGGGCGGCAGCGCCGCAATCCCGGGCCACCCCCACAACATGAACATGCAGAAGGGCAAAAACAGCAGCGCCGGAGCCGCCAGCCGCCGCAGCGCTTTGCGGCGGAATGACGCGCTCAGGGCGCACGCCGCGCTCAAAACCGACAAGACGAGCAGGTAGGCCAACATCACCCAGTACCGCCACAGTTGGTCCCGCGGATACGTGCCGACGAAAAACAGCTGCAGGTTGGCGGCAATGACGTTCCAATGGGCGGTCTCCGCAGCCCAGCGCCACACCCGCCCCGCGGCGGAGGAAATGAACCAGACGGACGCCACCGTCAGCAGCCCGTTGAACCACGAGCTAAAGAGATTCTTCACGATCCATGCCGCAATGCGGCGGGGCCAGGGCGGTTTGGGCCGCGGCCGCACCGCGGCCTGTGGCGCCGTCGCTGCCCTCGCGGCCACCCGGACTCACCCCCTTCAGTGCATGTAGGCGAGCCGCCGGTTCCACCAGTTCATGAACAGCGACGTCAGCAAACTGAGCGACAAATAGGAAACGACGATGACGAGGAAGACGGGCAGCGTCTGCCCGGTTTGGTTCATGGTGGTGGTGCCCACGTTGAACAGCTCCGGGTACCCGATAGCCACGGCCAGGCTGGAGTTTTTCGCCAGATTTAGGTACTGGCTCGTCAGCGGCGGCACGATGGTGCGCAGCGCCTGCGGCAGCACCACCAGATACTGCACGTGGAAGGGACGCAGCCCCAGCGCGGCCGCCGCCTCCCGCTGGCCTTTGTCCACGGCCTGAATGCCGCCTCGCACCACCTCGGCGATGAACGCCCCCGTGTACACCGACAACCCCAGCAGCATGGCGGAAAACTCCGGCGTCAGCTGCCAGCCGCCGGTGAAGTTGAAGCGCTGCAGCACGGGCAACTCCATCTCTAAGGGGGAACCGAGCACGGCCCAGCCTACGGCCAGCAGGGCCGCCCATGCGCCCAGGCCCCACAGGAACGGAAATCCCGGCCGGTCCAGGCGCTGCAGCCGGCGCCGGCGGAGCCAATACACCGCCGCGGAGGCGACGACGGTGAACAGGAAATAGGCCGTCCAGAGGCCCCGCTCTTCCGGCAGCGTGAAGCGCGGAATATAAGCACCGCGCTGGCTGAGGAAGATGCGATCGAACAGATTGACCGCCTCCCGCACCGGCGGCAGCTTCAGGATAACGGCGCCGTACCAGAAGAGCAGCTGCAAAAGGAGCGGGGTGTTGCGAAACACTTCGACGTACACGGCGGCGATCGCGCGCACGAGCCAGTTGGATGACAGGCGCGCCAAGCCTGCGGCGAAGCCGATGGCGGTGGCGAGGAGGATTCCGAAGAAGACCACCCGGAGGGTGTTGACGACGCCCACGACGAAGGCGCGCCCGTACGAGTCCGACGGTTCGAAGCCGATGCCTTCGGAAATGCCGAAACCCGCCTGTTGCTTCAGCCAGCGGAAGTCAAACGCCAGGCCCAGGCGGTTCATGGTTTCGATGACGTTGCCGTAGAAGTACGAAAAAATCCAGATGACGAGGAGCAAGAACACGAGCTGCACCGCAAGGCGCGTGAAAAACTGCGGTCCCGGCGGCGGCGCCGCCGGCCGCCGCCTCGCCGTCGCCTGCGCGCGAGGTTCGCTCATAGCCACCCACCCTGCGGATGGGCCGCCTCCGACCGGGAGGCGGCCCATGTTCGTCCTATGCTTGTCATCAACGGAACGGCCGGGCGTAGATCAACCCGCCGTCGCGCCACTGAGCGTTAAGCCCCCGCGGGATGCCCAACGGGCTGATGTTGCGCTCGTAAATCTCGCCGTAGTTGCCGACCTGCTTGATGATGCGGTACACCCACTGGTTGTCCAGGCCCAGCTTCTCGCCGAAATCGCCCGTGATGCCCAGGAAGCGCTGAACCTCCGGATCCTCCGACGTGAAGGCGTCGATGTTCTGGCTGGTCACGCCCACTTCCTCGGCGAAGAAGACGGCGTCCACGACCCAGGAGACGATGTCGTACCACTGATCGTCGCCGTGGCGGACGGCCGGCGCCAGGGGCTCTTTGGAAATGGTGGGCTCGAGGATGACGTGTTCATCGGGGTTTGCGAACAGCGCCCGCATGCCGGCCAGCTGCGACTTGTCGCTGGTCACCGCGTCACAGCGGCCTTGCTCGTAGGTGGAGTACACCGTGTTGGCGTCCTCTTGCACGATCGGCGTGAACGGGATGCCGAGAGCCCGGAACGTATCGGCCAAGTTCAGTTCGGTGGTCGTGCCCTTGGTCACGCAAATGGTGGCGCCGGCCAGGTCATGCAGCGTCTCGATGCCGTACTCTTTCCGGGTCATGAAGCCCTGGCCGTCGTAGAAAATCGGCTGCACGAAATTGGCGGTCCAGTCGGTCTCTCGCGTCAGCGTCACCGTCGTGTTGCGGATCAGCACGTCGACTTCACCAGTCTGCAAGGCGGGCTGGCGCGCGGCCGCCGACAGCGGCACGAACTCCACCGCGTTGGCGTCGCCCAGGACGGCGGCGGCCACGGCGCGGCAGAAGTCGATGTCGAACCCCGACCAGTTGCCCGCCGAGTCTACGTAACCGAAGCCCAGCAGTGCATTGTTTACGCCGCACACCAGGCGGCCCCGCTCGCGAACGCGCTGCAACGTCGACTGGGCGCTGCCGACGGCCGAGACGACCAAAAGCAGCGCCGTAACCTGCACCAACAAGACGCCTAGCCGTTTCTTCACCGTAGCACCCCCACCCGGAATGTTGTGCGTACGTTAGGAGTTGGTGTTCTCTGCATATTTTCAATGTCCTTCGTATGTACTGATTTTTTGCAATATACTTCGCCCTGCCGGTGAGGGTGCGGAGCTGGGGGCGTGTGCATGCTCCTGCCAGCCATGCGGCGAGCCGCGAGAAAAGGGGCCTGACGCCAGGCCCCTTCCTTCTCCTATCTCTCTTGCTCGGTCAGTCCATTCTGTTTCGGTACGGCAAGTCCATGCGCCGGCAAACCCGGCGCTGCCGTGCGTCCCGAAACGCGGGGCAGCCCCGGGTCGCCTCGACGCTCATGAACGTCCTCGTACCGGACGCGCCTTATTGAGCGCGTCGGACCAGGCCAGCGTCGCGGCCCACCTCGCCAACTCGTCGGGCTGCACCGTGTCCACGGCCACTTTGTTCACTTTGACCACACCACACTTCAGGCACTGGTGCACCAGCTGGTAACCCTTCTTGCGCTTGTACACCAACCCGACGGGACGCATGAGTCCGTGGCAGCGGCTCCGGCGATCGCCGGGCTGCTCGTCGACATGCTTCGAATACAGGCAAAACGGACAATGATTGCGGTAGCTGCCGTTCGTCAGCGGCTCGACTCGCGCACCGCAGTTCTCGCAAACAAAGCCTTCATTCTGTTGTCGCCGGTTCATGCCCCAAACTCCCTCGTTGGTCTTGTCAGCACCAACTCGGGAGCAGGGTTCCGTCGCATCTCCCCGCCCGGCGCGGGGTTCAGCGTTCCCCGCCCGCTGCGGGTTCCAGGCTCGGCCGGCGCAGTGACTCATTCACCGCCTGCGACGGGCGGTTACTTCCGGTTCCTGCTTCATCGCACAAGTCGTGCGAATCCGGACCTCGACCGACTTCGCCGGCCGCTCAGGCCGACCGGCTTATCTCGGCCACTGTGGCGCGGGCCTCCCCACGCCCCACCGGTACGTGTGCATCCGGCCCCACTGGCATCGGCACCGTCCCCTTTCAGGCACGAACGGCAGCCGTCACGACGACGTCCAGAAGACCACCCCCTGTGTTGCGGCAATCCTGGCCGCTCAGCTTCGCTGCCGTCCCTGGCACCTCGCCTCAACGCCTTTTTCGCTCTTTTTCGTGCAACGCCTCTTTTGCCCGCGTCGCCACAGCACCGTCCCGCGCTCGCACGCCGCCGGCTCGCTCACGACGTCGCGCGGGGCGAGGAGAGGTGCTGTTCGATAAGACTCGCCCAGCGTTCGATTTCCGCGGGCGAAGTGAGCCGCACGAAACGAACGTGGGACCAGCGGGGGTCGGCCATCATGTGGACCAGCTGCTCACGCTTGCGCTTGTATTGCGTGAGAATCCACCAGAGCAGCGAATCCCGGCGCCAAAACATCAGCTGCGGCCAAAACCGCTCGTAATTCGTGCCCCACAGCAGTTCCTTGGTGCGGTAGCGCCGCCACGAGCGGGCGACCACACGCCGTACCAGCACGTGCCGGGGCAAGTCCAGCCACACGATGGTGTGCACCCGCGGCCACAGCACCCGCTGCGCAAACCGCGAATAGGCTCCGGCCGCGACCCACCCGTCGCCCGCCGTCGCCTCCCGCAGGCGGCGCTCAAACTCCTCGGGGTCCGCCGCGCTCAGCGCCGTCCAATGCGGCAGCCAATTCAGCGCGTCCATGTCCACGAAAGGAACGCCCAAGGCGGCGGCCAGCCGCTTGCCCAGCGTACTCTTGCCCGCCCCGCTGTCGCCCATGATGTGAATCCGCGTCCCGATGGGCGAACTCAGCGGCGCCGGACAACCCGCTGTTCCGTCAGTCATCGCGTACATCCTCCGCAATGGAATTCGGCAACCCGCCCGGTTCGCGCCGCCGGAAGCCAAGACGTTGAGCGCGGCTGCAGGATGAAAAAGCCCCTCGCGCAAGCGCCTGCACGGCGGCGAAGGATCCCGTACGGGCACCTGGACTACCATTGTAGGCGTCCGCGGCGAGCCGGACAAGCGGACCTTTTCGTGCCTGCCCCGGCTTTCTTCGCTATACTGGACTCATGAGCAGCACAACGGCTTTCGTTCCGTTTCCCGCCGGCTTGACGCCGGTGTTCGTCGTCAAGCGACGCAACCGCTTCGCCGTTGAAGCCGTTTTCGACGGCGACCGCCCGCTGGAGGTAGTGCGGCGCGACCAGGCAGCTCACGGTGGGGGCGAGGCCGACGAGATCCTTTCGGCGAAGATTCGCGGCGTGCGGGAGAGAAGCCCGGGCGACAAGGCAGAGCCACAGGGCGGACGGCGCCTCGTGCTGCACCTGCCCAATTCCGGCCGCATGCGGGAGCTGCTGACGGCCGGCACGCCGGCGCTGGCCGAGCTGGACTTTCGGGAAGACCGCAAGACGCACGGCACCTTGCTGGTCGTGTATTACAACCACCGCTGGGTTTCCGTCGACGCGCGCATGCCCAACCGCTTGTTTGAGCGGTGCGTGAAGGAACAGTGCTTGCCGCAGTTCGCGGGCTACGACCGCCGGCAGGCGGAAGCGGCATGGGGCCGAGGGCGCATCGATTTCTTGCTGACGTCCAGCGACGAGAAGCGGCCGCCGCTGCTGGTGGAGACCAAGTCGTGCAATTTGGTGGAAGACGGGCTGGCGCTGTTTCCCGATGCGCCCACGGAGCGGGGTGCACGGCACCTGCACGAGCTCATCCGGGGCGTGCGCGACGGGTACCGGGCCGCCGTTGTCTGGTTCGTGCAGCGAGACGACGCCACGCGCCTGGCGCCGTACCGGGAGGCGGACCCGGCCTTCGCCGACGCCGTCGCGGCCGCCCGCCACGCGGGCGTGGAACTGTACGCGTACCGCTGCCGGGTCACGCCCGCCGGCATCTACGTCCTCGATCAAATTCCCGTCGTCGACGCTTGAGCCTGCTGGCTGCCGCGGCGACCCTATTACGTCCGGACTTGACCGTCGACGCTCGCGCGCGTGCCCGTGGGTGACAGCCCCCGAGGCTGGCGGTGGCGCCCGCGCGTGACAGCCGTCGACGCTCGTACTCCCGTCTGTGACAGCCCTCGCTGCTCAGCCTTCCGCCTGCACGCGGCGATGGGGATGGGCATGATCGTGGCCGTGTTGGTGGTCATGGCCGTGGCCGTGTCCGTGGCCACGTCCGTGGCCGTGGTCATCGTCGTGGTCGTGGCCGTGCAGGCCGTGAGCGTCATGCGACCCACCGGCGCGGCCGCGCCGAGCCGGTCCGAGGCCGCCGTAGGCCAGCAGCCGCATGCCGTTGAGCGTCACCAGCACCGTCGCACCCATGTCAGCCAGGATGGCCAGCCACAGCGTGAGCCAGCCCGGGAACACGGCCAGCACCGCCGCCAGCTTCAGCCCGACGGCAAAGTAGATGTTTTGCTTGATGACCCGCAGCGTGGCCCGGCTGAGCCCGACGGCGAACGGCAGCTTGCGCAAGTCGTCCGACATGAGCACCACGTCGGCCGTCTCCAACGCCGTATCGGAGCCGGCGCCGCCCATGGCAACGCCGACCGTTGCCGCCGCCAAAGCCGGCGCGTCGTTGACCCCGTCACCGACCATGGCGACGCGGCCGTAGGCCGCCTTCAGCGCTTCCACCGCCCGTACCTTGTCCTGCGGCAGCAGCTCGGCCGCCACCTCGTCGACGCCCGCACGGGCCGCCGTCGCCTTGGCCGCCCGCGGGTTGTCCCCCGTCAGCATCACCGTCTTAGCCACGCCGCTCCGCTTCAGCGCCGCCACCGCATTGGGCGCGTCCGGTCGCAGCTCGTCGGCAACGGCAATGACGCCCAGGATCCTGTCGGACGTGCCGATCAGCACCGTCGTCTTGCCTTCGTCGTGCAGCCGCCCGAGACAAGCCGCTGCGGCGTCGTCCAGCAAGCCCAGCTCTTCGAACAGCCGCCCGTTGCCGGCGTACAGCGTCGTCGCCTCGGCGTTCCGGTCCGTCCCGTTGCCGCCAGCCGCAAACGTCACAGCGCCCTTTACTCCCCGTCCCGGCCAAGCCTCGAATCGCTCTACCGGCAGCGCCGCCAAGCCCCGCTCGCGGCTCGCCCGCACGATGGCTGCCGCCAGCGGGTGCTCCGACAGCGCCTCCAAACTAGCCGCCGCTTGCAGCAATTTGTCCTCCGGCCAGTCCGCCAGCGGCACGACGTCGGTCACGGCCGGCTTGCCCTTTGTGAGCGTACCAGTCTTGTCGAACGCCACCGCCTGCAGCTGCGCCAGCTCCTCCAGGTACACGCCGCCTTTGACGAGAATGCCGCGGCGAGCGGCGTTGCTGATGGCGCTAATGATGGACACCGGCGTCGCGACCACCAGGGCGCACGGGCAGGCCACGACCAACAGCGCCAGCCCCCGGTAAATCCAGGGCTGCCACGGCTGCGAGAACAGAAGCGGCGGCACGGCGGCGATTAGGGCCGCCAGGCCGATGACGATGGGCGTGTATACTTGCGCAAAGCGATCAACGAACGCGTGCGACTTGGCGCGCCGTCCTTCGGCTTCCTCCACCAGCTGGATGATCTTGGCGATGGTCGTCTCCTGCGCGGGCTTCGTCACTTGCACTTCCAGCGCACCGTAGATGTTCAGCGTCCCCGCGAATACCTCCGCGCCGGCGCCCTTTTCTTTCGGAATCGCTTCGCCGGTGATGGACGCCTCGTCCACCGCCGACTCGCCCCAGATCACGACGCCGTCCACCGGAATTTTCTCGCCCGGACGGATGACGACCACGTCGCCGACGACCAAGTCTTCGACCGGCAGCTCCACCTCACCCCCGGCCCGCTTCACCCGGGCCCGCTTCGGCGCCGCTTCCAGCAGCTCCCGGATGGAGCGGCGCGCCCGCCCGTACGTCCACGCCTCCAGCCAGTCGGACACCGCAAACAGCACCGCGACGACCGCCGCTTCTCGCCATTCGCCGATGGCCAGCGCGCCGATGATCGCCGTCGTCATCAGCACGCTCATGTTGAAGTTCAGGCGCTGCAGCGCAAAAAAGGCGCGGCGGGCATTGCTCCAGCCTCCAACCACGATGGCGCCCAGCATCAAGGCTCCAGCGATGCGGCCTGCCGCGGGCGAAGCGCCGGCGGTCGTCCAGGCCAGTGCGGGAACGAACTGCTCCAGCAGGATCGCTAGCGCCAGCAGCGTCGCGGACACGGCGGCCCGCCACAGCTCGGCGCGGCCCGCCTTTCCTCCCTCGCGGGGGCTCTGCCGCCGTTCGGGGGTGATGACGTAATCTTCCGCCCGGCCCAGCCTGCGCAGCTCCTCGAGGTCAACTTGGCCCACGACCGTCAGCTTGCCGTTGGTCGTGTTCAGCGATGCCGACAGGACCCCGGGCAGCGACGCCACGGCGCGCTCGAAGTCCGCGGCACAGTCGAGACAGCTGATGCCTTGTACCCAGAAGACGTGCGTGTCGCGCCCGCCGCCGGACACATCCGCCGTTACCGCAGCGTCTTCTATCGGCTGGCCCTTGCCGCCGTTTCTCTTGACCTGTTCCGTCACGGCCTATCCCTCCTGGCCGGAGCGAACGCCGGCCGCTGAACAATCTTTACTACGAACAATTAAGCAATCGTTTAATTATGGGCGAGCAAGGGCGACGTTGCCGAGAGAAGACGCCGAAAGCGGATCTAGAGCAGCCTTTCCCCCGCCGCGCCGTATGCTCGCACCTCGTACGTGCGGGCCGGACTGGCGTCGTATTCGGAGCGCAGCAGCGTCCACACCATGGTGTCCTCGTACGAACCGTCCGCCGCCGGCACGCACTTCCGCAGGATACCCTCAAAGACGAAACCCGGCTTACGGGCAATCGCGGCGCTCGGCTCGTTGCGCGGGTGGCAGCGAATCATCACCCGCTCCACCTCGTTCACCTCGAAAGCGACTCGAGTCAGCGCCGCCGCGACCTCCGTGCCGAAGCCTTTTCTCACCTGGTCGGCCCGCACCCAGTAGCCGATTTCCAGCGACCCCGGGCCGCTGCGGGGATCCAGCGTCGCTGCGCCGACAACCCCAGCTTCGCCCAAGGCGAAAACTCCATAAGGATACCGGATATCCAGATCGAACTCGCCGCGGCACCGCCGCAACCGCTCCACTTTGGTGGGCAGCGGTTCGGGCTCCTGGTGAGCCCACGGCATCCACGGCCGCAGGTGGTCCAGGCTCGCATCGATGGCGGCTTTCAGCTGCGGTACGTCGCCCGGATCCCACCAGCCGCGGCTTGTTGACGAGGCTATTTCCAGCCGAAGCGAATGATTCCTGCCACTGCCGTGCTTCCGCTGCCGCCTGCGGCGTGCTCCCGTCACTTGGCTTCGTCGTAGTGCTCCTTGGCCAGCCGGATGAGGCCCAGCACGTGATCGTCATCCAGCGAGTAGTAGACGTTCTTGCCTTCGCGGCGGTACTTCACGATGCGCATCAGCTTCAGCAGGCGCAAGTGGTGCGAAACCGCCGGCAGGCTCATCTCCAGCACGTCGGCGATGTCGCAGACGCACATCTCACGCAGGGAGAGCAAGTACAGAATGCGGGTGCGCGTTTCGTCGCCGAGCACCCGGAACAGCTCGGACAAACCAGCGACTTCCCGGACCCGCTCCCGCAGCGCCTCCGGATCGCCTGGCCAGGACGGTTCGTAGGCGTCGCAGCAGTCCGCCGGCGCCTGGGCCCGCGGCTCGTCCGCTTCCCGCCACATCTCCGCACGGCTCGGTCCCGCCTGCTCCGAGGGCCCGCTCGGCTGCAGCGCCTGCACCGTCTCCATCGCCGATCCCTCCTGCCGTGTCCCAGCGTTTCGCGCCTCCCGCCGCCGTTGCATAACACCGAGACAATAATTAAGCAATCCTTTAATTTAACTATATGGCACTTGTGCGGCGCCGTCAACGGGCGCGAAGCTGCGATTTCGGATGTGGGACAAAAAAGAGACGCATTTGGCAGGAATTTCTTATCTTAGGACGAAAAGTTCACTACGTCTTACCTGCGGTGTTGCTCAACGGTGTGGTGGGGGGCCTTGGGCGCGCCGCAGGACGGGCGGCGCGCCGTCCGCGCAGAGTTCCGGCACCGCCTGGATTCCGGGGGTGTACAGACCTCCCGGAGTACTGCGCCGTTCGGCTCGCCGCCCCCTTCCACTCACGTCCGATCGTTGACCCCTCCGGCGTGATTTAATTTCACTTCGGAAAGAAACTTCTCCCCGCCGGCAGGTTCCAGAGAATGGGCGACAAAATGCTATAATTAGTTTCGCATAATCTCGAGCATAGGCCATTGTTTGATTTCATACGACTGAGTTGCCGCGACGATCCGAGAAGCATGGGCGGCCGCGCAAAGGAGCTGGGTTGGGGCGGTGTGCGCATGACGTCGAAGTGGGACTCCTCGGTCGGCAAGAAGTTTATCATGGGCGCCAGCGGCCTGCTGCTCATCGCCTACCTTATCATACACCTCGCCGGCAACCTGATGATTTTCATCCCCGACGGCGGGCGCTCGCTCAACCTGTATTCCCACAGGCTGCATCAGCTGGGACCGCTCCTGTGGCTGGCTCGCATCGCTCTGGCAACGCTGTTTATCAGCCACATCGTCACGGGCATCCGGGTAACGCTCCAGAACCGCCGGGCGCGCACGACCCGCTACGCGCGGACGGCTTCCAAAGGCGGGCCGTCGAAGATGACGTTCGCGTCGCGCTGGATGGCCACCACCGGCTTGATTCTGCTCGTGTTCGTTCCCCTGCACGTCGGCATGTTCAGCTTGGGTCCGTATTACGAAACGATCATCGACGGCCAGCCCATGCGCGACATCTATCGCCTCGTCGTCGAGCGTTTCAAAGAGCCGCCGGTCGTGGTTTTCTACTGCGCCGTGATGCTCTTCTTGCTCTTGCACCTGGCCCACGGCTTCTGGAGCGCGCTGCAGTCGCTGGGCGCGCTGAACAAGCGCTGGCTGCCCGTGGCGTATACGACGGGCGTCGTGCTGGCGGCGCTGCTGGCAACGGGATTTTTCGTGCTGCCGATTTACACGTACTTCTTCATCCCTCTGCCGTGATTTTGGCTTAAGCGGGAGGGCGGACCCTTGACTGCCAACACCGTGACACGGTCGGTCTTGGACGCCAAGATACCGCCGGGCCCCCTGCAAGACAAGTGGTCCAACCACAAGGCGTCCGTGAAACTGGTGAGCCCGGCCAACAAGCGGCGCTACACGATTATCGTCGTCGGCACCGGCCTGGCGGGCGCCTCCGCGGCCGCCACCTTGGGCGAGCTGGGCTATAACGTGCTCAGCTTCTGCATCCAGGACTCGCCTCGCCGCGCGCACAGCGTGGCCGCCCAGGGCGGCATCAACGCGGCCAAGAACTACCAGAACGACGGCGACAGCGTCTGGCGGCTCTTTTACGACACCATCAAGGGCGGCGACTACCGGGCCCGCGAGGCCAATGTGTACCGGCTGGCTGAGCTGAGCGCCAATATCATTGACCAGGCGGTCGCGCAAGGCGTGCCCTTCGCCCGGGAGTACGGCGGCTTGCTGGCCAACCGTTCTTTCGGCGGTGCGCAGGTGTCCCGCACCTTCTACGCCCGCGGCCAGACGGGCCAGCAGCTGCTCTTGGGCGCGTACAGCGCCCTCATGCGCCAGGTGGACCGGGGCACCGTCAAGATCCACCCGTACCGCGAAATGCTGGACGTGGTCATCGTCGACGGGCGCGCCCGGGGCATCGTGGCGCGCAACCTGCTGACGGGCGAAATCGAGGCGTACGCGGCCGACGCGGTGGTGCTGGCCACCGGCGGCTACTCCACCGTCTTCTACCTTTCCACCAACGCCGTCAACTCCAATGCTACAGCCATCTGGCGCGCCCACAAGCGCGGCGCGTTTTTCGCCAACCCGTGCTTCACGCAAATCCACCCCACGTGCCTGCCCGAGACGGGCGAGGGCCAGTCGAAGCTGACGCTGATGAGCGAAAGCCTGCGCAACGACGGGCGCGTGTGGGTGCCGAAGAAGAAAGGCGACCCGCGGCCGCCGGATCAAATCCCGGAGGAAGAGCGCGACTATTTCCTGGAGCGCCGCTATCCGGCGTACGGCAACCTGGTGCCGCGCGACATCGCCTCCCGGGCGGTCAAAGCCATTTGCGACGAAGGCTACGGGGTCGGCCCGACGGGGCGGGCCGTGTACCTGGACTTCTCCGACGCCATCCGCCGGCTTGGCGTCGACGTCATCCGGGAGCGCTACGGCAACCTCTTCGACATGTATCGCGAAATTACGGGCGAAGACCCCTACAAGGTGCCCATGCGCATTTACCCCGCTCCTCACTACACCATGGGGGGCCTGTGGGTCGACTACAACCTGATGACCACCGTTCCCGGGCTATACGCTATCGGCGAAGCCAACTTCTCCGACCACGGCGCCAACCGGCTCGGCGCCAGCGCGCTCATGCAAGGGCTGGCCGACGGCTACTTCATTTTGCCGGTGACCATCGGCGACTTCCTGGCCGACCACCGGCCCGACGGGCTGACGACGGACCATCCGGCCTTCCGCGCCAGCGTGAAACAGGTGCAGGACCAAGTCAAGCGCCTGCTCAGCATCAACGGCAAGCGGACGGCCCGGGACATTCACCGGGAGCTGGGCCGCGTGATGTGGGACTACGTCGGCATGTCCCGCAACGCGCAGGGGCTGCAGAAAGCCATTTCCGAAATCCGCGCGCTGCGCGAGGAGTTCTGGCGCAACGTGAAGGTGCCCGGTCGGGCGGATGAGTTCAACAAGAACCTGGAATACGCGGGCCGGGTGGCCGACTTCTTGGAGCTCGCCGAGCTGATGGCCATCGACGCGCTGGAGCGGGAGGAGTCGTGCGGCTGCCACTTCCGCGAGGAGTACCAGACGCCCGACGGCGAACCGCTGCGGCGCGACGATTTGTTCGCCCACGTCGCGGTGTGGGAGTACAAGGGCGAGGGGCAGCCGGAACAGCTGCACAAGGAGCCCCTGATCTTCGAGTTCGTCCAGCCGACGCAGCGGAGCTACAAGTAGTCGACGGGAGAGGGCGAGCGCGATGAAATTCCGCCTGAGAATTTGGCGCCAAGCGGGGCCCGACGCTCCGGGCCGCTTCGAGGAATACGTGGTGGACGGCATCTCGCCCAACCAGTCGTTCCTCGAGATGCTCGACCAGCTCAACGAGCAGCTGATCGCGGAAGGCAAAGACCCCGTGGCCTTCGAGAGCGACTGCCGCGAAGGCATTTGCGGCATGTGCGGCCTGACCATCAACGGCATGCCGCACGGGCCGCGCCTGAGGTCGACGACGTGCGAGCTGCGCATGCGCCACTTTGAGGACGGGTCTACCATCACGGTGGAGCCCTTCCGGGCCGACGCGTTTCCGGTCATCAAAGACCTGGTCGTGGACCGCTCCGCCTTCGACCGCATCATGGCGGCCGGCGGCTACATTTCCGTCAACACCGGCTCGGCGCCCGACGCGAACGCTATCCCGATTCCGAAGCATATCGCCGAGGAAGCGATGGACGCGGCGGCGTGCATCGGCTGCGGCGCATGCGTGGCGGCATGTCCGAACGCGTCGGCGTCGCTCTTCGTTGCCGCCAAGATCGCCCACCTGTCGCTGCTACCGCAGGGTCACCCGGAGCGGGAACGCCGCGTACTGCGCATGGTGGAGGCGATGGACAAGGAAGGCTTCGGCGCCTGCTCCAACCACGGCGAGTGCGAGGCCGCCTGCCCGAAAGGCATTTCCATCGTCAACATCGCCCGGATGCGGGCCGAATACCGCCGGGCCATGGCCGCCGCCCGCTGACCGCGGCCCCGCTCGCGTCAGTCGTCCAACTGGATGCGGAAGGGGTTGAAGTTCGTTTCCACGTCGTAGACGTCCATGCCCGTGCGCCGCTTGAGAAAGCCGGTCACCGCGTAGGTCACCGGCGTCATCAGCGCCTCGACGCCCACTTTCAGCACGTACACCGCCGCCATGATCTCCAGGATAAGGGGCCACGGCCATTCGCCGCCGTAGGCGATGGGGAAAAAGATAAGGGTGTCAACGCCGTGGCCGATGAGACTAGAGCCGATGGTGCGAACCCATAAGTGCCGGCCCCGCATGGCCACTTTCAGCCTGGCCAGCACGTAGGAGTTGACGAACTCGCCCACGACGTACGCCGTCAGGCTCGCCAGCGCGATGCGGGGAGCCAGGCCCAGCAGCATGTCCCACGCCTCCTGGCCGCCCGCGGCCACCCACCCGGGCTCGCCCGGCATGAGACCGACGAGCCAGAGCGTCGCGCTGAAGAGCACGTTGGCCAACAGCCCCGTCCAGATGGCAACGCGCGCCCGGGCGAAGCCGTACACCTCCGTCAGCACGTCGCCCAACAGGTAGCTGAGCGGGAAGAAGACGTCGGCGCCCGTGATGACGACGCCGAAAAACGCAACGTCCACGGGCTTGACCGCGGTCACCTGGCTGATCATGAGCACGGCGACGAACAAGCCGGTGAGAATGGGAAAGTAGCGCACCAGCATCACCTGTCACGGGGCGCCGGGCCTTCCGGGGCCGGCGCCTGCAGTAGATTCATTTTCCCCTCTCGGCCCCACTCGCGCAAGACGTACGACGGCGCGTGGCGGTCGAAGCCGGCACCCTGTGCCTCGCTGCGCGCCGCTCCGTCACACCCGCCGGACCATCTCCGGCTCAACCCATCTCCCGCCGAGCTCGCCTCCCGCAGGAGACGCCCGGCACGACAGCGAAGGCACGATCGCAAGCGGGCCCGCGAACAACTCCGGAGCGCGAGGTGATCAAACTATGGCCATCGTCGCCGTCAGCGTCGCGCCGCTGGGCACGGGCGAACCGAGCGTCAGCCGCTTCGTGGCGGCGGCCCTCAAGGTGCTGGAAAAGTATCCCGATCTGGAATACCGGCTCGATCCGATGTTCACCACCATTCAGGGCGACTTGCCCCGCATTTTCCAGGCCATCGTCGATATGCACGAAGCGGTGGCGGCCCTGGGTGCGGTGCGCATCGGGACCGTGATCAAGATCGACGATCGGCGCGACGTCCGTATGCCCATGGAGGAGAAAGTACGCTCGGTGGAGCGGCTATTGTCGGAAAAGGGCGTGTTGACGCCCATTCCGGACGACGAGTATAGTAGTGCTAAGGATTGAGACGCTTACTGCCGGGAGGCGGTGACCCGATGATCAAGCTGAAGGTCGAAGGCATGAGCTGTGAACATTGCAAAGCCGCGGTCGAGCGCGCGCTGCGCGAAGTGCTGGGCGTCGAAGGAGTCGAGGTGTTGCTGGATCAAGGGTTCGCCGTCGTGCGCGGCAACGCGGATCCCCAACAGCTGGTTGAAGCCGTGAAAGAAGCCGGCTACGAGGCGAGAGTGGAAGCATGAGCGTGCAGAAGGCTACGCTCGGCGGCGGGTGCTTCTGGTGCCTGGAGGCCGTTTTCCAGCAGCTGCGCGGCGTCACCGAGGTGCAGCCGGGCTATGCCGGCGGCCACGTGCCGAATCCCACCTATGAGCAAGTGTGCACGGGCACCACGGGCCACGCCGAAGTGGTGCAAATTACCTTCGACCCGGACGTCATCACGTACCGGGAGCTGCTGGACGTGTTTTTCTCCATTCATGACCCGACGACGCCCGACCGCCAGGGCGATGACGTGGGCCCGCAGTACCGGTCCATCATTCTGTACCACGATGACGAGCAGCGGCGGATCGCCGAGGAAGTCATTCGCGAGCTCGAGCAGTCGGGCGCGTGGAGCGATCCCATCGTGACGCAAGTCGTGCCGCTAGAAGCCTTCTATCCCGCGGAGGAGTACCACAAAGACTATTTCCGGCGCAATCCCGAGCGAGCGTACTGCCGCCTTGTCATTGCGCCCAAGGTCGAGAAGTTCCGCCGCCGTTTCAGCGACAAGCTGAAAGCGGACGCTGTCCGGTAAACAGCAACGCCCGCGGCGATAGCGCCGCGGGCGTTGTCGTTTTCCTCGGTTGCGCTCCTTGAGCCCGGCCTACGCTTGAGCCGCCTGTGCGGCCGCCTGCGCTTGGCGGAAGCGCGCCGCCTGTTGCACGCCGAGGTAAATCAGGATGATGCCCAGCAAGTTGGTAAAGGGCATGAGCTCGGGAATTTCCAGCCGGCTGGCAAACATGCCGCCTATGACGAAGATGAAGCCGCCGAGGGCGATGAGGCGGTTGTAAGTCAGGCCGTGCCGCAGCCACGAATACAGCGCGCCGGCAATGAGCACCACCCCGCCGACGGCCGACAGCAGCACGCTATACGGCCGGCGCGCCGACGCCGGCATAATCTCCGCATGGTTGGGCGCAAATCCCGCCGCCTCCAACGCCGGGACGTTCAGCTCGGCGCCGGCCACCCGGATGAGGAACAGCAGCGCCACGAGAATCGTGGCCGCCGCGTAAACGTGCCCAAGGGCAGGCTTCTCACGCGTCATCAAGTAAACCGTGCCGACGCCGAAAAAGCCCGGCAGCGCGACGCCGGCGAAATAGTAAAGCTTATAAATGGGAACCGACCATCCGAAGGCGTTGCCGATGAATTCGCCGAAGGTGGCCAACGCAAACATGGCCAGGGCGATGGACCAGAACAGCTGATACGGCCTGCGACGTTCCAGATACTGCTTCAGCACGACCCACGTGAAGGCGATGCCGATCACACAGGACACAAGGGCCACAATCCACATGTCCCAAGTCCTCCCCCAATAACGGAGCGGCCCGCTCTCGCTGACCCCGCTGCGCCGCCGTGATGTAAGTTTTGGAGCAAAAACTCCAACAAATAGTGTACAGATCCTCAGCAAAGTTGTCTAGATGTGACAAATGTTTCCGCGATACGGCGGCGGCCCCCGGATCCATACTGGTAACGCCGCCAACCGCCGCGCGCCGGCCCGATCGCGCCGACGCCGCACCGCCCGCCAGGTGCCCCGTGGGAGCGAAGGCGTGCCGCCGAGGAGCGAGGTTCAACGCCGATGGACATGTACGACAGAGGTCGGGAGAGACGTGGCCGCGTTCCCTACGAGATTTCGTGGTGGCAACTGACCACCATCCTGATTTGCTCGCACCTGTCGCTGGTCGTGAGCTATACGCCGGAGATCACCGGCTGGCGCCCGCCGGTGCGCGACGCGTGGCTGGCCGTCCTGCTGGCGTGGATTCCCGGCTTCTTGTCGTCTTTGGCGGCCTGGTGGGTCGCCAAGCGGTTCGAAGGACAAAACTTGTTCCAGATCACCCGCCGCGTCTACGGACGTTTTCTCGGCACCCTCGCCAACATCGGTCTCATCGCGTACTTTCTCTATTGGGCCACGCTGATCACGCGAGAGTTTTCCGTCTTCACGGCTTCCGTCGTCTTTCTGCGCACGCCCGAGTTCTTGTTCGCCATCCTGTTTCTCTTAATAGGCTTCGTCGCCGCAAGCCTGCAGATCGAATTCATCGGCCGAGGCGCCGAGCTGTCGGCTCCCTTCGTCATCGGCGGGCTCCTTCTCCTCATTCTCGGCTCGTTGCCCGAAGTGGACCTCGGCATGCTCCAGCCCTTCCTCGCGGAAGGCTGGCTCGGCGTCTTCCGCCAAGCGGCGACGCCCATCGTCGTTTTCGCCGAGGCCGGCCTCGTCGCGTTGCTGACCATGCCGTATCTGAACAATCTCCAAGACGGCCCCAAAGCGCTGCAGGTGGGGTTCGCCATCAATGTTTTCTTTGCCGCCGCGACGGCCGCCATCCTCGTCGGCATGTTCGGCGTCGAGTTGATGGCGCTGGCATCGTTTCCAGCGGCTTCGGCCGCGCGCCTCGTCCGCCTCGGAACAGTCCTAGAGCGTGTGGAATGGATCTTGGTCGTTCTCTGGCTGGGGTCCATGTGCGTCAAGCTTGGTCTGCTCCTGCTGGGAGCGCGGCTAGGCCTTTCGAGCCTCTTCCCCGGCATTCATCCCGCCTGGCTGCTGTTGTTCGTCGTGACGGCGGTCTTCATCTGGCAGCTGTTCATACTGCCCACGCTGGCCCACGTGCTGGAAATTTTCGTGTTTCGCCTGCGCCTGCGGGCTTGGCCGCACTTGGCGGCGGAACTGACGCCGCTGCTGCTGGCCGCGGTGGCGTTCTTGCGGCGCGCGGGGGCTGATCGCTCATGAAAACGTTTCTCCACCAGTTGCTCCGCCCGTTCCTGCGCCGCCGGCGCAAAGAGGAGGCGAACAGCGGTGAACCGAGCCGGAAAAGCGGGGACCGCGACGCCGAGAAGCACCGGCGCCGGGAGCCCGCCGACGATCCCGTCCGCACCCACCCCGAAAAAGTCCGCTTTTCCCGCCGCGTCGAGCGGGACTTGCAGCTGATCCAGGACGCGTTCGGCCACAGCGCGGACCTGGTGGTGCGGCGGTTCCGGACGGCGCGGGGCGAAGAGGCCGCCGTCGTGTTCATCAACGGCCTCGTCTCCACGCCGTCCATCTCCCGCTACATTATTGAACCCGTCATGACCGGCGAACGCCCCGGCGAAACGGTGGCGGCGGAAGCGAATCCGCTCGCCGTCCTTCGCGACGCGCTGACGGGCTTAACCTACGGCCAATGCCTGCTGCTGCGCGACGGGCGCGATCCGGTCGCGTGCGACGTCCGCGACTGGGAGAAGCGTTCCGTGCCCACGGCCGAACTGGAGCCCTCGGAGCAGGGATCCAACGAGTCTTTCCTCGAAGACTTGGCGACCAACACCGTCTTAATCCGGCGCCGGCTGCGCACGGAGAATCTGCAGATCGAAAAGTACATCCTGGGCCGGGAGAGCCGCACGGAAATACGCGTCGCCTACCTGCGCCACATCGCCCGAGACGAACTGGTGGACGAAGTGCGGCGGCGGCTGCAGCGCATCGACATTGACGCGCCGCTGAGCTTGTCCTTCCTCCAGGAGCTCATCACCGACACGCCCTGGTCGCCGATTCCCAACGCGGTGCTCACCGCTCGTCCGGACCGGACGGCGGGCATGCTGCTGGAAGGCCACGTAGCCATTCTGATGGACGGCACGCCCATGGCCATGCTCGTACCCGGCACCTTCGTGTCCATGCTGCAAGCAGCCGACGACTATGCGTCCAATTTCTACGCAGCCTCCTTCACTCGAGGCATTCGCTGGCTCGCGACCTTGATCGCTTTGCTGGCTTCGCCAGTGTACGTGTCGATCATCTCGTACCACAGCGAGCTGCTGCCGACGCGCCTGTTGTTTACCATCGCGGCCGGGCGCGACGGTGTGCCCTTCCCACCCCTCGTGGAAGCGTTTCTGATGGAGCTGGCGTTCGAACTGCTGCGGGAGGCGGGGCTGCGGGTGCCCCGGCAAATCGGCCAGGCGGTCTCGATCGTGGGCGTGCTTATCATCGGCGACGCCGCCGTGCGAGCCGGGCTCATCAGCCCGTTCATGATCGTGGTCGTCGGCCTCTCGGCCATCAGCTCCTTCGCCATCCCTTCCCCGGCCCTGGCCGACACGGTGCGACTCCTGCGCTTCCCTATGATCCTGTTGGGGGGCATCTTGGGCTTGTTCGCCGTCACGATGGGCGTACTGGTGATTCTCGCCATCATGATCAGCGCGCGCTCGTTCGGCGTGCCGTTTTTTACGCCGTTTGCCCCGATGGTGGGGCGTGAGCTGGAAGACGCGATGGTGCGGTCTCCGGCCTGGCGCCAGCTGTATCGCCCGTGGCAGGTGGTGCAGCTGGGCAGGCTGCGCCAGCAGCCGTCGGGTCAAAAGCCGCAGCCGCAGTCGTCGAGGGAGGATCCCGATGGGTCGTAACCGAGCCGCCGTCGCTTTACTGGCGCTGGCCTTGCTTGCATCCGGGTGCTTGGACCACCGCCCGCCCGAGCGCAGCGCGCTGGTCCTGGGGCTAGGCCTCGACGTAGACCCCGAAGATGAAACGCAAGTGGTGGTCACCCAGCTCATCGTCATTCCTTCCTCGGTCGCGGCCGGCAGCGAAAACCCATCGCCGCAGCCGGGAACCGCGTTTTTCCTGCTGAGCAGCAAAGCCACCACGCTCGAAATCGCCACCGCGGCGGCCGTGCAGAAACTGTCCCGCATTCCGGCGTACGCCCACATGGACGCGCTGGTCATGGGCGAAGATTTCGCCCGGTTGGGGAGGAGCGTCGAGCCGGCCGTCGCGTGGGCGATGCGGCATCCGGAAATCCGTCCCAATATGTTCGTGTTCGTTGCTGACGTGTCCGCGCAGTATTTTCTCGACGCCCAGTCCTCGCTGGACCCGCTGCCCGGCGAGGCGCTGTCGCACCTGATGGACCACGCGGAAATGATACCGTTCGTTTATCCGGTCAGGTTGTTCGAATTCGCCCGGGGCCTCGCCTCGCCCCGGCAAGACTCGGCTTTGCCTTACGTAGACCGCACCGCGCCCGCGGACGTGCAGGTTCCGCCCGGATTTCAGCAGCAGCTTATGGTCGACGGAACCATGCCCAATGTCGCGCAGAAAACGCAGGTGCAGCTCAAGGGCATGGCCATTTTCAAAGGCCCGCGCATGGTGGGGCTGCTGACGGCAGGCGACGGCAACGGCTTGCGCTGGATTTATGGCGGCGCCAGGAGCTCGGTGTCCATCGAGCATCCGACCGTCCCGGGCGCCTATATCGTCGCCAACACGGTGAGCTCCTCGACGAAGCGGCGCGCCCGCTTCGAAGGCGAAGAGCTCGTGCTGAGCATTGAAATCCGGGCTACCATGGACGCCTGGGGACTTGGAACAACGCAGCCCGTGGAGTTGGGGTCCTTCCAGGACGAGGTGCACCGGAGGCTGGCGGCGGCCATCGAAGCCGACGTGCGCAGGACGATGGCGCGCCTGCAGGAGTTGAAGGCCGACATCTTCGGCTTCGGTGACGCGCTGTATCGCTCTGCGCCGCGAGACTGGGAAAAAGTTGAGCAGGTGTGGGATGACCTGTACTCCGAAGCGCGCGTCGACGTGCGCGTGGATGTCATCCTGAAACGGACAGGCTTCTTCCGCTGAGCCGCGGCCCATGCGAGGCCTCTCGCCGCGAGCCGCGTGGCGCGAAATTACGGGCCATGCGGCGCAGGCCGGCCCCGGAACCGGCATCGCGGCCAGGGCGGGCCTGCGCCGTTCCCACCACGTTCCTACGCCGTCCCTTGGGCCGCCTCGTCGATGACAGCCAGCAACTCTGCCGTCTTGCGCGCCAGAAGCTCCCGGTCCCCGCGCGTCTCGACGTTGAGGCGCAGCAGCGGCTCAGTGTTGGACTTGCGCGCGTTGAAGCGCCAGTCGTCGAACGCCACGCTCAAGCCGTCAATCTTGTCCACCCGGCCGCCCGGCCCGTAGCGGGCCTCCAGTCGCGCCAGGGCCGCATCGGGGTCCTTGAGGCGGCGATTGATTTCCCCGCTGACGGGATACCTCGCCGCCCGCTCGGCGATGATTTCCGACAGCGGTCTTCCCTTCTCCGACAGCAGCTGCGCGACCAGCAGCCACGGAATCATGCCGCTGTCGCAGTAGCGGAACGCGCGGAAATAATGGTGCGCCGACATCTCACCGCCGTAAACCGCGTCTTCCTGCCGCATCTTCTCCTTCAGGAACGCGTGCCCCGCTTTCCACATCACCGGCCGGCCGCCCATTTCCCGCACGATCTCCTCGGTGTTCCAGATGAGCCGCGGGTCGTAGACGATGGCCGCACCCGGATGCTTCCTCAGCACCGCCTCGGCCAGCAGGCCTACGATGTAATAGCCTTCAATGAACTGGCCCTTCTCGTCGAAGAAAAAGCAGCGGTCGAAGTCGCCGTCCCAGGCGACGCCGAAGTCCGCACCCGTCTCCCGTACAAGGCTCGCGGTTGCCTCGCGGTTTTCCACCAGCATGGGGTTGGGAACGCCGTTGGGAAACGTGCCGTCCGGTTCGGCATACTTGGCGATAATCTTAAAGGGCAGGTGCTTCTGCAGCCGCTCGATCACGGGCCCCGCGCAGCCGTTGCCGGGGTTGGCCGCGATGGTGAACGGCTTCAGCTTGGCCACGTCCACGTAGCTCAGCAAGTGCTGCACGTAATCATCCAGCGTGTCCACGCGCGTGATCGTGCCTTTGCGGGCGGCCGGCGGCGGGTAGTCCCTGAGGCGCGCCAGGCGCTCGATGTCCATAAGGCCCGTGTCACCGCTGATGGGCCGCGCCTCCTCCCGCACGAACTTCATGCCGTTGTATTCGGGCGGGTTGTGGCTGGCCGTCACCATGATGCCGCCGTCCAGGCCCATGTGAAACGTGGCGAAGTAGACCTGCTCGGTGCCGCAGACACCGATGTCCACCACGTCCACGCCCGCGTCGGTCAGCCCCTCCATCAGCGCGGCGGCCAGTGCTGCGCCTGAAGGGCGCACGTCGCGGCCGACGCACACGCGCCGCGGCTTCAGAAACGCCGCGTAGGCCCGGCCGATACGGTACGCCAAGTCCTCGTTAAGCTCGTCCGGCACTACGCCCCGCACGTCGTACGCCTTGAAACACGCCAAACGCTCGCTCATGCCTGCCTGGGCTCCACCTCTCTATTGTTGGTTCGGCGGTGAAAAGCGCTCCGCGTCCAGCTCCATGGTCAGCTCATCGACGCCTTCGAAAATATCGAACGGCGCCCGGTCCACGACGCAAAAGCCGAGCTGCTCCAGCACGCGCACGCCGACCTCGTCGCTGTCGGCGATTTGAATACGCAGCCGGCGCAGGCCGCGCTGGCCGAACGCGTAGCGGAGGAACGTCACGTAGACGTCTCTCCGAAACGCTTCGCCGAAGAGCTCCCGCTCGCCGATGAGGACCGAGAACCAAGCTTCTCCCTGGACTTCGTCGATGCTGTGGAAGTCTATGTCGCCCACGTAGCGCCCGTCTGCGGTCTCGATGGCCCACTGCTCGCTGGGCGGCCCCTGCGACACCAGGTAAAACCACATCTCCAGGTCCTCCAGCGTATTTTGGTCCGCGGGGACGCCCACCCACAGCCTTTGCACTTCCGGGTCGTTGACCATCTCCAGCCGGCGGGGCAAGTCCTCGCGGCGCAGCGGCCGCAGCCGGATGTTTTCCCCGCGCAGCACGCGCTCCATGCCGTGCGCACTCCCTTCGCGTCAACGGCGCCGTGGTCGCGGCCCGGCTCAACGTGGAGGATAATCGGCAGCCGAACCGTCCATACTGTTCCCGAAGACAGGGTGGTTTACCTTCTTCCGGCGCCGGCGGTCGTTCCCTGGGCGCCGCGGAAATTGACAAGCGGCCCGGGACGTGGTACAATGGGAGCGCACCTGCCGCGGAGGAGTACTCAAGCGGCCTACGAGGGCGGTTTGCTAAACCGTAGCGGGGCAATTAAAGCCCTGCCGAGGGTTCGAATCCCTCCTCCTCCGCCAGAACGCCGGGCCGACGCTTCCTGCAAGCGTCGGCCTTTTCGTACCGTCAAGCCTCACACGCCGCAGCCGGCACATCCGGTTCGGACCGTGCGAGCGCAAGGTTGCACGCACGCCGCGGAAGCGGGACAAATGTGGGACAACCTGTCGATCGGTCCTTTGGGACAACCTTTCGAGCGGTCCCTGGGCCGATGGACTGATGCGCATACGCAGGTGGGGGACAAGTTCGTCGGAGGTGGACCGCAGTGGTGGCGGAACCGGATTGGGCCGTGCTGGGCGGGCAGCTCGCGCTGGGTACTCTCCTCGGCATCGCCGTCGGCTACACGGTCAAGAAGGCGCTGAAGCTCGCGCTGATCGTCGCCGGCGTCGTCCTGCTGGGCGGCCTGGCCCTGCAGCACTTCCACATCATCACCATCAACTGGGACGTCATCGAGGCGCTGTACGTGCAAACGGTGGAGCAGTCCGGAGGACTGCTGGCAATGGCCACCGGCTGGGCGCAGTCGCTCGCCGCGCTCATTCCCGTGGCCGGCAGCTTCCTGGTCGGCTTTCTCATCGGCTTGCGGCTCGGGTGAGGCGGAACCGGAGCTGCGCATCGGCCGCGGCGTATGGACAGTGCGCGTATGCGTGCGCTAAGATAGCAGTGCGCGCATGGCCGCGGAAGGGTAGCCAAGCGGCCGACGGCAGCGGTCTTGAAAACCGCCGGGAGCTCACGCTCCTCGTGGGTTCGAATCCCACCCCTTCCGCCAAGCCAAAAGCCTCGCCGCGGGTCATGGTCCCGGGCGAGGCTTTCGCTTTGCCGGAGCCGGCGTGTCCGGGCGCCGCCTACGCCTGCGGCTCGATGCGCTCCAGGCCGCCCATATACGGGCGCAGCGCCTCCGGAATCGTTACGCTGCCGTCTTCGTTCTGGTAGTTCTCCAGGATGGCCGCCAGCGTGCGGCCCACCGCCAGGCCCGAGCCGTTCAGCGTGTGCACGTACTCGGGCTTCGCCTTGGGCGCGGGACGATAGCGGATGTTGGCGCGCCGCGCCTGGAAATCCTCGAAGTTGCTGCACGACGAGATTTCCACGTATCGCCCGTAGCTGGGCATCCACACTTCGGGGTCGTACTTCTTCGCGGCGGCAAAGCCCACGTCTGCGGTGCACATCATCGTGACCCGGTACGGCAGCCCCAGCCGCCGCAAGATGTCTTCCGCGTCCGCCACAAGCTTCTCCAGCTCCTCGTAGGACGTCTCCGGCCGGACGAACTTCACCAGCTCCACCTTGTCGAACTGGTGCTGGCGAATGAGCCCGCGCGTGTCGCGGCCGTGCGACCCCGCCTCGGCGCGGAAGCAAGCCGAGTAGGCCACGTAATACTTGGGCAGCTCGTCAGCGGACAAGATCTCGTCCCGGTGCAGGTTGGTGACCGGCACTTCCGCGGTCGGGATCAAGTAGTAGTCGTCGCCTTCCACTTTGAACATGTCCTCCGCGAACTTGGGCAGCTGCCCCGTGCCGATCATGGACGCTGCGTTCACCAGATACGGGGGCCAGATTTCGGTGTAGCCGTGCTCGTTCACGTGCACGTCGATCATGAAGTTGATCAGCGCCCGCTCCAGGCGCGCACCCAGGCCCTTGTAGACGACGAAGCGGGACCCGGCAATCTTCGCCGCCCGCTCGAAGTCCAAAATCCCCAACTTCGCGCCGATTTCCCAGTGGGGCTTGGGCTCGAAGCTGAATTCCCGGGGCGTGCCCCAGCGGCGCACTTCGACGTTGTCCGCTTCGCTTTCGCCGTACGGCACCGATTCGTGCGGGATGTTGGGGATCGACAGCAGCAGGTCGCGCAGGCGGGCGTCGACGTCGCGCACTTCGTCTTCCAGCGCTTTAATCTTGTCGCCGACGATGCGCATCTCCTCAATCAGACGAGAAGCTTCCTCTTCGCTGCCGCCTTCGCGCTTCAGGCGCGCCACCTGCTCCGACGCCTCGTTGCGCCGCGACCTCAGCTGCTCCACTTCCGTGACGAGCGCCCGGCGCCGGGCGTCCAGCTCCAGCACCTCGTCGATGGGCGCCGACTCACCCCGGCGGCGCATCGCCTCGCGGACGTAGTCCGGCCGTTCACGGATGAGCTTGATATCTAGCAAGACGATTGCCTCCCTGCTGCGACTTGCTTCCCCGTTCTTTATTTCCACGATACACGATGGAGAAAAGGCTCACAACCCGCCGTACAGCGGGTACTTCTCGCACAGCGCCCGCACCCGCCTCCGGGCGGACTCCAGCACCGCCTGATCCTCGGGCGCGGACAGCACGTCGTCGATGATCGCGGCGATCTCCTCCATGTCGGCCGCGGTCATGCCCCGCGTGGTGGCCGCCGGCGTCCCCAACCGCAGGCCGCTAGTCACCGCCGGAGGCTCGGGGTCGTACGGAATAGTGTTTTTGTTGACCGTGATGCCCACGGCGTCCAGTATTTTCTCCGCGGCCTGACCCGTCAAGCCGCGGGACGACTTGACGTCCACCAGCAGCAAGTGCGTGTCGGTGCCGCCCGAGACGATGCGGAAGCCCCGCCGCTGCAGCGCGCTCGCCAGCGTGCGCGCGTTCTCCAGCACCCGCCGCTGGTACTCCTTGAACTCCGGCGTCGACGCCTCCTTGAGCGCCACCGCCTTGGCGGCGATGATGTGCATGAGCGGCCCGCCCTGGACACCGGGGAACACGGCCCGGTCCAGCGCTTTGGCGTACTGGGCCTTGCAGAACACCATGCCGCCGCGGGGACCGCGGAGCGTCTTGTGGGTCGTGGTCGAGACGAAGTCCGCGTACGGGATCGGGCTCGGATGCAGCCCGGCGGCCACGAGCCCCGCGATGTGCGCCATGTCGACGAACAGCAGCGCCCCCACCGCGTCACAAATTTCCCTAAGGCGCGCAAAGTCGATGATGCGCGGGTAGGCGCTGGCGCCAGCCACGATCATTTTCGGCCGGACCTGCTCCGCCTGCTTGTACAGCGCGTCGTAGTCGATCTGCTCCGTCTCCGGATCGACGCCGTAATGCTCGAAGCGGAACCAGCTGCCCGACAGGTTGACCGGGTGCCCGTGCGTCAGATGGCCGCCGTGGGACAGCTGCATGCCCATCACCTTGTCGCCGGGCTGCAGCGCCGCAAAGTACACGGCCTGGTTGGCCTGCGAGCCCGAGTGCGGCTGCACGTTGACATGCTCGGCGTTGAACAGCGCCTTCGCCCGCTCGATGGCCAGCCGCTCCACCACGTCTACGTACTGGCAGCCGCCGTAGTAGCGGCGCCCGGGATACCCTTCCGCGTACTTGTTGGTCAGCACCGACCCCGCCGCGGCCAGCACCGCTTCGCTCACGAAGTTTTCCGAGGCGATGAGCTCGATGTGCGTGTTTTGCCGCCGCCGCTCGGCCTCGATGGCTGCGGCCACGTCCGGATCCACCCTTTGCAGCGTCTCCAGCGCGCTTTGCATGGTCCTCGCTCCCTCCGTAAAGCTGAGCGGCCGGCGGCCGCGGCCGGCGACGCGAACAAGGGGGCGCACGACGCCCCCTTGCCGTGCCGACGCCTCCGACCAACGCCGGATCAGTTGACCGCGGGCAGCTGAGCCAGCGCCGCGTCGATAGCCTCCTGCGGAAGCTCGTGGTCCTGCAGCACGCCGGCCAAGTACGCGTCGTACGCGCTCAAGTCGAAGTGCCCGTGGCCGCTGAGGCCGAAGAGAATCGTGCGCTCGCGGCCTTCCTCTTTCGCCCGCAGCGCCTCGTCGACGGCCGCGCGGACGGCGTGCGCCGATTCGGGCGCAGGCAAGATCCCTTCCGTGCGGGCGAACAGCACCGCCGCCTCGAAGACGGAGCGCTGCGGCACCGCCCGGGCTTCAATCAGGCCTTGCTCGTACAAGTGCGCCACCAGCGGCGCCGCGCCGTGGTAGCGCAGGCCGCCCGCGTGGATGCTGGGCGGAACGAAGCGGTGCCCCAAGGTGTACATGTACAGCAGGGGCGTCATGCCGGCGGTGTCGCCGTAGTCGTACGCCGCGTGGCCCCGCGTCAGCGACGGCGACGCGGTGGGCTCCACCGCCACGGCCCGCACGTCACGGCCCGCAAACTTGTCCGCCAAGAACGGAAACGCCAGCCCGCCGAAATTGCTGCCACCGCCGTGACAGGCGATGACGACGTCCGGGTAGTCGCCCACCAGCTCCAGTTGCTTCTTCGCTTCCAGGCCGATGACCGTCTGGTGCAGCAAGACGTGGTTCAGCACGCTGCCCAGCGCGTACTTCGTGTCCGCGTGGCTGGCCGCGTCTTCCACCGCCTCGCTGATCGCGATGCCCAGGCTCCCCGGCGAGTCGGGGTCCTGCTCCAGAATGGCCCGGCCCGCGTGCGTGCGGGGGCTAGGGCTCGGGATGACCTCCGCGCCCCACACCTGCATGAGCGAGCGGCGATACGGCTTCTGCTCGTAGCTGATTTTCACCATGTAAACGGTGCACTCGAGGCCGAACAGCCGGCACGCCAGGCTCAGCGCGCTGCCCCACTGGCCCGCGCCCGTCTCCGTGGCCAGCCGGCGCACGCCTTCCTTCTTGTTGTAATAGGCCTGCACGACGGCGGTGTTGGGCTTATGACTGCCCGCCGGACTCACGCCTTCGTACTTGTAGTAAATCTTGGCCGGAGTTCCCAGCGCCTGCTCCAGGCGGCGCGCCCGGTAGAGCGGCGTCGGCCGCCACAAGCGATACACGTCGATGATCTCTTCCGGAATGTCGATCCAGCGCTGCGCGCTCATCTCTTGCTCGATGAGAGCCATAGGAAACAGCGGCGCCAGATCTTCGGGACGAACCGGCTGCTTGGTGACCGGGTGCAGCGGGGGCCGCAGGGGGGTGCTCAAATCGGCCGCGATGTTGTACCACTGCCGAGGAATGTCCCGCTCCGGCAACACAATCTTCGTCTCGCTCAACTCAGCTCAGCTCCTCTCGGCTCGGAATATGTGCCTATATTCGCTGCGGCCCTCGCCACTCCTTTCGCCGCCTGCTTCTCGGCGCCTATGGCTGACCCGGAACCCAGAGCTTGCCGCGCGCCGGCGGCGGGTTGTCGTCGCCGCGCCTGGTCGAGTCTTCGCCGGCCAGCCCCAGCTCCCGGGCGATGGCCTCGTTCACCTCGGCGATAAGCTCCGCCATCGCCTGCTCCGCGCGCAGCACGGCGGAGACGTACGGGTTGTAGGCCACCAGTTCCGCAGTGCGCTGCCAGCGCTCTTCGTCCTCGGGCCCGATGGCTTCGCCCGCCTGGATCTTGCGCATGAGCTCCAGCTGCGCCTCGTGCAAGTTGCGCAGCATCACCTGTGCCGCGTAATGCTGGCGCAGCTCGTCCCTAGCTTTCACCCACTCCCTGTACGCTTCGGTTCGCTTGATGGCTTCGGCCAGCTCTTTCGCCCTGGCCTCCACGGTTTGATCCACGGAGTCCGCCTCCTACGTCGCCTTCGCGTTGTATAAGTTGTATAAAATATACTCCTTTGCCGCGCCGACCTCTCCCCGTCAGGGTACACATTCCAGAGGAACGGGCGCGACGCGCCGAGAATCGATTCGCGCATGACAGCCGGAAAGGCGGAACGAGCCATGGTGGAAGTGCTCGTACTGGGGCCCGAGTGGGGCCTGTGCTATCTGGACGGCAAAATCTACGAGGTGCGGCTCATCCTGGACGACCCGTTCGCCCAGCGCGTGCAGCGGCTGCTGGCGGAACACGCCGGCACTTGCTTTATGGAACTGGCGCTGGACGACTCCGGCAAAGGCCGCGTCGTGGCGCTGCGCTAAAGGCGGCACCTTGGCGACCCGTCCCTCCGCGCATGTCATTTTCCCCATCATCTAGATTTTCCGGCAAGGAACTTCGTGCCGTGCGCAGAAGCTAACGCAGTGCACGATTGCTAACTTTTTGTCGCAAAGAGCTAGGTTCTTGTCGCAAGGAGGCGCCGCACACGTCGAACGACGTCGCAGCGGGCCTTCGCCGCCCCTCTCCTTGCTGACTGTGGCCTTCGTCTTCGCCGGTTCCGGCGGCCGCGGCTGTCCCGGGGGCGTGCAAGGCGGCAACGCGCCGCCGCCGGAAGCGCTTGCAAGCGCGAAGGAACGAGAACAACAACGTCGAATCGGAGGCGCAGGGATCGGCGATGGCATCCACGTTCCTGCAGTCGGTCGATCGGATGATTACGCGGGCGACGGCCAAGCTCGACCTCCCCCCGGGTCTGGCCGACTACCTGCGCAGGTGCCAAGTCGTGTACGAGGTGCGCTTTCCCGTCTGGATCCGGGGCGAGTACCGGACGTTCCGCGGCTGGCGAGCCGTCCACAGCCAGCACTGGCTCCCGACGAAAGGCGGCATCCGCTACGCGCCGGACGTGAGCCAGGAGGAAGTGGAAGCGCTGGCGGCGCTCATGTCGTACAAGTGCGCGGTGGTCGACGTGCCCTTCGGCGGGGCGAAAGGCGCGCTGGAAATCGACCCGCGCCAGTATACGGAGGAGGAGCTGGAGCGCATCACGCGGCGCTTCGCGGCCGAGCTGATCCGCAAGGCGCGCTTGAGCCCAGCCATCGATGTGCCCGGACCGGACATGGGCACGGGCCCGCGCGAGATGGGCTGGTTCGTGGACGTGTACAAGACGCTTCACCCCGAAGATCCGAACGCGCTCGGCATCGTGACGGGCAAGCGGCCCGAGGCCGGCGGCATCGCCGGACGCCACGAAGCGACGGGGCGCGGCCTGCAGTACGCCTTGCGCGAGTTTTTCCGCCATCCCGACGATGTGAGGAAAGCGGGGCTGGACGGGGGCATCGAGGGCAAGCGCATCATCGTGCAAGGCTTGGGCAACGTGGGCTATCACGTGGCCAAGTTCCTGAAAGAGGAAGACGGCGCGAAGATTGTGGCCATCATCGAGCGCGACGGCGCCCTCATCGACGAGAACGGCCTGGACGTGGAGGCGGTCCGGCAGCACTTCGTCACCCACGGCGGCGTACGAGGGTTCCCCGGCGCGAAGTACGTGGAGGACGGCGCCGCGGTGCTGGAGGCGGACTGCGACGTGCTCATCCCGGCGGCGCGCGAGGGCCAGATCACGGCGGAAAACGCGCCGCGCATCAAAGCCCGCGTCATCCTCGAGGGCGCCAACGGGCCCACGACGTACGAGGCCGACGAGATCTTGCGCCGGCGCGGCGTGTTCGTTATTCCGGACTTGTACGCCAACGCGGGCGGCGTTACGGTGTCGTATTTCGAGTGGATCAAGAACTTGTCGCACATCCGCTTCGGGCGGCTGGAGCGCCGCTGGGAGGAACTGCGCGGGCTGCAGCTGGTGAAGGCGCTGGAGGAGCTGCTCGGGCGGCCCGTGCCGGCCGCGCTGCGGGACGCGGTGACCCGCTCGGCCGACGAGCTGGACTGGGTCCGCTCCGGCTTGGACGACACGATGCGGACGGCGTACAATGAGATCCGCGAAGTGTTGCTGCGCCGGCCGGACGCCGAAGACATGCGCACGGCCGCGTACATGCTGGCCATCGAAAAGATCGCGCGCGTCTACCTGGATCACGGCATTTGGCCGTAAGCGGCGCCCTTCACGACGGTACGTCAGAACGTTAGAAGCGGCGGCGCGGTTCGCCCGCGCCTGCCGGCGAGCCGACGGCACGTTCGGGAAACAGGGAGGTGAGCAGGGCAGCCGTGTCCACCACGCCGCAAAAGGCCCGGCAAGAGAAGCCTAGTTACCAAACGGCGCTGATTGTCTTGTCGATCGTCATCATCGCGGTCGTCTTCTTGCTGCTGTACTTGCCGGGCTTCGGGGAAAACGTCGATCTCGGCTTCGACCTCAAGATCTTGCCGATGATGAACGCGATCTTCAACGGCACCGCGTTCGTGTTCCTCGTGGCGGCCTACGGCGCCATCCGGAAGAAGCGGATTCAGACGCACAAGCGTCTCATGCTGTGCGCCGTGGCGGCCTCGACGCTGTTTCTGATTTCGTATGTCATCTACCACTCGCTGGCGCCGTCGACGCCTTACGGCGGCGAAGGCGTGTTGCGCTACGTGTATTACTTCTTCTTGATCACGCACATCGTGCTGGCGGTAGCCGTCGTGCCGCTGGCGCTGTTTACGCTGTTCTCGGGCTTGCACATGGAAGTGCCGAAACACCGGCGCATCGCCCGCTGGGCGCTGCCGGTCTGGCTGTACGTCAGCGTTACCGGCATCATTGTCTACCTGCTGATTCGGCCGTATTATTGACGGCAGCCGTGCCCCGGCGGTCTGCGCCGCTGGGCGCGAGCAATTCCGGGTGCCTTACGGCTCCACGCGGCGGGTTGCAGCCCGCCGTTCTTTTTCTCCGCACCCCAGCGGCCCATGAAGTCTCCGCCCCGGCGGCGCATAAAGCCCTTCCCCCTGCCCCCATACTGTTGGCGGGGGGCTCCGCTCATGCTCATCGTCTTCTTCCGCGTCCTGATTCTCTACACTACGGTGCTTTTCTTCCTGCGCGTTCTCGGCAAGCGCCAGGTGTCCACCCTGCAACCGTCGGAGCTCGTCACCATCATTCTGCTGGCCGACGTGGCCGCGATCCCGATGGCCACGACGGGAACGCCGCTGGTCAACGGCCTCGTCGGCTTGTTCGCCCTGCTGGTGGCCTCGTACACCATCTCGTACATCACCATGAAGAGCATGCGCCTGCGGGCCTTCATCAGCGGCCGGCCCACCATCGTCATCGCCAACGGCCGCATCGTGGAAGACGCGATGAAAGAGCTGCGCTACACGATCAACGACTTGCTGGAGCAGCTGCGGATGCTGGGCTATCCGGACGTGCAGGACATTGAATTCGGGGTGCTGGAGACCAACGGGCAGCTGAGCGTGATCCCCAAGTCGCAGAAGCGGCCGGTGACACCGGCGGATCTCGGCGTGGCCACCGAATACGAAGGGCTGCCGACGCCGCTCATCGTCGACGGTCACGTGGACGAGCAAAACTTGCGCCAGTTGGGTCTGGACGTCAACTGGTTGCTGGGCCAGCTGGCGCAGCGAGGCATCCGCAGCCCGCGCGACGTGCTCTACGCCTCGCTGGACACGAAGGGCAACCTGTTCTTTCAGGCCAAGGCGGATCGGCAAGGAGTGTCCCTGGCGTGAGGCGCTACATTAGTGAAATTATCGCCATCGTCCTCTGGTCCGTGACCCTTTGCGGCGCGGCGGGAGTGTACTGGCTTATCCACGCCCAGGAAAGCGTGGCCGAAGAGCTGAACCGGACGCTGACCGCGGCCGAGCAAGCCGTGGCCGCCGGCGACTGGACGGTCGCCGGCGATTACGTGCGCGACGTGTACACGCGCTGGCGGCACATCGAGCGGGTGTGGACGCTCCACACGCAGCACGAGCTGCTGGAGGACGTCACCATGACGCTGCTGGAGGCGCAGGCCCTCATCGACGTGCACGACGAGCAAGCCGTCGCGCAGCTGCGCCGCGCGCGCCACCGGTTGGAGACGCTGCCGCGGCGCGATCGGCTCCTGCTGCAAAACCTGCTCTAAGTCAAGTGCGGCTTGGCTCGGGCCGGCCGAGCCTCCACCCGTCCATCGCAGCACTGGCCTCAGGCGGCCGCTCTATCCTTCCCCGCCGCCTGCCGCGTCCTTACGCCGAATCCGCCCCAGCTGCCAAAAGCGCGGTGCGTGCACGAACACGAGCACCAGGGCGACGATGCCGGCGCCCATGTGCACCAGCAGCAGCCCGGGCACCCGGCCCTTCGCCAGCATGGAATACACGGCCGAACCGAGCGCCGCCAGGAACGCCGCCGTCAGCAGAAGGCCCGAGCGAGTGAGGCCGGAAAAGCCCCGCGCCCGCCAGGCCAAGACCCCGTGCGTGAGCAAGACGAAGACGAACGGAACGGCCATGGCCAGGCTGACCACGCGGTGGACGACGTAGACTTGCGGGTAAACCGGATAGATGAAAAACGACAGCGGCGGCACCGCGAGCAAGACGCCCGTGCCGGCCGCCAAGGCCGCTCCCAGCGCCAGCGCGCGCAAGAGCCGAACAGTCCACGCGGATCGCAAGCTCGTTCACCCGATGAACCAAGTAGTGACGCGCCGTTTATTTCCCCGCGAACGGTCCTTCCCCTGCCCGGACCGGCGCCCGCTTCGTCAATAGCCGATGGCCCGGAAAAGCGCTTCCACGTCCGGGGCTTCTTTCCCGGCGTAGACCGGCAGCGCGATGTGGGGCGCGTCGGTGAAAATGCCGTCGGCGCCGAAGTACGACAACAGCCGCATCTGCCACGGTACGTTGATGACGTACGGGTGCACGATGAGGCCGGCCCGGTGCGCGGCGCCGACGTTCCAGGGCCACGCGAGATAGCCGATGGGCCCGACGCCGTGGGCTTGGGCCGACGCTGTGCCTAGAACGCGGGACCAGCCTTGCTCCGCCTCGATTTCGCTGCTTACAAGAAGCACCCGCGGCACGCCGGGCGCCAGCCGCTGCAGCGCGGCCAAGCTTTCCGGATAGAAGGACTGGAAGACGACCCGCGCCCGCCCTTCCGCCGCGCCGGCGGGATTGCCGTTCGCGTCGATGAGGCCCGCCTCCCGCAGCACGCGCACGATCTCTTCCTCGTAGCCGCCATGCCGATGGGCGGATTTCGTCTCCAGATATAGGCCGGGCCCGTCTTCATCCGCCAGGGCGATTGCGATGAGCTCTTCCAGCGTCAAGATGCGCAGACCCGCAAACGACGGACGCGCGCGGTCAGGATACGCCGTGTTGAACCAGCTGCCGGCGTCCAGCTGCAGCAGCTCTTCGTACGTGAACGTGTCGATGGGATCGTTCTCGCGTCCCGGAAAGACTTGCGCCACGTTGGTCTTGTCGGCCAGCGTATCGTCATGGAAGACGACGATGACGCCGTCCGCCGTGCGCTGCAGGTCCGCCTCCAGATAATCGACGCCCATCTCCCGCGCCAGCAGGTACGCCGGCGCCGTGGACTCCGGCGCCAGCGCCGACGCGCCCCGGTGCGCGATGACGGCGCGGTAAGGCACGTTCAGCCTTTCGGCCAGCGGCCTGCCCCCTCGCGGCGGGCTGAGCGCCGCGCTGACCGCGCCGGCCGCCAAGACCAGCCCCAGCAGCGTCAAAAGCAGCTTGCCGATTGCCCGCAGCCATCTCACGGTACGTCCGGCCTCCTTGTCAAGCGAGCGTTGCGGCCCTTCGCGATTTCTCCACTATGGGCGAATTTTTCGACCTGACGTGCCGGTTCCCTGGCCGGGCGCGGGCACAAAAAAAGCACCTGCCGGACGAACCGTCCGCAGGCGTCGAGTGGTGGAGCCGAGCGGGTTCGAACCGCCGACCTCCTGCTTGCAAAGCAGGCGCTCTCCCAACTGAGCTACGGCCCCGTTCTGGTGGGCTTAGGTGGATTCGAACCACCGACCTCACCCTTATCAGGGGTGCGCTCTAACCAACTGAGCTATAAGCCCCTGGCCGCGTCATGATATCACAACGCCCGGCCTAGCGTCAATCGCCGCGGGCGGCGCGCCGGCCGGGCGCTGGCGGCAGGCTACTCCTCCCCGCCTTCCCCTTCGTCGTCTTCGTCTTTGCTCTTGATGTGCGCGACGGCCACCACTTTGTCCGCGTCGCCGAGCCGCATGAGGCGCACGCCTTGCGTCGCGCGGCCCTGGCGGGAAATGTCGTCGACTTTCATGCGGATCATGATGCCCTCCGCGCTGATGATCATCACTTCCTCGCCGTCGCGCACGACGCTGGCGGCGGCGACGAGCCCGTTGCGGCGGGTCACTTGCAGCGTGCGGATGCCCTTGCCGCCGCGGTTGGTCACGCGGTATTCTTCCAGCGGCGTGCGCTTGCCGTAGCCGAGTTCGGTGACGACCAGCAAGTCCGCGCCCGGCCGCACGACGTCCATGGCGACGACGTAGTCGCCTTCCTCGAGCCGCACGCCAAGCACGCCCCGGGCCGCCCGCCCCATGGGCCGGACGGTATCCTCGGGGAAGCGAATGGCCTGGCCCTGCGCCGTGACCAGCAGGATGTGCTCGTTGCCGTCGGTGAGCCGCACGCCCACCAGCTCGTCGTCCTCGTCCAGGGTAATGCCGATGAGGCCATTGCGGGGGCTGTCGTACTCGGCCAGCGGCGTCTTCTTGATGACGCCCTTCTTGGTGGCCATGACCAGGTAATAGTCGCCCTCGTAGCTCCGAATCGGAATGGCCGTCTGGACCCGCTCATCCCGCGGCAAGTCGATCAAGTTGACAATCGCGGTGCCGCGCGCCGTGCGGCCCACCTCGGGGATGTCGTACCCTTTCACCCGGTACACTTTCCCCTTGTTGCTGAAGAACAGGATGTAGCTGTGGGTGCTGGTCACGAACAGGTGCTCGACGAAGTCGTCTTCCCGCGTTCCCATGGCCGCCACGCCGCGGCCGCCCCGGCGCTGCGGGCGGTACGCGGTCGTCGGCAGGCGCTTGATGTAGCCGTAGTGCGTCATCGTGATGACGACGTCTTCGTCGGCGATCAAGTCTTCTTCCTCGATCTCGTCGGCCGTGGCCACGATTTCTGTCCGCCGCTCGTCCGCGTACTTCTCCTTAATCTCGAGCAACTCGGTCCGGATCACTTCGTAGACCTTGCGGATGTCGCCGAGAATTTCGCGCAGCCGGGCGATGGTCTTCAGGAGCTCCTGGTACTCGGCCTCGATCTTCTCGCGCTCAAGCCCCGTCAGGCGGCGCAGCTGCATGTCCAAGATGGCGACCGCCTGCTTCTCCGTAAGGCCGAACCGCTCCATGAGGCCCTGTTTGGCCTCGGCGTCGGTCTTGGAGGAGCGAATGAGGGCGATGATTTCGTCGATGTGGTCCAGCGCGATGCGGAGGCCTTCCAAAATATGGGCGCGCTCTTCGGCCTTGCGCAGATCGTAGCGGGTGCGCCGGATGATGACTTCTTCCTGGTGCTTCAGGTAATGCACCAGCGCGTCCTTCAGCGTCAGGATGCGGGGCTCGCCGTCCACCAGCGCCAGCATGATGACGCCGAACGTCGTCTCCAGTTGCGTATGCCGGTACAGCCGGTTCAAAACAACGCGCGCGTTGGCGTCCCGGCGCAGCTCGATGACGATGCGCATGCCGTTGCGGTCCGACTCGTCCCGCAAGTCGCTGATGCCGTCTATCACTTTGTCCCGGTGCAGCTCGGCGATTTTCGCAATCAGGTTCGCCTTGTTGACCTGGAACGGCAGCTCGGTGATGACGATGCGCTGGCGTCCGTTGGCCAGCTGCTCGATGCGGGCCTTGCCGCGCACTTTGATGCGCCCGCGCCCGGTCTTGTAGGCTTCTTTGATGCCGTCGCGGCCCAGGATTTGCGCGCCGGTAGGAAAGTCGGGGCCGCGGATGACGGTCATCAGCTGCTCGATGGTCGCGTCGGGGTTGTCGATGAGCATGACGAGCCCGTCGATTATTTCGCCCAGATTGTGCGGCGGGATGTTCGTGGCCATGCCGACCGCGATGCCCGACGCGCCGTTGACGAGCAGGTTCGGGATGCGGGATGGCAGCACGACCGGCTGCTGCAGCGAGTCGTCGAAGTTGGGCATGAAGTCGACGGTCTCTTTGTCGATGTCCCGCAGCATCTCCATCGCGATGCGGGACAGGCGCGCCTCGGTGTAGCGCATGGCCGCCGGCGGGTCGCCGTCCACGCTGCCGAAGTTGCCGTGGCCATCCACCAGCGGGTACCGGTACGAAAAGTCCTGCGCCATGCGCACCATGGCGTCGTAGATGGCCGCGTCGCCGTGGGGGTGGTACTTACCCATGACGTCGCCGACGATGCGGGCCGACTTGCGGTGCGGCCGGTCCGGGCGGACGCCCAGCTCGTCCATGGCGTACAAAATGCGCCGCTGCACGGGTTTGAGCCCGTCGCGCACGTCCGGCAGCGCCCGGTCGACGATGACGCTCATCGCGTAGTCGAGATACGAGCGCTTCATTTCGTCGGCAACGTGAATCGGAACGACGCGACCTTCCGCGAACTCGATGGCCATCGCTGCGACCCCTTAAATGTCGAGATTTTGCACTTCTTTCGCGTGCGCCTGGATAAACTCGCGCCGCGGCTCGACGTTTTCGCCCATCAAAATCGTAAAGATCTCGTCCGCCAGCTTGGCGTCCTCCAGCCGCAGCTGGCGAATGGTGCGCGTGGCGGGATTCATCGTCGTCTCCCACAGCTGCTCGGCGTTCATCTCGCCCAAGCCCTTGTACCGCTGCACCGTGACGCCCTGGCGGCCGAGGCGCTCCAGCAGCTGCTCAAGCTCCTCGTCGCTGAACGCGTAGTACACCTCGTTGCCTTTGCGCACCCCGTACAACGGCGGCAACGCGATGTACACGTGGCCGCCCTCCAGCAGCGGCCGCATAAAGCGGTAGAAGAACGTCAGCAGTAGCGTGCGGATGTGGGCGCCGTCCACGTCGGCATCGGTGTTGTGGCAGCAGATGCCGCCGAGTCCGGCGATGAAGTTTTCATCGGTCTCCACGGAAAAGTCGTATACGTACCCGCGGGTCGGCTCCACTTCCCGGACGGACACCACCCGCAGCGCCGTCAAGTCGCCGCCCGGACCGTCCGCGGCCCGGCGGGCCTTCGTGCCGATGACCCAGTAGAGCCGGACGTCGCGTTTCTCGTCGCGCCCGTGCAAAATCTGGACGTGCATATTCTGCGCGAGCAGCAAGTACGCGAGCTGGCCCGCCACGTCTTTCGACTTGGTGCGCAGCACGAGCCGGCCGCTGCCGCTGCGCTTGCGCGGGCAATACTTTTCCAGGTACTGCCGCTGTTGCGCCGGCGGCAAATTGAAGATGACGTCCGGGATGCGCTCACCGCCGTCCCACGACGCGGTGGAACTGAACACGTCGAACCCCGTCTCCGCCAGCAGGGCCGCCGTGGTCTGGTCCACCGAGCCGGTCCCGCCGGCGGAGCCTGCTTCTTCGCGTCGCGCCGCGCCCAGCGATAGCGCGTGCTGGAGAAAGAGCTCCCGCCGCCGCTTGGCGGGGCGCACCCGGGCGATGCCGGCCCGTCCGGACGGCATGGCGCTGAAACGCAGCTCCGGCAGCGCGGCGCTCCGGCCAGCCAGCGGCAGCCGCGCCGGCGCCAGCACCCAGTCGCCGGGCCGGATTTCATCGCCGCGCTTCAGCACCTTGGTGCCGTTTTCCCAAACGAACACGCTGTGCGACGAGGTGACGCGCACGGTGCGGCCGCAGGCTGTGCGGATCTCGTACAGCTTTTCCGTCAGCGGGTGCCGGATGACGTTCTTGATGGGCCGGAACGCGCAGCGATGGTCCTCCAGGCCGAAGCAAAGCACCTCAAACCGGCGGTAATCCAGGCGGCCGTCGAGGCAAGCGTCGATGAAATCGCCGATCTTGACGCAGCGGACCATACCTTTGGCGTCCCGGACGAACGCCAGCTCGTCGCCGTCGACGGACATGATGATGACTTTGCCGTAGCGGCGCTTTTCCACGTCGCACTCGTCGCCGATGCCGGTCCCGAGCGCCGTGATCATGGCGCGAATCTCTTCGTTGTTCAAAATCTTGTCCAGGCGCGCTTTTTCGACGTTCAGGATCTTGCCGCGCAGCGGCATGATGGCCTGGAACCGGCGGTCTCTTCCCTGCTTGGCCGTGCCGCCCGCCGAGTCGCCCTCGACGATGAAGAGCTCGCACTGGTCCGGATCCGTCAGCGTGCAGTCCGCCAGCTTCCCCGGCAGCGACATGTCGTCCAGCGCGTTCTTCCGCCGGGTCAGATCGCGCGCCCGGCGCGCCGCCTCCCGCGCCCGCGCCGCTTGGATGGCCTTCTCGACGATGCGGCGCGCGTCTTTCGGGTTTTCTTCGAAGAAAAGCGCCAGGCCCTCGGCGACCACCGATTCCACCGTGCCGCGCACGTCCGAGTTGCCCAGCTTCGTCTTGGTTTGCCCTTCAAACTGCGGCTCGCGCACTTTGACGCTGATGACCGCCGTGAGGCCTTCGCGCACGTCGTCGCCCGTCAAGTTGTCTTCATTGTCTTTCAGCAAGTTGTTCTTGCGGGCGTAGTCGTTGATGGTGCGCGTCAGCGCGGAACGGAAACCGCTCAGGTGGGTGCCGCCTTCGGTGGTATGAATGTTGTTGGCGAACGAATAGACGGTCTCGTTGTAGCCTTCGTTGTACTGAATGGCGACCTCCACCTGCGTATCGCCGACGACGCGCTCGATGTAGATCACCTGCGGATGGAGGGGCTTCTTGTTAGCGTTCAAGTGCTGAACGAAGGCGCTGATGCCGCCTTCAAAGTGGTATTCCTCGCGGCGCCCGTCGCGTTCGTCGGTGAGCGTCAACGTGACGCCTTTGTTCAAGTACGCCAGCTCCTGCAGGCGCTGCGCGATGATGTCCGCTTTGAATTCGACCGTTTCGAAGATTTGCGGGTCGGGCTTGAAAGTGACGCGGGTGCCCGTCTCGTCGGTGGGCTCGCCGCGCTGCAGCTCCGTCACCGGCTTGCCCCGGGCGAAGCGCTGGGTGAACACGTACCCTTCCCGCTTCACCTCGACCTCCAGCCACTCGGACAAGGCGTTGACGACAGACACGCCCACGCCGTGCAAGCCGCCCGACACTTTGTAGCCGCCTTCGTCGCTGAACTTGCCGCCGGCGTGGAGCGTCGTCAGCACCGTCTCCACCGCCGGACGGCCGGTTTGGGCGTGAATGCCCACGGGGATGCCGCGGCCGTTGTCGATGACCGAGATCGAGCCGTCGCGATGAATGATGACGTCCACCCGGTCGGCGAAGCCCGCCATGGCTTCGTCGATGCTGTTGTCCACCACTTCGGCCACCAAGTGGTGCAGGCCCCGCTCATCGGTGCTGCCGATGTACATGCCCGGGCGGCGCCGAACGGCTTCGAGACCTTCGAGAACCTGAATGTGCTCGGCCCCGTAGGCCTGTCGCATCCGCTCCTTGTCCACAGGGGGGACCTCCGTTTCCACGACCCAAACTCTCCGCTATTATAGCACAACGGTCTTGCCGCCATGGGCGGCGGCAAGCCGCTTCCCCACTTTCGCGGTACGCGTCGTCATTTCCCGGGAAATAGATTCAGACGGGAGCAATGGTGCCTTGGTGCACGCGGAAAACGCGGGCCTCGACCAGCAGCTTCTCGGGCAGCGGCTCCGGCTGGGCCGTGGTGATAAAGGTCTGCACGTTGCCCGCTACGGTCTCCAGCAGGAAGGCGCGCCGGGCGCCGTCGAGCTCGGAGAGCACGTCGTCCAGCAGGAGAACGGGATATTCCCCCGTCTCCTCCCGCAGAAACTCGAGCTCCGCCAGCTTCAGCGCCAGCACTGCCGTGCGCTGCTGCCCTTGGGACGCGAAGGTGCGCGCATCGGCGCCGTTGATGAAAATGCGCACGTCGTCGCGCTGCGGTCCCACCAGCGTGACGCCGCGCCGCCGCTCTTCCGCCTCCAGCCGCGCCGCCGCCCGGCTGATGAGCCGGGCCATCGCCTCCGCGCTTTCCCAGGCGGCGTCGGGCTCGTCTTGCTCGCCGGCGAAAAACGGCTTATACACGAGGCGCAGCTCTTCGCGGCCTGCGGTGATGCGGCGGTGAAAGGCGGCCGCCGTTTCGCCCAAACGGCGCACGGCTTCGGCCCGCCGCGCCATGATAGGCGCCGCTTCCTCGACAAGCTGCTGGTTCCAGACAACGAGCATGTCGTCGCCGTGCGGCGCGGGCAGAGCTCTTAGCTGCAAATTGCGCTGGCGCAGGATCCGCTGCAGTCGAATGAGATGCCGCGCGTATCGCGCGTCGGCTTGGCAGAGCAGCACATCCAGCAAGCGGCGCCGCTCGGCCGGACCGCCTTTGACAAGGTAGAGATCATCCGGGAAAAAGCTGACGGTGCTCAGGATGCCCAGCGCGTCGCGCGGGCGCAGCGGATTGTCGTTCCATGTCACGCGCTTAGGCGCGTCGGTCCGCAGCACGATCTGGAGCCGGCCGCTGATGTCGCCCCGCAACACCACCGCGGCCGCCGACGCCGCTTCGCATCCCCACCGGATCAGCTCGGCGTCGCGGCCGGTGCGCGGCGACTTGCCCAAGCCAAGAAACAGGATGCTCTCCAGCAGGTTCGTCTTGCCCTGGGCGTTCCGCCCGATCAAGACGTTGACCGACGCGCCCGGAGTCCAATCGACGTGACGATAGTTGCGGAAATCGACCAGCAGCAGCCGCTGGATCAGGACGCGGTCAGACGTGCTCAACTCAGTCGCACCGGCATGATCAAGCAAAGGTAGTCGTCGTTGTCCACCGGCCTGAACGACGCGGGTACGTCGCCTTCGGCGAAGGAGATGCGCAGCGCTTCTCCGTCGTAAGCCCGCAGCACGTCCAAGATGAAGCGGGCCTGGTACGAATTGACGCCGTCTTCTCCTTCCTGGACGATGTCGATCTGCTCCTGGGACTGCCCGACATCGGTCTCCCGCGCCCGCAGCGTCAGCGTCTGGTTCTTGACTTCGATGATAACCACGGCCGGCCCCGTGCGCGCCAGCACCGACGCACGCTCCACGGCCGCCGCCAACGCGTCGCGGTTGACCACGATATTAACCGGTTGCTTTTGCGGCAACACCTGGCGGTAGTTGGGGAACTGCCCCTCCAAAAGCCGCGAGACGAGCCGCACGCCGTCGAGGCGGAAGGAAATTTGCCGCTCGGTCACCAAGACTTCCGCCAAGCCCTCGGCGTCGGCCGGGATGATGCGAGCCAGCTCCTGCGCCGCCCTGGCCGGCACCAGCGCCCGGTGCATCGGCGCGGGCGCGACCAGCTTCCCCGTACGGTACGCCAGGCGGTTGGTGTCCGTCGCCACCAAGTTGAGCTGATCCCCCATCACTTCGAACAAGACGCCGTTCAGATACGAACGGTGGTCGTCCACCGCGGCGGCGAACACGGTTTGGCGAATCATTTCGCGCAGCAGCGACTGCTGAATCGTCCAGGCCACGTCCCCCACCGGCTCGGGCAACTTCGGGAAGCTCGACGCGTCGCGCGTGTGGATGGTGAACTCGGCGCGGCCGGACCGCACCGTCGCGGCGCCCGCGCCGGGCTCCAGCACAAATTCGACCTGCTGCCCCGGCAGCTTGCGCGTGAGCTGACTGAACAGCCGAGCATCGACCATGACCGCACCCTGTCGCGCGACTTCCGCGGCGGCCGTGCACTCGATGCCGAGCTGCAAGTCGAACGCCGTCAGCTGCAGATGGTCCGCGTGAGCTTCCAGCAGGATGCCCTTCAGAGAATCGTCCACGTCGCGCGTCGGCACCGCGCGCTCCACGGTGCTGATGGCCTGGACGAGTTCTTCTCGGCTGCAGACGAAACGCATTGCTCACGCCACTCCTTAAAGCTGCTAAGAAATTCATCAAAATTGGTTGTTGAGCCGTCGTAACAGTAGACGCTGTGCACTCTGGGGATAACCCCGAAAAACCGCTTGGCTGCTGCGTTTGGCGCTGAGGAAAACTTGTGGGCCGCCGTGGATTCTCTTTCCACAGCGTCCCCACAACGCGCGGCGTGCTTAGCATGATCCACGGGCCATCCAGAAGTTGTGCCCAGGTCATGCACACCGTTATCCACTGTTCGTGATCATTTGCTTGAGCTCCTCTATCGTCGCGGCCAGGCTGCGGTCCACCGCCAGCTGCTCGCGCACTTTCTCGTAGCCGTGCAGCACCGTCGTATGGTCCCGGCCGCCGAACTCTTCGCCGATGGCCGGCAGCGACAGGTCCGTCATCGTACGGGCCAGGTACATCGCGATTTGGCGCGGAAAAGCCACGTTGCGCGAGCGCGTGCGGGACGTCAAGTCTGAGACCCGCAGGCCGAAATAGCGCGCTACGCACTGCTGAATGGTCGCGATCGAGATGGGCTGCGGTTTTTGCGCGGCGAGAAAGTCCCGCAGCGCTTCAGCGGCCAGCTCGACCGTCAGCGGCTTGCCCACGGTGCGCGCGTACGCGACGACGCGCGTCAGCGCGCCCTCCAGCTCGCGGATGTTGGACTGGGCCACCTGCGCGATGTAGATGAGGACGTCGTTGGAGACTTGCAGCCCTTCGTCGGCCGCCTTCTTCCGAATAATTGCGGTGCGCGTCTCGAAATCCGGCGGTTGGATGTCCGCGGCCAAGCCCCACTCGAATCGCGAGCGCAAGCGCTCCTCCAGATGCGGAATGTCGCGCGGCGGCCGGTCGCTGGAGATGACGATCTGCTTGTTGACCTCGAAGAGCGCGTTGAAAGTATGGAAAAATTCTTCCTGCGTGCTCTCCTTGCCGGCAATGAACTGGATGTCGTCGATGAGCAGAATGTCGACGGACCGGTACTTGGCACGGAACGCCGGCATGCACTTGTGCTGGAGCGCGTTGATCAGCTCGTTGGTGAACGTCTCCGACGAGACGTACACGATGCGCCTGGTCGGGTCGGCCTTGTAGCTGTGATGGGCGATGGCCTGCATCAGGTGCGTCTTGCCCAAACCGACGCCGCCGTAAATGAACAGCGGATTGTAGGCTTCCGCCGGCGCTTCGGCCACCGCCAAGCAGGCGGCGTGGGCGAAGCGGTTGCTCGGCCCGACGACGAAGCTGTCGAACGTGTAGCGCGGATTCAAGTTTTGCGGCGGAGGAGCCGGCTCTCGCGAGACGCCGGCAGGCGCCTGCGTCCACGCCGCTTCCTTGGGCCCGAAGGCACCGAGGGCGGGCGCGCCTACCCCCTCTCGCACGGCGGGCGGTTCCGGATCCGCGCTCGCCCCCGGCACGACGAAGCGCACGTCCCGCGCTGCTCCGGACAGTTCCTGCAAAGTGTTGCGGATAGCTTCGCCGTAGCGCATGCTGACCCAGTCGCGCGTAAACTTGTTGGGCACCTGTACGACCAGGCACCCGTCGTCGACCGCGACCGGGCGCGCGTCTTTCATCCACGCGGCCAAGCTTTCGTCGTTGGTTTGTTGGAGCAAACGTTGTACGGTTTCAGACCAGAGCGGTGTCAGTTGCTCAAGCATGGGGTGTGCAGGCACAACCGCAGGGGCCTGCGCCGCCTCCTTCGCGCGGGTTGGTCGCATGGTCGTGTCGTGTAGGAACGTCTATTCTGGCTGGTCCGGTGGAGATCCTGCCCCGGGTCCGGGAGGCGGCCGGCGCCGCTTTCCACAAGTTATCCACAAGCCGAGGGCGCATGGGAAGCGTATTTCCGGCGTTTAGTCCCCACAAGCTGGGGGAATCGTCGTCCACAAGTTGTCCACAACCGCGAAGGTGGCGTTTTAGCTTCGTCGCGTCGATTTCCGCGCGTCGGCGGGGTTCGGATTTTGCGCTTCCGACGCGGCTTTTCCGGGATCGCGTCAGCGCGATGCCGATTTTGTGGGGACGCGGCGGATTCCGCGATGGTGTGCAGCGGCAGTTGTCCACACAGTTATCCACAGGATTCCGGTGAAAAATTTTTTGGGGGGCGGGGCCGGGGTCGGCGTGAAGGCGCCGCGCTTGACGCTTCGTCAAGGCGTGCTCTATAATCGATCCAGTTTTCGGGAAGGGTGAACGGTGTGAAGCGGACGTATCAGCCGAATCGGCGCAGATATCGCCGTACGCACGGTTTCTTGAAGAGAATGTCGACCCCGGGAGGCCGGCGGGTCCTAAAGCGTCGACGGGCGAAAGGGCGGCATCGCCTGGCGGTGTAAGCCGTTGGAGCGCCTGAAGCGCCCGCAGGATTTCCAGCGCGTCTACGAGCAGGGAATCGTGCGGAAGAACCGTTTGGCGGTGCTGCACGCCTTGAGCGCGCCCGACGGCGTGACGCGGGTCGGCTTTTCCGTCAGCAAGAAATTGGGGAAGGCCGTGGTCCGCAATCGCGTCAAGCGGTGGCTGCGGGAGAGCATGCGGGCCCACTTCCCGAAGCTGGTCCCGGGAGTGCACCTGGTGGTGTCCGCCCGGGTCGCCGCGCGAGAGGCGGATTTTCACAAGATCCACGCCGCATTGGGTGAGCTGCTTGCGCAAGCCGGGCTGTTGCAGGCGGAGCCCTCGAGCGGCGAAGAGGGAGTCCGATGACGTCGTGCTGCGGGCGGCTCTCATCGGAGCGATCCGGTTTTATCAGAAGTTCATTTCGCCGTTGTTTCCGCCCCGGTGTCGGTTTTATCCTACGTGCTCCTCGTACGCGGCGGAAGCGTTGGCCCGGCATGGCGTGCTGCGGGGGAGCTGGCTGACCATCCGCCGGCTCAGCAAATGCCATCCTTGGCATCCCGGCGGCTACGATCCGGTACCCTAGATGCTGGCGAAAGTGGGGGCGGATAGCGCTTGTTTAGTTTCCTGACCGACATTATCGGGCAAATCCTCGGGTTCTTCGCCCGTCTCACCGGAAGCCTCGGACTGGGCGTCATTTTGCTGACGGTCGTCATTCGGCTGGCGTTGCACCCGTTGACGCTCAGCCAGAGCAAGTCGCTGGCCGCGATGCGGGAACTGCAGCCCAAACTCGACGAGCTGCGCAAGAAGTACAAGGACAAGCCGGAGCAATACCAGCAAAAGCTGGTCGAGCTGTATCAGGAGCATAAGATCAATCCGATGGGCGGCTGCCTTCCCATGCTAATCCAGCTGCCCATTTTGTACGCGCTTTTCTTCGTCCTGCGCGATCTGACCGGTCTCTTCCCGGACATGGATCCCCGCTTTCTCCTTTGGGACTTGACCCGGGCCAACCACGCCGAAACGTGGTATTTGCTGCCGATCTTGTCCGGCGTGACCACGTACGGGCAGATGCGGCTCGCGGCCCCCTCGGATCCGAGTCAGCGGGCGTTGATGATCATCATGCCCCTGTTTTTCGTCTACATCAGCGCGCAGTTTGCCGCGGGCTTGGTGTTGTATTGGGTTGTCGCGAACTTGCTGTCCATGGGGCAGCAGTACCTGATCAACCGGCAGCTCGCGGCGGCGCAGAAAGGGGAAAAGGCACGCTGATGCGAGTGGTGGAGCAGGTCGGTCGGACCGTCGACGAGGCGGTGGAAGCGGCGCTGCGGCAACTGGGCGTGACGCGGCAGGACGTGGAAATCGAAGTGCTGGACGAGGGCAGCAAAGGCCTGTTCGGCCTGCTGGGAGCGCGCAAGGCGCGCGTGCGGGTGCAGCTGAAGGCGGGCGTGACGCCCGCCGGCTCGCCGGCTGCTGAGCGAGGAGAAGAGACTGAGCCGCCGGCCGGCCAGGCAGCGAAGGTGGAGCCGGAAGAAGCCGACGCGGAATTGTACGACGACGAGCCGCCGGCGCTGGCGAAGGGACCGCTGTCCGCGGAAGACAAGGTGACCGTTGACCGGAAAATCGCGGCGGCCGAGCGTTTTCTCACGGGCGTGCTGGAGCGAATGGGCATTGAGGCGGCGCTGGAGACGCGGCTTGATGAAGACAACTTGGTCTTCATCAATATCGCGGGTGGCGACTTGGGCCTGATTATCGGCCGGCGCGGGCAGACGCTGGATGCGCTGCAGTTTTTGGTCAACCAAGTGGCCAACAAGTCCGGCGGCGTCTGGGTGCGCTTCGTGCTGGACGCGCAGGGCTACCGGGAGCGGCGGGCCCGAGCGCTGGCGACCATGGCGCGGCGCATGGCGGAGAAGGCCCGGCGAGAGCGGCGCAAGATCGCGCTGGAGCCGATGAACGCCTTGGAGCGGCGGGTCGTACACCTGGCGCTGGCGGACATGCCGGGCATCGAGACGTACAGCGAGGGAGAAGAGCCCGAGCGGCGCGTGATCATCGCGCCGCGGAACGTCTGACGCGGCGGGGGAAAAGCCGCGTAGGGAAACGGGACGGCAGTAAGGCGCGGCGGACGGATGGCCGCGCCTTTTGCATTTCGGGGGACCGGAGGCCAAGGCCATGCTGGAAGGACTGGAGCAGTACGCGCGGGAGTTCGGCGTTGAGCTGTCGCCGGCGCAGGGCGCGGCGCTGCGCGCGTATTGGCGGATGGTGCTGGAGACGAACCGGCATACGAATCTCACCCGCATTACGGAGGATCGAGACGCGACGCTGAAGCACTTCGTCGATTCGCTGACGGTGCTGAAGACAGGCGTCTTTGAGCGCGGGGCGCGCGTCGTCGACGTCGGGTCGGGGGCCGGCTTTCCGGGCGTGCCGCTCAAGATCGCGCGGCCGGACTTGTCGATGGTGCTGCTGGACGCGACGCTCAAGCGGGTGCGGTTCTTGCAGGCGGTCATCGAGCGGCTGGGCCTGGAAGGCGTGGAAGCTATCCACGGGCGCGCCGAAGAGCTTGGCCGGCGGCCCGGATGGGCCGGGTCGTTCGACGTGGCCGTGGCGCGCGCCGTGGCTAGACTGGACGTTCTCGTGCGCTGGTGCATGCCGCTGGTGAAACCGAACGGATGTTTGCTAGCTATGAAGGGACCGGACGTGGAGGAAGAACTGGCGGCGGCGGAGCGGGCGCTGCGCGCCGCAAGGGCCCGGGTGGTTCGGGTCGAGCGGCTGGCCCTTCCGGAGGGCGCGGGGCAGCGGAACATCGTCGTGGTGGAAAAGAGCGCGGCGGCGGGGTGAGCCCACGCCGGGCCGACCGGCAGGAGCCGCGTCGTTTCCCTAGAAGAGATTCAACACTGCGCCAGGAGGCGGTGAGGCAGCGTTGCGTCTCGGAGGATTGCTGCGGCGGCGAGCCGCGGGCGTGGAAGGCGAGGAGAAACGCCCGCCGGGCGAGGCGCCGGGTCCTGCGGTGGAACAGCAGCTGCGCCAGATTCCGGTCGACGCCATCGTCGCGTCGCCGTTTCAGCCGCGCGCCGGCCTCGACGAGCAGGCGCTGGAGGAACTGGCCGCTTCGATCGCGGCCAACGGGTTGTTGCAACCCCTCGTCGTCCGTCCGAAAGAGGGCGGCTTCGAGCTGGTGACGGGCGAGCGGCGCTGGCGCGCGGTCAAGCGGCTAGGCTGGAGCACCGTTCCGGCCATCGTCCGCGAGCTGTCCGACGAAGACGCCGCCGCGCTGGCGATGATCGAGAACCTGCAGCGGGAAGACTTGAACGCCATCGAAGAAGCGCAAGGCTACCGCACGCTGCTGGAGCAGTTCCACTGGACCCAGACCGAGCTGGCCCGCCGCATGGGGAAAAGCCAGAGCACCATCGCCAATAAGCTGCGTTTGCTGAAGCTGCCGCCGTCGGTGCAAGAGCGCATTCTGCGACGAACGCTGACGGAGCGGCATGCGCGCGCTCTGCTGCGCATCGAGGATCCGTCGGTGCAGGAGAAGCTGGCGGAACAGGCGGAGAAGGCGGGCTGGACGGTAGAGGAAACGGAGCGGCGGGTGGAAGAGTACCTCGGCGGCAAGGGGAAAGCGGCCGGCAAAGGCGTGCGAAAAAACCGCCGCGTCGTGCGCGTCTTCAAAGACATGCGGCTGTTCCGCAACAGCATCATGTCCGTTGTGCGGGACATGGAACGCACCGGCCTCGTCGTGGAGGTGGAGGAGTCGGTGGACTCCGACGTCTCCGGCGAGAGGTGGCAGATTCGGCTTTCCGTGCGCCGAATGAAGGAGTAGGAGTGGTTCGATGGCCCGGGTCATCGCGATCGTGAACCAAAAGGGCGGCGTGGGGAAGAGCACGACGGCCGTCAACTTGTCGGCGTATTTGGCGGTCGACGGAGCGCGGGTGCTGCTGGTGGACATGGACCCGCAGGGGAACGCGACGAGCGGCGTCGGCGTGGACAAGGCGTCGCTGGAGCAGTGCATGTACGACGTGCTCGTGCACGAGACGCCCATCCGAGAAGTGTGGCGCCCGACAGCCATCGAGTCGCTGCTGGTGGCGCCGGCCACCATTGAGCTGGCCGGCGCGGAAATCGAGCTGGTGACGGCCTTGTCGCGGGAGTTCCGCCTGCGCCGCATGCTGGAGGAGGTCCGCGACTCGTTCGACTACATCTTCATCGACTCGCCGCCGTCCCTCGGGTTGCTGACCATCAACAGCCTCACCGCGGCCGATTCGGCGCTGGTGCCGATCCAATGCGAGTACTACGCGCTGGAAGGCTTGAGCCAGCTGGTGCGGACGCTAAAGCTCGTGCGGGACCACTTGAATCCGAACTTGCGCGTGGAAGGCGTTGTGATGACGATGTACGATGCGCGCACGAACCTGGGCCAGCAGGTCATCGAAGACGTGCGCGCCTTTTTCGCATCGCCCGAGGCGCGGCGCTACATCCCCGAAGAAGTCAAGGTGTTCTCGTCCATCATCCCGCGCAACGTCCGTTTGAGCGAAGCGCCGAGCTTCGGCAAACCCATTGTGCTTTACGACGACCGCTCGAAGGGCGCGCTGGCCTATGCCGCGCTGGCCCGGGAGGTGAAGGCCGGATGAGCGGGCGCAGGCGGGCGCTGGGGCGGGGGCTGGGCTCGCTGCTGCCGGTCAGCGAGGAGGCAGGGCTCGACGCGCGCCTCGTCCCCGTCGACTTGATCCGCCCAAACCCTTATCAGCCGCGGCACGCGATGGATGAAGCCGCGCTGGAGGAACTGGCCGAGTCCATCCGCACCCACGGGGTGCTGGAGCCCATCATCGTGCGGCCGGTGAGCGGCGGCTACGAGCTGGTGGTGGGCGAGCGGCGCTGGCGGGCGGCGCAAAAGGCTGGTCTGAGGGAAATCCCGGCGGTGGTCCGGGAGATGACGGATGAGGAAGCGGCCGTCGTAGCGCTGGTGGAAAACCTGCAGCGGGAAGACCTGAATCCCATCGAGGAAGCGAAAGCCTACAAGCGGCTGCTGGAACTGAACATGACGCAGGAGGAAGTGGCAGCCAAAGTGGGCAAGAGCCGCCCCGCGGTGGCCAACGCGCTGCGGCTGCTGACGCTGCCGCCCGACGTCCAGGCCCTCATCAGCAGCGGCCAGCTGAGCGTGGGCCACGCCAAGGTGCTGCTGGGCGTGGACGAGCCCGAGCTGCGGGCCATGGTGTTGCGGCAAGTGTTGGAGAAGCAGCTGAGCGTTCGCCAGATGGAGGAGCTGGTGCGCTCGCTGCGGGAAAAGAAGGAGAAGTCGGCGCGCCGGCGGAAGGAGGACAGGCGCGGCGCAGCCAAGGATCCGCTTTGGGCGGACATCGAACAACGCTTGACCGAGACGCTTGGCACGCGCGTGACGGTGCAGCGCCAGGGCAAGGGCGGGCGCATCGTCATTGAATTTTACGATGACGAGGATCTGGGGCGGTTGCTGGAGCTAATTGTTCCACGTGGAACATAAGAGGAGGGGGTCGGCGTGTCCCAGCGCATTCGCGACGAGGAAACCCTCCTGGCCGACTGGACGGCGTTGCAGCCCGGCCAGCCGGTGACGCTGCGAGCCCAATCGCCGCTGTACAAAGGCGAATACGTGTGCCAAGTCCTAGAGCGGACCGCGGACCGGGTGCGCATTACGATGCCCATGGAACAAGGGCGGCTCGTCCTCGTCCCTGTCGGCACCATCGTGACGCTGCAAGTGGACACGCCGACCGGAACTGCCGAGCTCAGGGCCCAAGTGGTGGACCGGCGGGGCGGGCGGGAGCGCAGCCTCCTGCTGGGACCGGAGCCGCAGCCGCCAGGCTACCTAGGCACGGGCCAGCGCCCGGCGCCCTGCCGGACCATCGCTGTCACCAGCGGCAAGGGCGGCGTGGGCAAGACCGTGTTCGCTATCAATCTCGGCATCGCATTAGCCGAATTAGGAAAACGAGTGTGCGTCGTCGACGGCGACTTGGGAACGGCCAACGTCGACGTACTGCTCAATCTGACGCCCCAGTACAATCTGGCCCACGTGGTGGCTGGAGAAAAGAACATTTTTGAAGTCGTGATGCCAGGGCCCAGGGATCTCATCGTGCTGCCCGGCGGTTCGGGTCTCCAGGAGCTGACCAGTTTGGACGACCGGCAGTTCAACCGGCTCCTGACCCAGTTTGACCAACTGGAGCGCTACGTGGACATCATGCTGCTCGACACCGGCAGCGGTTTGTCCCGGTCCGTAACGAATTTCGTCCAGGCCGCCGATGAGACCATCATCCTGACGACGCCGGAACCGCACGCCATTACGGATGCGTACGCGCTGATCAAAGTGGCGTCGAAGGACCAACCCAATCTGAAACTGCACCTCGTCGTCAACCGTGTCCAGGATGAAAGCGAAGCGCGGGAAATCGCCCGGAAAATGACATTCGCCAGCCAGCGGTTTCTCGAGCAGGATCTTCGCTACCTCGGGCACGTGCCGGAGGACCCGAGTGTGGGCAAGGCCGTGCGCCTGCAGCAAGACCTGATGTCGTCCCAGCCGCGCAGCCGGGCGGCAGCTTGCCTGCGGGCCATCGCCCACCGCTTGGTCCACGAAGACTATGAGGCCGGAGCGAGAGCTCCGGCGGAGAACGGGAGCGGCGCGCCGAAACCCGCGCCCGGCGAAGGGCTGCCGTTCTTGCAGCGCGTTCGCCGCCTGTTCTCCCGTTGACGGGCAGGGAGGTTCGGCCGTTGTCATCGCACAGCAAGAGGTCGTTACGTCGCTCTGGGTACCAGGTGCTGGTGATGCCGGACGATGGCCGGCCCGCCCGCCGGTGGGCCGTTTCGCCGGCGCTGCTGCGCTGGGGCGTAGCGCTGCTGGCGGCCAACATCGCACTTATTGCATGCTTGTTTCTTGTCGCCGGCGTCCGCGGCGCGCGGCTCGCACAGCGCACGCAGGAACTGCACCTGCTCCAGCAGGAGCACGCCGCCCTGCTGGCTGCCGCTGCCGAGCGGGAGGAGCAGCTGCAGCGGCTGGCCGCGGAAGCGGAGGAGCTGGCGCTGCGCCTGGCGGAACTGGAGCGGATGAGCGACGAGATTTGGCGGCTGTTGGGGTACGAAGGCTCGCCCACGTTGAGCGCCGGCGAGGAAGACCTGGGCCGCGGCGGTCCCGATGACGGGTTCGAGGAGGACGTGGCGGCCGCGACGCTGGCCACGGTACGGTTGGTCGCCAGCGGACTGCCAGCCCGATTCCAAGAACTGGAAGAACTCCGGGCCAGCGTCTTAGCCCGCAACCACCGGATCGCCCACACGCCGTCCATCTGGCCCGCGGAGGGCAGGGTGACGTCGGAATATGGCATGCGCCGCCACCCAATCACCGGCCGCGTGCAGCTGCATGCCGGCATCGACGTCGCCGCGCCGGTGGGTACGCCCGTGTACGCGACGGCCGACGGCACCGTCGTGTTTGCCGGAGAACACGGCGGCTACGGCCTGACCGTGATTATCGACCACGGCTACGGGATCCAAACCCTTTACGCTCACAACTCACGCCTGCTCGTCAAAGAGGGCGATGAGGTCGTGCGCGGGCAGCCCATCGCCGAAGTGGGCAGCACCGGCCTGAGCACGGGTCCGCACGTGCACTACGAGGTACACGTCAACGGCGAGCCGGTCAATCCCCGCGCCTACTTGCCGGGGCGGACGTCTCGGTGACCGGGCGACTTCTTGGAGGTGCGCCGTGCTGAAACGTCGGCAGCAGGAAGCCGCGGAAACTCGCGGCGTGGAAACGTACATCGGCCAAGGGACACGCGTTGAGGGAGCCATCGTTTCGTCGGGGTCCGTGCGCATCGACGGCGAGGTGGAAGGACAAGTCCAGAGCGCGGGCGACGTCTTCGTCGGTGAAACGGGGCGCGTCAAGGCCGGCGTCAAGGCCGCCAACCTGATTATCGCTGGGGAAGTCGTCGGGGAAGTCAAGGTGTCCGGCCGGCTGGAACTGCTGGGAACGGGGAAGCTCTACGGCGACGCGTCGATGCAAAGCCTCATCGTCGAGCAAGGCGCGGTGCTGGAGGGCAGCACTCGCATGGTCCGCGACGCCGAGCGCCCGGACGGCCTTACCGATTCTCCGGAAGCGTAGCCGCCGCCTCGCGCAGCGTGCGCCATTGCGCAACGCCCAAGCGCAAGCCGTCCGCGATGACGCGGGCCATGCGCATGACGAGGCTCAGCCGCGTGTTTTGCAGGACGAAATATTCCATAAAGCCTCCGACGTTGACAACGCCCATGATGTGAAAATGCCCGACGGGAGGCAGCGACTTGTGTACGCCGGCGCCGGGATGCAGCGGTCCGGGTTTCACCGTGATGCACCCGACGCTTTCGCTTTTGCCTAGGCACGCGTCCACCGCGACGATGGTGCGCCGTGCCGCGTCGGGCGCCTGCTCGAGGCGCCGCAGCACTTCGCACAGATTGGCGGCGTGCACCGGTTCGTCCAGCGTGCCGAGGACGTCCACGTCGGCGGCTTGCAGTGTTTCCATGAGGCGCGCCCCCACCAGCGGACCCAGCGCATCGCCGGTGGACCGGTCCGTGCCGATGCAGACGATGGTGACGCGTTCAGGCGACGGGCGGCGGCACGCCAGGTGCCGCGCAACGGCCAGCGACAACGACTGGGCGGCCAGCGCGTCGTCGACGTGGACGCGATGGGGAGTCGCCGCCGGGCGCCACGCCCGCTCGATGGCTTCCGAAAGCCGCTGCCACATCAGCCGCTCACCTCGCCTCCGGGCGGCGCACCCCGCCGCCGGCGGTAACAGTATATGAGGCGCTGCGGGGCCTTATACGGTGGGGCCTGGCGCCGCGGGGACGAGGAAGGGCCGGCCGCCGGTGCGGGGAAAGGAATGAGTGTCCACTTGCTGCCCGGGAAAAAAGGCAGGAAAGTTCTCTATTGCCCGGGAAATAGGGCGGCGTTCCCCTGGGAAAAAGCGCGCGATAGGGCGAGACGGGAGGTCAGCGCATGTACGAGGACCACGTGCCGCACGCGCCGGACGAGGAGCGAGCCCGGGAACTCCTAGCCGAGGGTGAGCGGCTGCTGGAACTGGGCCGAGTGGAAGAAGCCGCGGAGAAGCTGCGCGAGAGCATCCGGCTGAACCCGCGCTCCGCGGCCGCGTACAACAAGTTGGGCGTCTGCTACGCGCGGCTGCGACGGTGGGACGACGCCCGCCAACAATTCCAAGCGGCGTTGGCCGTCGACCCCGCTTACGCCCCCGCCCACAGCAACATCGGCAATCTGCACCAGGAAGCGGGCCGGCTGGAGGAAGCGGTCGCCTGCTACCTGGAAGCGCTGCGCTGCGACCCCGACTACTACATCGCCCACCACAACCTGGGCGTCGTCTACAAGAAGATGGGCCGCATCGAGGAAGCAGTAACCCACCTCAAGCGGGCCAACCGGCTCGAGAAAGCCTCCCTGCGCGACGAGGTGCGCCGGCGCGGCGGCACCCGCTCCACCAGCGTGTTCTGGTGGATCGCGGCTGCCGCCGTATTGGCGTACCTGCTCCTGCGCTGAACCGCTGCAATGCACGGTACAATTTCCTTTTCTCTTCAAGTTGGAGTATAATTTCCAACGCGACGCACACCTGCGCAGGCGGGAGGTCCCGGACCATTGAATCTCATTGAGAGCCAAGCGAAAGCCATCTTTGCGGAAGCGGGCTTGCCGGTGCCGCGGGGCCGGCTCGCGGCGACGCCCGAGGAAGCGCGCGAGGCGGCCGCGGCGCTGGGCGGCCGCGTCGTCGTCAAGGCCCAGGTGCCCATCGGCGGGCGCGGGAAGGCCGGCGGCATTCAGCTGGCCGACGACCCACAGAGCGCGTACGAAAAGGCGCAGCGCATCCTCGGCATGGACCTGCGGGGCTTCAAAGTGGAGCAGGTGCTGGTGGAAGAAGCCGCGCCGATCCGGCAGGAGTTTTATCTCAGCATCGTCGCCGACCGCGACCGCCAGGCGAACGTGGTCATCTTCTGCGCCGAAGGCGGCGTGGACATCGAAGAAGTGGCCGCAAGAACGCCGGAAAAGGTGATCAAGCACTGGATCGACGCGGCGGTAGGCCTGCGCGGCTACCACGTCCGCGACCTCGCGTTTCGCGCCGGCGTTCACTCGGACATTGTCAAGCAGCTGGTACCTATCGCCCAGGCGCTGTACCGCATCGTGCGGGAAAAGGACGCGCTGCTGGCGGAGATCAACCCTCTCGCCTTACTGGAGGACGGGCGCCTCGTCGCGCTGGACGGAAAGATGCAAATCGACGACAACGCGCTGTTCCGCCAGCCAGCCTTGGCGGAGCTCAAGCGCGCCGCGGGCGAGCACCCGCTGGAGAAGGAAGCGGCGCGGCGCGGCCTCGCCTACGTGAAGCTCGACGGCCACGTGGGCGTCATCGGCAACGGGGCCGGTCTCGTCATGGCCACGCTGGACATGATCCAGCGCAGCGGCGGCAAGGCTGCCAATTTCCTGGACATCGGCGGCGGCGCCAAGGCGGAAGTGGTGCGGAACGCCTTGGAGCTGGTGCTCATGGACCCGGACGTGAAGTCGGTGCTCATCAACGTCTTCGGCGGCATCACGCGCGGCGACGAGGTGGCCCGGGGGCTGCTGGAAGCCATCAACAGCCTCGAGATACGCGTGCCCATCGTCGTGCGCCTGGCGGGCACCAACGCCGAAGAGGGCTTGGCGTTGCTGCAAGGCACGCCGCTGACGCCCGCCGATACCTTCGAAGAAGCGGCCCGCAAAGCGGTGGAAGCCGCTCGCGCCTGACGGGGGGAGACGCGCAGCCATGGGCATCTTGGTCGACAGCAACACGCGGCTCATCGTGCAAGGCATCACGGGCCGCGAAGGACAGTTTCACACCCTGCAGATGCGGAACTACGGCACCAAGGTGGTCGCGGGCGTCACGCCCGGACGCGGCGGCCAGGTCGTGCACGGCGTGCCGGTGTACGACACGGTGCGCGAAGCGGCGGCAGCCACGGGTGCGAACGCCTCCATCATCTTCGTGCCGGCCGCGGCGGCCGCGGAAGCGGTGCTGGAAGCGGCCGAAAACGGCATTGAACTCATCGTCTGCATCACCGAAGGCATTCCGGTGCAGGACATGATCGAGGCCGTGCAGTACGTGAGGAGCCGCGGCGTGCGCCTCATCGGCCCCAATTGCCCCGGAGTCATCACCCCGGGCCAGGCTCTCGTGGGCATTCTCCCGGGCCGCATTTTCCGGCCGGGACCGGTGGGCCTGGTCTCCCGCAGCGGCACGCTGACGTACGAAGTGGTCGCGGCGCTCTCGACCCGCGGCATCGGCCAGTCTACGTGCGTGGGCATCGGCGGCGACCCCATCATCGGCACCCGTTTCGTCGACGTGCTGGAAATGTTTGAACGGGATCCCCAGACGGAAGCGGTGGTCATGATCGGCGAAATCGGCGGGTCCGACGAGGAGGAGGCCGCCGAGTTCATCAAAGGGATGAAGAAGCCGGTCGTCAGTTTCATCTCCGGGCGCACCGCCCCGGAGGGAAAGCGGATGGGCCACGCGGGCGCTATCATCTCCGGCGGCCGCGGCACTGCCGCGTCCAAGGTGGCCGCCTTGGAGGCGGCCGGGGTGCCGGTGGCCGAAACCATCGGCGAAATCGTGGATCTGGTCGCCCAAGCCTTGCGGCGCTGAGCGCTGGTCAAACCCGCGGGACTAGGCGCGGGAACGCCGCCAGATGAGCAGCACCGTGCGCCCGCGGCGTTTCAGCAGCGGATTGACGATGTGCTGAACGATGCGGCAAAGCAACGACATCGCCCCCCGGCCGGCGCCGGCTTCCGCCGGCGAAGTGTCGTCAGACCAGTATATCGGCGGGGGGCGAATGTGTGCGTCCTGTCCGAGGAACCGATACCTCGCCCCGGCGCGCGGCGCCGGGGCGGCCATCGGTCCATCTGCGCGCTGCCCTAAGTCCTTAGTCAATCTGCGCGCGTTGCAGCCGGCCCGAATAGTCGATGTACACCGTCTTCCACTCGGTAAAGCTGTCGAGGGCCTGCACCGACGCTTCCCGGGCCCCGTTGCCTGTGCCGCGTGTGCCGCCGAAGGGCAGGTGGACCTCCGCGCCCGTGGTGCCGTGGTTGATGTAGACCAGGCCGGACGTCATGTCGCGGGCCGCTTTCATGGCCTTGTTGATGTCCTGCGTGAAGATGGAGCTGGAGAGGCCGTAGTCGCTGTCGTTGTTGATGGCGACGGCTTCCTCCAGGCTGTCCACGGGGATGATAATGGCCACGGGGCCGAAAATTTCCTCCCGCGCGATGCGCATCGCCGGCGCGGCCTGGGCAAACAACGTAGGCTTATAGAAGAAGCCTTTCGCCAGCTCGCCGTCCCGGGCCACCTCGCCGCCGCACAAGAGCTGCGCGCCTTCCGCCTTGCCGATCTCCACGTAGCCGTGAATCCGCTTCAGCTGTTTCTCGTTGACGATGGGCCCCACTCGCGTGTCCTCGTGCAGCGGGTTGCCGAGCTTCAACCGCCGAGCCCCTTCCACCAGCCGCTCCGTCAGCTCGTCCAAGACGGCCCGGTGCACCAGCAGGCGGCTGGCCGCGGTGCAGCGCTGTCCCGACGTGCCGAACGCGCTCCACAAAATGGCTTCCGTCGCCAAATCCAGATTGGCGTCGTCCAGCACTGTGATCGCGTTCTTGCCGCCCATCTCCAGCGTCACGCGCTTGCCCAGCCGCGCCGCTTCGGCGGCGATGAGGCGGCCCGTCGCGGTCGAGCCCGTGAAGGAGATGACCCGCACGAGCGGATGCTGGACCAGCGGCATGCCCGTCTGCGGGCCCGGGCCCAGCACGACGTTGACGACGCCCGGCGGCAGGCCCGCTTCCTCCATGAGCTGCACGAACGCCAGCGACACCTTGGGCGTGTCTTCCGCCGGCTTCCAGACCACCGCATTGCCCGCGATGAGGGCCGGCGCCAGCTTCCACGACGGCACCGCGATGGGGAAGTTCCACGGCGTAATCAAGCCGACGACGCCCACCGGGTCCCGCACCGTGAACGCCAGCTTGTTCGGCATCTCCGACGGCGTCGTAAAACCGAACAAGCGCCGCCCTTCGCCGGCCATGTAGTAAAACTCGTCGATGGCCTCCTGCACGTCGCCCCGGGCTTCCAGTAGCACCTTGCCCATCTCTTCGGCCATCAGGCGCGCCAGCTCTTCCTTGCGCCGTTCGAGGAGCTGGGCGATGCGGAACAAGATCTCGCCGCGGCGCGGTGCCGGCACGGCGCGCCAGCGCTGGAACGCCTCATAGGCCGTGCGGACGGCCAAGTCCACTTCGGCGGGGCCGGCCACGGAAATTTGTCCCAATAGCTCGCCCGTGGCGGGATTGACGTCCGGGTAAAACTCGCCCGTGGTACCGGCCACCCAGCGCCCACCGATGTAGCTTTCGAGCATGGGCGCCTCCTGCAACCTCGTCGCAGCCGTCGTCGACATGCGCACCGCCTCCCTCTCTTTGTGGAAGAAATACCATTGAGACAAGTTCGCACATAACAACAACTTTCCTTTAGGCCGAAAACTTCGTACGCCGCCGGCGGGCGGGCCTGCGCCACGAAGGAATCCAAAGGCTCCCAGGTAGAATACAAGAGCCGAGCCGACAGCACGGAGGAGGGGCTGCCGATGTCCGACGCGGGCGCGCCGCAGTCCGCCAAGCGGACGCCGCTCTACGACGAGCATCTGGCCTGCGGCGCTCGCATGATTGAGTTCGCCGGCTTCGCGATGCCGGTGGAGTACACGAGTATTCTCGCCGAGCACACGGCGGTGCGCAGCGCGGCGGGTCTGTTCGATTTGTCGCACATGGGCGAGATTTCCGTCTCCGGCCCCGGCGCCGCGGCGTTTGTCGACTGGGTGGTCACCAACCGCGTCGCCGACATGAAGGAGGGCCAGGCGCGCTATACCGTCATGTGCCGGCCCGACGGCGGCATCGTCGACGACATCATCGTCTACCGCCGGGCCCACGACTTCTTCCTTGTCGTCAACGCGGCCAACATCGCCAAAGACTTGGCTTGGCTGGACTACGTGCGCCGCTCGTGGCCCGGCGAAGGCGCGCCGCCGGTAAATCCGGACGACGTCGTCATTCAAGACTTGTCCGACCAGACCGCGCTCATCGCCGTGCAAGGCCCCAAGTCGCAGGCCATCCTCGCGCGTCTCACCGACGCGGACTTGAGCGCCCTGCGGCCGTTTCGTTTTCTCGAAGCGGACGTGGCGGGCCAGCGCGCCCTCGTCTCCCGGACGGGCTACACCGGCGAAGACGGCTTCGAGCTCTACATCGCCCCCGCATCCGCCGTGCCGCTCTGGCGCGCGCTGCTGGACGCGGGGCGGCCCGACGGCTTGGTGCCGGTGGGGCTGGGCGCGCGCGACACGCTGCGTCTGGAGATGCGCTTTCCGCTGTACGGCAACGACATCGACGAGACCACCACGCCCTTGGAGGCGGGGCTCGATTTTGTCGTGAAGTTCGACAAAGAGGGCTTCATCGGCAAAGAGGCGCTGCTGAAGCAGCGCGAGGAAGGCGTGCCACGGCGGCTGATCGGGTTCAAGCTGGAAGGGCGCGGCGTCCCGCGAAAAGGCTATGCGTTGCTGGCCGAAGGGCGCCCGGTAGGCCGCGTCACGAGCGGCACCATGTCGCCGACGCTGGGCGAGCCCGTGGGCATGGGCTACGTGGAAAGCCGCTTCGCGGCGCCCGGGACGGCGCTGGAGATGGAAATGCGCGGGCGGCTCGTCCCGGCCCGGGTCGTCGCGGGGCGCTTTGTCGCTTAGCGCCAAGCAAACCGGTTGGTCGGTCCCGGACCTGCTCCGGTGCGATAGAAAACGTCTCGGCAAGGAGGAGGCTTTCCCGTGTACCCGGAGGACTTGCGCTACACCAAGGAGCACGAGTGGGTGCGCCTCGAAAACGGCCGGGCGCGCGTCGGGATTACGTATTACGCGCAGGATGAACTTGGCGACGTGGTGTTCGTGGACTTGCCCCGCGTGGGCACCAACGTGCAGGCGGGCGAGGCGTTCGCGGCCGTGGAGTCGGTGAAGGCGGTCTCGGACGTGTACGCACCGGTCAGCGGCCGCATCGTCGAAGTCAACGAGGAGCTGGCGGACAGGCCCGAACTCATCAATGAAGATCCGTATGGCCGCGGCTGGATTGCGGTCATTGAGATGGACAATCCGGCCGAGGCGGACGAGCTGCTGGACGCCGCGCAGTACAAGGCCCTCATCGAGGAGTAAGGCGCGGTTCCCGCGGAAGGGGGATCTGGCTTTGGCGTATTCGCCCATGACCGAAGCGGACAAGCAGGCCATGCTGTCCGTCATCGGCGTTCAGTCGGCCGACGAGCTGTTCGCCGACATCCCGGAGTCCATCCGGCTCCAGCGGCCCTTGAATCTCCCGAAAGGGATGGCCGAGGCCGAGGTGCGGCGCCACTTGGAGGCGCTGGCCGCCAGGAACGCCGACGTCACCCGTTACACGTGCTTCCTCGGCGCGGGAGCGTACGAACACTTGATTCCGGCGGCCTTAGGGCCGCTGGTCTCGCGCTCGGAGTTTTACACCTCGTATACGCCCTACCAGCCTGAAATTACGCAAGGTGTCCTCCAGGCGACGTACGAATACCAGACGCACATTGCCCAGCTGACGGGCATGGACATGGCCAACGCCAGCATTTACGACGGCGCCACGGCGCTGGCGGAAGCGTGCTTGGTCGCATGCGCCCATACGGGGCGGGAGAAGGTGCTCGTTCCGACGACGGTGCACCCCGAGTACCGGCAGGTGGTGCACACGTACTTGCGCCATCAGCGATTGCAAGTGGTCGAAGTCCCTTACGACCAGGGAGCGACGGACTTGGAGCGCCTGGCGGCGCTACTCGACGACCAGACGGCGGGGGTGGTGGTCCAGCAGCCCAACTTCTTCGGCGTTCTGGAAGACCCGCGGGCTTTTGCGCGCCTGGCGGAAAAGCACGGCGCGCTGCTGATCGCCTGCACGACGGATCCGCTAACGCTGGGACTGCTGGAGCCGCCCGGCGCGTACGGCGCTCACATCGCCGTGGGCGAAGGGCAGCCGCTGGGCAGCCCGCTCAGCTTCGGCGGCCCGTACCTCGGCTTTTTCGCCGCCCGCGATGAACTGGTGCGGCGCATTCCCGGCCGCATCGTGGGCGCGACCGTCGACCGGGACGGCAACACGGGCTACGTCCTGACGCTGCAGACCCGCGAGCAGCACATCCGCCGCGAGCGGGCCACGTCCAACATCTGCACCAACCAGGCGCTCAACGCGCTGACCGCGGCCGTCTACTTGACGCTGCTGGGCAAGCAAGGCGTGCGCGACGTCGCGTACCAGTGCCTGCAGAAAGCCCACTACGCTTATCGGCGCATCACATCGCTGCCCGGCTTTGCGCCGGCGTGGGAGCGGCCGTTCTTCCACGAGTTTGTCGTGCGCACGACGGCGGATCCGGAAGAGCTGACGCGGCGGCTGCTGGATTACCAGATTATCGGCGGCCTGCCGCTGGGACGATTCTATCCGGAGCTCGCGGACTGCATCCTCTTCTGCGTCACTGAGGCGCGCACGAAGGAAGAGATTGACCGGCTGGCGGCGGTGCTGGAGGGATTGACGTGACGAGGACCATCAGCGGCTATCACTTGCAAGGCAGCGTGCCGCTCATTTTCGAAAAAGGCGCTCCCGGCCGGCGGGCGTACGAGCTTCCGGAGCTGGACGTGGACGAGCGGCCCGTCGAGGAGCTGATTCCTGCAGAGTTGCTGCGCCGCGAGCCGCCGGCCCTGCCGGAAGTCAGCGAGCCCGAGGCGGTGCGTCACTTCATCGCCCTGTCGCGCCGCAACTACGGCGTCGATGTGGGCTTCTACCCGCTGGGCTCGTGCACGATGAAGTACAACCCCAAGATCAACGAGCTCGCGGCGTCGCTGCCGGGGTTCGCACACATCCATCCGTACCAGCCCGAGGAGACCGTGCAAGGCGCGCTGGAGCTCATGTACACGCTGGAGCAATACCTGTGCGAGATCGCCGGCATGAGCCGCGCGACGCTGCAGCCGGCGGCCGGCGCGCACGGGGAGCTGCTCGGCCTGATGATCATGAAGGCGTACCACGAATCCCGCGGGGAAGGGCACCGCGTGGAAATCATCGTGCCGGATTCAGCTCATGGGACGAACCCGGCCAGCGCGGCCATGTGCGGCTACAAGGTGGTGCAAGTTCGCTCCAACGAGCGGGGCAGCGTGGACGTGGAGGAGCTGCGCCGGCTGGTGGGACCCAACACGGCGGGGCTCATGTTGACCAACCCCAACACGCTGGGCCTGTTTGAAGAAGACATTCTGGAAGTGGCCCAAATCGTACACGACGCGGGCGGCCTGCTGTACTACGACGGCGCCAACGCCAACGCCATCTTGGGACGCTGCCGGCCCGGCGACATGGGCTTCGACATCGTGCACTTCAACCTGCACAAGACGTTCTCCACGCCCCACGGCGGCGGCGGCCCCGGCGCGGGTCCCATCGCGGTGCGGGAAGACCTGGTGCCGTTCCTGCCCGTGCCGATGGTCGAGAAGGACGGCGACCGGTATTATCTGGACTACGACCGGCCCCACGCGGTGGGGCGCATCAAGGCGTTTTACGGCAACTTCGGCGTGCTGGTGCGGGCGTACACGTACATTCGCCGGCTCGGCGCGGAAGGCTTGCGCGCCGTCAGCGAGCAGGCGGTCATCAACGCGAACTACCTCATGACCCGCCTGGCCGAGTACTACGAGCTGCCTTACAAGCGCCGCTGCATGCACGAGTTCGTCTTGTCGGGCGTCCGGCAAAAGAAGCACGGCGTGCGCACGCTGGATATCGCCAAGCGGCTGCTGGATTTTGGCGTGCACGCGCCCACCGTGTACTTCCCGCTCATCGTGGACGAGGCCATCATGATCGAGCCGACGGAGACCGAGAGCAAGGAGACGCTGGATGAGTTCGTCGAGATCATGATCCGGATCGCCCGTGAAGCGGAGGAAAATCCGGACGTGGTGCGCACGGCGCCGCACAACACGCCGGTAAAGCGGCTGGACGAAGCGCGCGCGGCCCGCCACCCGGTGCTGTGCTGGTGCCCGCCTGTGCCTGCCGAAAACGCCGGCGGTCAATGAGGCGGCCGGCCCTCGCCAGCCCCCGGGTGGGCCGGCAGCCGGGGGCACAGCGGCGTCGGCCTGACGCCCGGCGGCAAGCAAGCGAAAAGCGGACGGAGCGGAAGCCCCGTCCGCTTTTTTCATCCCGCCGCCAGCACCTCGGCCAGCTTTTCCGCCAGGCGAGCCGCCGGGCAGCCGCCCCGGCTGCCGCAGCCTGCGCAGTCCCCGGCCGCGCACCCACAGCCGCCGGCGCCGCAGCCGGCCCGCTTGGCGCCCCGGGACATGCCCGTGAGGCGCATGTAGCGCTTGGCCAGCGCGTTCATCGTCTTGCGGCGCCACGCGTACGCCTCGAAGTGGTAGCACGAATCCGCCTGGCAGTCCAGGCAGCTGGTGCCCTTGCGCTCGGCGCAGTCCCGGATGACGCACTCGCCCGCGGCCAAGTTGGGGCAGCCGGGACAGACGCCGGCGATGTACGCCGGGCACGTGTTGCACAGCAAACCGCAGCGAGAGACGATGTCGCCCGGCCGCGGCTGATACGCGGAGGAACCGTCTGCAAGCAAGGCTGACGCCACGGCAAGTCCTCCTCCGCCGTCCGTCTTCCGCTTCCCACCCAGTATATCCGAAAACGGAACGCAAAAGCAAAGCCGTTTCCCACGGTCCTGCCGCCGCACCGCCCGGATGGTCGGAAGAGATTCCCTGCCTTGCCGGAACTTGCGCGAGCAGGAAGTTGCACGGGTCCGGAGAATATCTCCATCGACACATTAGTGCGATGGAGGAAATCTTCTCGTCGGGGAGATGTGTTTTATGTCGGCGGTCGAGCCTGTGGGAGAGAGCTCGTTGCTCCGCCAAATCCGCGCGCTGCGTCCGACCCTTAGCTCGGCGATGCGACGGATCGCGGACTTCGTCTTGAGCCAGCCGGAGCGGGTCATTTACTTGTCCGTCACGGAAATGGCGGCCGAGTGCAACGTCGGCGAGGCCACCGTAATCCGGTTCTGCCAGCAGCTGAACTTGACCGGCTACCAAGACTTCAAGATACGGCTCTCGCAGGCGCTCGTCGAGCCGCGCAAGAGCCTGCACGCCCAAGTGGAGCTGGGCGACTCCCCCAGGGAAGTGTTGGACAAAGTTTTTCAAACGACCATCGCCACTTTGCGAGACACGCAGAGCGTCATTGACGAGGACCAGCTGAACCGCGCCGTGGAGATGCTCGCCAAAGCCCGGCGCATCGAATTCATCGGCTGCGGCGGCTCGGGGATCGTGGCCATGGACGCGTACCACAAGTTTATGAAACTGGGGATTCCCTGCGGCGCCAGCCCCGATTCGCACAATGCGACCCAGGTCTGTTCCGTTTTGCAGCCCGGCGACGTGGTCGTGGCCATTTCTTACTCGGGCGCGACGCGTGATACGCTGCGCTCCGTGCACGTCGCCAAAGAAGCCGGCGCGAAAGTGATCGCGCTGACGCGCTACGGCCGCACGCCCCTTAGCCAGCTGGCGGACGTGGTCTTGTACACTTCGTCGCCCGAAAGCCGTTATCGCGTGGAAGGGTACTATTCCCGCATCGCGCAGCTTTGCATCATCGACGCCTTGTTCGTCGGGGTTTACTTGACGGATGAAAAGCGTTTTCGTGAAGCGCTGTTCCGCACGCGCAGCGCCCTTACGGGCACACGGCTCTAGGCCGGCGCTTGCGCGTGAAGGCAGGGAGGTGAGCGACAGGAACGGTGGTTGGCGACTGATGCGGTTTCTCGGGTCGCGGGACGTCCAGGAAATCGAAAAAGAGGTTGGCTTGGTTTATGAGGAAGAGGCATCGTGTGCTCTCGTTTGTGCTCGCGTTGGCCCTCGTGTGGCCGGTCTCGTTGGTCGCCTCGGCGCAGTCCAGCAACGAACTGGTGGTGTACAGCACGATTTTTGCCGCCTACGCCGAGGCCATGAAACGCGAGTTCGAGGCGCGCAATCCCGGCGTCACCGTGCACGTCATCAATCCGGGCGGCACGGAGGCGATGATGGCGCGGCTTTTGGCGGAGCGGAACAATCCGCGCGCGGACGTCATGCATTCGGGCGGCTCCACCGAGTACGCGTTTGCGAAAGCCCAAGGCTTGCTGGCCCCTGTCGAAATCGGCGACATCGGCATCCCCGAGTACATTGAGCTCGGCACCGGCCTGCTTCCGACACGGGATGAAGAAGGCTTCTACTACTCGTGGGCTGCCGTCTTCAGCGGCATCATGGTGAACACGGAGCGCCTGCGCCAGCTGCGGCTGCCGACGCCCACGAGCTACGCGGATCTGGCCAACCCCGTATACAAGGGCCATATCATCAGCCCGAACCCGCTGCGGTCCTCCACGGCCGTTACCAACGTCCTCGCCGTCCTTCAGGCGTACGGCCGCGAAGAAGGCTGGGCGCTTTTGGACAAGATCAACCAGAACATCGCCTTCTACGTGGACTCGACCGCGAACACCTACACGCTGGTGGCGCGGGGCGAGTACCCCATCGCCATCGGCGTGAACAGACCCGTGTACGAGCTGCAGGCGGAAGGGTGGCCGGTGGCGTTCATCTATCCCAAGGACGGCACGATGGTGCAAGACAACGCCATGGGATGGTGAACGGCGCGCGCAATCCGGAGCTGGCGAAGAAGTTCATCGAGTTCATTCTCAGCGAGGAGATGCAGCGCATCGCCGGCGAGTACCTCTATTCGCCCATCCGGCCAGGCGTGCTGCCCGAAGATGCGTTCGTGTCGCTGGACAACTTGAAGAACGAAATCGATACCTTGCTCCTGCCCGACGCGGAGCTGGCCGAAGCGCTGCGGCCGGAAATTCAGGCCAAGTTCGAGGCGTACATGCGCCAGCGCTAACCGGGTAGACAAGGGGCGGCTGCGAGCGGCGGTGCAGGCCAAGGGGCCGAACCGCCGCTCGCCCCCAACGCAGGCTGAAAGGAGCCGTTGCGTATGTCAGCCATCAGTACCATAACGGCGGACGCCTCGAACGTCAAGTCCTCGACGCCGCGTGCGGGCGTCCACTGGCTGGCCGTGGCGTATTTCCTGGCCGGAATGTTCATCGTCTTGTTTCTCGTGGTGCCTCTTGGCGCGATATTGCTGGACTCGATGGGGTTGATCGCAGCCGATCACGCCGTTCCGGCTGACTTCTTCTCGTACATGCTCCGGATCACGTGGAACTCGCTGCGCCTGGCGCTGTTGACGACGGCCGTTTCTCTGGCTATCGCCATTCCGCTGGCCGTCGCCATTGCAAAGCTGAAGCCCGCCCTCTCGGGCGTATGGACGGTCTTGCTGACGCTGCCGCTGATTACGCCGCCTTTCATCTCGAGCTTCGCCACCATTTTGCTGCTGGGGCGTACGGGCGTCTTAACCCGGATGTGGGAAGCGCTCGGCTTTCCGGGGTTCTCGATCTACGGCTTGCCCGGCCTGGTCATCACGCAAGTGCTTCATCTGATGCCTTACGCGTTGCTCATCATCCTGGCCGGCTTGCGGTCGGTTCCGGCGCACATCGAAGAAGCCGCCGTGAGCCTATTTCATCAGCTTCCTGGGCGACGACCGCATCCCCATCCTGTTCAGCGCCTGGATCGTGTTGATCTCCATGGTGATGCTGGTCTTCGTGCGGCGCCTGCTGCGGAAGACCGAAGTCGAGCATGAATTTCGCACCCGGACGTACGCCTACGACTTGCCGAAACTGCGCCGGATCGCGACGGCGTTTTGCGCAGCCACAGCCTTTGTCTTCCTGCTGCCGTACGTCGTCATCGTCATCAGCTCCTTCGGCACCGTCTGGTCCACCGGCTGGCTCCCGAACGCCTTCACCTTGGACCACTACAGCCGCGTGTTGCGGGATACCGGGCCGATTCACTCCTCGCTGATTGTCATCTCGGGGGCTATGCCGCTGACGCTTTTCGTGTCCATTTTCGTGGGCCAGATGAGCCGCAGCGTGCCGCGGCTCGGCTTTTTCGACTACCTCAGCCTGTTGCCGTTCGTCATTCCGGGGGTGGTCATCGGCTTCGGCTTGACGCGGGCCTACGGGTCGCTGGTCATCGGCGGCATTGACTTCGCCCGCACGGCCCTCATTCTCATCGTGGCGTTGGCCGTTCGCCGCCTGGCGCACGTCGTGCGCGTCGTCGCCGCGGGATTTGCGCGCGTCGATCGCAGCCTGGAGGAAGCCGCCTGGAGCTTGGGCGCATCGGAGAGCAAGACGTTCGCTGACGTGGTGCTGCCGCAGCTGCGCCCGACCATCGTCGCGGGCGCCGTCATCGCCTTGATCAAGCTCATCACCGAGCTCGGAACAACCCTGATCCTGTACCCGCCCGGCTGGGAGACCATGCCTGTGTACATCTACTACTACGTGTCCGAGGGGCAAATCAGCCGCGGGGCAGCGATGAGCGTTATCCTCATCATCCTCGTAGCCATCGGCACGGCCGTGTCGAACCGGCTGAACGGCAATAGGGAGGTCGCGATTCGTGGCTGAGATCCGTTTCAACCACGTGGTAAAGCGCTTTGGCAATGTGACCGCCGTCGATGATCTCTATTTGGAAATCCGGCAGGGCGAGCTCCTCACCCTGCTGGGCCCCTCGGGCTGCGGGAAAACGACGGCGCTGCGGCTGAGCATCCGCAAACAAATCCGGAAGATCCAGCAAGAGCTCGGCATCACCACTGTGTTTGTAACACACGACCAAGAAGAAGCCATGTCCATCTCCGACCGGGTCGCCGTGATGCGCACCGCCCAGCTGGTGCAGGTCGACACGCCGTTGAAGATTTACGAAGAGCCGCGTTCCGCTTTCGTGGCCGGCTTCGTAGGCCGCACGACGCTCAAGCGGGGGAAGGTCGTAAGTTCCGACCCGCAATGGACCCGGCTTGACATCGGCGGCATGCTGCTGACGGCGCGCACGCGGGAGCGGCTGTCGCCGGGCCAGCCGGTTTGGGTGTCGGTTCGGCCCCAGCACGTCCGGTACGTGGCGGCGTCGACGGACGGGACCGGCGCCATGCCGGAGGCCGGGAGCAGCGAAGGTCCGGCGGTCTTGCGCGGCGTCGTCGATTACGTGGAACCCCTCGGCGCAGTGGTGCGCGGGGAAATGAAGACGGAGAAAGCGGGACATTTCTTGTTCGAAATCGCAGACCCGCAGTCGAACGCCGTACCGGTCGCGGGCGCGCCGGCGACGTTTATGATCCAACCGGACCACGTCGTCTACGGCGCCCTGACCGCGGCGGACGAAGCGCTCTTCCACAAGGAGACCGACGGGGTGGCCCAGGCGTCATAATCTACCGGCCGTGTGCCAGGCCCGGCGCGTTGCGGCGCACCGGAGCGGACTCGAGGAGAGGGTAGTATTGAAAAACAAAGAGGTAGGACTGATCGGACTAGGTCGCATGGGCAGGGGCGCGGCCAACCGCTTGGCGGCCGCGGGCTTTCACGTCGTCGCGTATGACCCGGCCGTGGGCGGCGAATGCTCGTCGGTGCCCGTCCGCTGCGTGGAGTCGCCGCGCGCCGTGGCCGCGGCCTTGACGCCGCCGCGCATCGTCGTGCTGCTGGTGCCGGCCGGAGATCCGGTGGACCAGACGCTGTTCGGCGAAAACGGCGTTGTGGGGGGCCTTGCGCCCGGCGACGTCGTCATCGACGCCGGCAACTCGTACTTTCGCGACTCGCTGCGCCGCGCCGCTAGAGTAAAGGAAAGCGGGATTCACTTCATCGACTGCGGGACCAGCGGGGGGATCGGCGGCGAGAAGGAAGGGTATTGCCTGATGATCGGGGGCGACCCCGAGCCGGTGGAACTGGCCCGACCCGTTTTCGAGGCGCTGGCGGCTCCAGGCGGCTGGCTGCGCGTCGGCGGCGTCGGCAGCGGCCACTATACGAAAATGGTTCACAACGCCATCGAGTACGCCATGCTCCAAGCGATTGGCGAGGGATTCGAGCTGCTCAAGGCGGGGCCGCTCTCGGCTTCGCTGGGCGAGGTGGCGCGGCTGTGGACGAGAGGAAGCGTTATCCGCGGTTGGCTGATGGAACTGGCCGCGGAAGCCCTGTCCGCCGACCCCGAGCTGAAAGACATCCGCGGCGAAATCGGCGGCGGAAGCACGGGTCGTTGGGCCATCGACGAAGCGTGGGACCGGGGCGTGCCGCTGTCCGTCATCGCCCTCAGCTACTCGCTGCGCCATCGCTCGCGGCAACGCGATTCGTATGCGGGAAAGGTCGTCGCCGCGTTGCGCCACGGCTTCGGCGGGCACGAAATGATGCCTGCGCTTCCGGACGGAGAGTGAGCTCCTAGTTGCCTTTCTTCGTCGTGAACGAGGCGGCTCGCTGCGACAGCAAGACGTAGACGAGCGTCGAGGTAACCGGAATCATCAGCGTGGCGGCGGCGACGACGCCGGAATCGTTGGCCGCCAGCGCGGCCAGCGCGCCGACCAGCGCGCCGCGGATGCCTTTGAGCAGAAACGGATGGTGCTGGTCGGCGCGCCGCACGGTCTCGCCCGGACGATACAAGGCCACGGTGGTGATGCCCAGGCTGACGACGAACACCTGCGACCAGATGGTCCAGCGCAGCAGCGACAAGTTCATGGCCAGCTTGCGGGCGGCGATGGCGGCCACCGGCGCCCACCCTTCCCGCAGGAACAAGAGCAGCGCACGCCCCAGGTGCGACGGCGCGTCCCGGTGGAGCGTCACATCCAACGCCGCCGCGGCCGCCAGCACGACGGCCACCGCGGCCGCGAGGCCCAGCAGCCGCCGCCACGACAGTTCGCGCCCGCTTAGCAGAATGCCTGCCGATCCGAATCCGGCCACGGCCGCCACGGTGCCGCCCACGTTGGCGCCCAGCGACGGCGATGCGAGCAGCCCCACGCCTCCCAGGAAAAAGAAGCATGTCGCGGCTACAGCGGCGCGCCGCCGCGCCCCCCGCGCTAAGCGGTCCAGCAGGCCGGAAGCGCCGATGAGGCACGACCCGATGAATACGCCCATGTATTCGTTGCCGAGGCCGTAAAAGCGAGCAGCCACGATGGGATCGTAGCCGAGGACCGAATTTTTCACGAGCCGCGCCCCCAACGCGACGTCGAGGAAGAGCAACGCGGCCGTCGCCAGCGACAGCGCCACGAATGCGTCGACGCCGCGCCGAAAGAGGAAGCCGAACGCCGTGGCGGCCGCCGCGGCCACGGCGGCCAGCAGCGCCAGGGACCAAGGGGGCTCCGGCGGCGGCAAGAGCGGCAGGACGAGCGCCGCGAGGGGTGCGGCGCTGATGAGCAGCAACAACCAGCGCCAGAGCGGCAATGCTTTCTCCGGCCCGCGTGCCCCCGTGGCCAGCGCGCCGGCCAGCCACGTGCACCAGCCGAGGAAAACCAAGATGGAAACACCGACGAAGCCCCGCACGAACGGCCCGCGCAGGCTGTTGGTCAACGTCGCGCGCCGGTACAGCTCCTCCATAAACACCCACGGGTCGCCGCCGGCGGAGGCGCCGTAGGGTACCTCTCTCCACACCGCCTCCGGCGGCGCCGCCTGCACCGGCGTACCGCCAAGCGTCGGCTCGAGGCCGAGCGCGGCCAGCACGGTGGGGGCGATATCCAGATTGGTGATGAGTCCCGCCCGGCGGGTGGTGGCGGAGCGGACGAGCCCCGGCGAGGCCCCGGCGCCAGCCTCCAGCGGCGCCGCCACAACGGGCGTCAGCAGGAAGCCGCGCTGCAGCGCTTCCCGGGGCGGCGAGGGCGAGAGCAGCAAGAAGAAGCGGTCGCCCTCCTCAAGCCACAGCAGTAGCCGGCCTACGAACTCGTCGACGCGCTCCAGCGTCTCCCGCCGCAGCCGCCGCCTTTGCTCCTCGGTGAGCCAGTCCGCGTACGCGTCGAGCCGCGCCAGGTCGCCCAGCTCCACCACGAGCAAGTGGGCGTCGGCGGCCGCTTCCTGAAAGGCGCGCCAGGTGGCGTCATAGTCCGTGCGCCAGCCGAAGGGCCAGCCGGGATCAAAAGCGAGCGTACCGGTGCCGACGTCGCCGTAGGGGATGACGCCTCGTTCGTCCGCCGCCAGCAGCGCTCCGAGGCGGCGGTGCTCATGGATGCCGCCCGAGAAGGTGTCGGCGTTGCCGATGGCCGCCGTTCCCAGGCCCGCCTCGGCCAGGACCCGGCCGACCGTCGTCGAGGGAACTGCCGCCCAGACCTGCGCCGCGCCGAGAAAGAGCGCGGCGCCGCCGGCGGGCTCCCCGCGCAAGGTTGCATAGAGGGTGCGCACGGCCGTCAGGCCGTAGCTTTCGTACGCCGCCAGCGTCAGGCCGGCCAGCGCGGGCGCTCGCACCCGTTCGCCGGCGGCCAGCGTAAGGTAGGCCGAGGGGGCTGTGTGGGGTCCACCCGCGCGGCTGCTCATCAGCCCGACGGCGCCGCGGCCGGCGGCGCGCCGCACATTGGCCCAGGCCGGATCGGCCAACTCGGCCGGTGAGAGCGCGTCAACCAGGAGCACGACGACTTGGCGCGGCGGCGCCGCGCGCACTTCCGCGCCAGAAAAGAGAAATGCTGCCAGGAACAGCAGCAGCGCTGCTCCCGGCAGCACTTCTCCGAGTGGCTTTCCCGTGTTTCTCCGTGTCTCGGCCGTTGTTTTAGCGGGCGTAGAACTCCACGACCAGCGTCTCTTCAACCTTGACCGGGATCTCCTCACGCGCCGGCACGCGCAGCAACGTGCCCGTGAAATTCTCGGGGTCCACCTGCACGTACGGCACAATCGGCGCGCCCAATTCCTGGGCCCGCCGCACCATCGGAATGTTGCGCGCTTTCTCGACCAGCGAGATGACTTGGCCCGGCTTCACCAGGTACGACGGGATGTCGACTTTCTTGCCGTCGACCCGTACGTGGCCGTGGACCACCAGCTGGCGAGCGCCCGGCCGCGTCGGGGCGAACCCCATGCGGTACACCAGGTTGTCCAGCCGCGTCTCCAGCATCTGGAGGGCGATCTCGCCCGTGCGGCCGCGATGCCGGGCCGCCTTCTTGAACGTGTTGCGGAGATACGTCTCCGACACGCCGTAGATCGCCTTCAGCTTCTGCTTCTCCAACAGCTGGCGTCCGTATTCGGAAGGCCGCCTCCTAGGCGCCCTGCCGTGCTGGCCCGGCGGATAAGGACGCTTCAGTGCCGGGCACTTGGGGGAACCGCAAATCGGTTCGCCGAGACGCCGGCAAATGCGATGCTTCGGTCCCGTGTTCCTCGCCATACGAAACGTTCATCCTCCAACGTTGTGCTCGCCAGCAGCCTTGGCTACGTAAGGAGGTGTACCTTAAATAAGATATACTCTTGGTCGGGGAGTATCAAGAGCTTTTTTCGGCGGGAGGTGCCGCGATGCCGCGCAAGTTCTACTTGGGCGACGTCGTGCAAATGCGCAAACCGCACCCGTGCGGCAGCGACCGCTGGGAAGTGCTGCGCACCGGCATGGACTTTCGCATCAAGTGCCTGGGCTGTGCCCGGGTCGTCATGCTGCCGCGCAGCAAGTTCGAGAAACAGGTCAAGGCCATCGTCAGCCGCATCTTCGACGAGCAGACCGGCGAGCCGGCGTAGCGGCGGCTTCCGCCCAGCGCTTGCCCGCCGCTTGGCAGCGGTGCTATAATACGGGGGCGGTTATCCCTGCTCCGGACGCTGGGATCCGGGGCCTAGGCCGCAGCCTGCGGCCTGAGTTCACAGGGAGGAGGTGAAGCCGCGTGCGACCGTACGAAGCGATGGTCGTCCTTCGGCCTGACTTGGATCAGGATGCCCTGCAAGCGGTGCAAACCCGCCTGCTCAACGTCATCACCGACCAGGGCGGCCAGATTACCCACGTGGACCCCTGGGGCAAGCGCCGCCTCGCTTACGAGATCCAAGGGTTCAGCGAAGGCTATTACGTCGTGATCAAGTTCCAGGCTAAGCCCGGCGTGACCGCCGAGTTGGAGCGCGTCATGCGCATCACCGATGCGGTGATCCGCTTCCTGGTGGTCCGCGACGAGTTCCCGACCGCGCCGCCTCAGTCCGGTGCAGAGACGGAGCCGGCCAAGGCGGATGCGGCGGCGGGCGCAGGGGCTGAGAGCGCCGAAGCGGGCGCTTCGGAGTCCGGCGCGGCTGGTGAGGCTGGTGCTGCCGTTGCTGCAGAAGCGGCTGCGGAGCCGGCCGGCGCCGAAGCGGCCGGGGCGGAGCAGGCCGAGCCGGCGGCTGAGCGGCAGAATTAACCGGCGATGGCGGAGGGGGTCTGGCGTTGCTGAACCGAGTGATCCTGATCGGGCGTTTGGCGGTAGACCCCGAGCTGCGCTACACGCAGCAGGGCGTGCCGGTGACCAACTTCCGCATCGCTGTCGATCGGCCGTTCACCAACCAGCAGGGCGAGCGGGAAGTGGACTTCTTCCCGGTCGTGACGTGGCGCAAGCTGGCGGAAGTGTGCGCGCACAACCTGACCAAGGGGCGGTTGGTGGCGGTCGAAGGCCGGCTGCAGTCCCGGTCCTACCAGGGGCAGGACGGCACGACGCGCTGGGTGACGGAAATCGTCGCCGACAACGTGCGTTTTCTGGATTGGCCCAAGGACAATCCGCCGGGCCCGTCCGAGCCGGCTTCGCCGTTCGGCGACCCGTACATGGACGATTTCTCGGAAGACGACGTTCCGTTCTGAGGCAGCCGCGGGCGCCGCGCGCCTGCGGCGGCTGCTTTTGGTCCGAATGGAGGGATGACTATGCGGCGGGAGCGCAAGCGCAGGAAGAAGGTTTGCGCCTTCTGCGTGGACAAGATCGACCGCATCGACTACAAGGAAACCGGCCGGTTGCGCCGGTTCCTGACGGAACGGGCGAAGATTTTGCCGCGCCGCATTACCGGCAACTGCGCCCGTCACCAGCGCCAGCTGACCGTGGCCATCAAGCGGGCGCGGCAAGTGGCGCTGCTTCCGTATACCACGGACTGACGAGCCGCCTGTGCCGGCGCAGGCGGCTGCGCCGTAGAAAGCCGTAAAAAAGCGGGCATTGCAGAAGGGTGGACTTCCAGGTCCACCCTTCTCGTCTAGGAGCTGTGCGGGCAGGACCTGGGCACGCCGGCGACGAAAACGCTCCACACGGACGGAGGTGGTCGGCCGGTGAACGCCGCCCGGGGAGCACCCGCAGACGTCGCCCGCAACCTGCAAGCCATCGATCGCCTGAAGGCGGACGCCGCCCGGAGCGTGGCCGCGCTCCTGGAAGGCATGTACCGCAACGACGGCGGTCAGATCGAAGACGCCCTGGCCACGATGGTCATCAGCGCTTTTGCCCTCAGCAAGCGACTCGGCATTTCCTACGCCGGCCTAGACGATGCAATTCGGCGGCGGCTGCAAGCGATGATCGAGCAATCCCATGAAGCGGAACAGTGGTTCGGCGATTGTTCCGAGCTGCTCCGGTACATGCAGCAAGGAACGGGGTGAGGCAAGTGGATGAACGGCGGCCCTCTATCGGCGGGGCCGGGGCCGACGGTCGTTTCGTCCTCGCGTCGGCGACGGTGCTCATGGCGCTGGCCGGCGCGTTTTTTCTGGTGCCCCTGCTGGTGTTGGCGGCCGTACCACTGGCTGTCCTCGTCTACCGCAACGGCTACCGCGCTGGCACCGTGACGGCCATCGTGACGCTGGTGGTCGTCGCCCTGGCGCAGCAGCCGCTGCTGGCGGGGTTGCCTGCCACGATTTCCGACGCCGCCTTGCAGGCGTACGCGCTGGCCACGATGATCTCGCTGGTGACGATGGGCCTCATCGGTATGGTAATCGGCGGGGCGTGGCGGGAAGGCGCTTCGTGGACGGAGGCGTTTTGGCTGGGTGCGGCGGCCGCGTTGATCCCCTTCACGCTGGTGTGGGCGGGCGCGCGACTGCTCTACGACGTAGACCTGGTGACGGCCGCCTTTCAGCGCTGGGCGGAAATGGTGCGCGGCCTGGTGGCGGAAGCGGCGCGCCTCGGCCTGACGCCCGCCGAGGTGGACATGCTGGAGGAAGCCGTGGCGCAGACGGAAGCCGGCTTTGCGCTGGTCCGGCCACTGGTTCCCGGTTTCGCCGCCGTGGGCGCTATCGTCGCCTCGTTCATCGACACCAGTCTGGCGGGCTGGATGCTGGCGCGGTTGGGCCATCCGGTTCCGGCCATGCCGCCGTTCGCTGGCTGGCGTTTCCCCCGGCCGCTGGCCGTCGTGTGGGTGGCGGCCGAAGCGGCGCTGCTGCTGCAGAGCGCCGGCCGGCTCGCGGGCCTGCCGGCGGTGGAGAACGCCCTCATGGTGCTAAGCATGCTGTTCGCGCTGCAAGGTGCGGCGGTGGCCTGGCACTGGCTCCGCGGCCGCCGCATCGCGGCGGCGCTGAAAGTCGTGCTGCTGGTGGCCGTGTACTGGCGGTTCCCCTATGTGTTGATCTGGACGGGCGTGCTGGACGCGTTCTTGGATTTCCGCCGGCTGACCGCAGGCGGGGGTGCGGGCGGTGCCCCCGCGCCGTGAGCCCGCGAGGAGGTGGCGACGGTGAAGGTTATTCTCGTCAAGGACGTCAAAAACGTGGGTCGGCAGAACGAAGTGGTCGACGTAGCCGAAGGATACGCACGCAATTTTCTCATTCCCCGGGGCCTGGCGGTGGAGGCCACCCCTGCCAATTTGAAGCAGCATGAGGAACGACTGCGCCGGGAGGCGGCCAAGAAAGCCCGCGAAGAGGCGGAAGCCCGCGAAACGGCTGCCCGCCTGGCGCAAAAGCCCCTCGTGATCAAGGTGAAAGCGGGCGAAAGCGGGCGCCTGTTCGGCTCGGTGACCAGCGGCGACATCGCGGAGGCGGTGGAAAAACAATTCGGCGTCAAACTGGACAAGCGGCGCATCGAGCTGGACGAACCGCTGAAGACCGTGGGCGCCTACAAAGTGGCGGTGCGCCTGCATCCAGGCGTGCAGGCGGAGCTGCAAGTTCACTTGCAGGCCGAATAGACCGGCCGGCCGAGCCCGCCGCGCCGGGCCGTGCGGAGGGAGGGGCGGCCGTGCTCGCGGCGCCGGGGTCCACAACCGTCGTCGGCATCATCGGCCGGCCCGTAGCGCACTCGCTGTCGCCGCTGATGCACAACCGCGCCTTTCAGCACCTGGGCATGAACTGGGTGTACGTGCCGTTCGAGGTGCGGGAACAGGATTTGCCGGCAGCGGTGGCGGGCTTGCGCGCGCTTTCCGTCAAAGGGGTCAACGTAACTATCCCGCACAAGACGGCTGTTATTCCGCTCCTGGACGAGCTGACGCCGGCGGCGGCAGCGGCCGGTGCGGTCAACACCATCATCCGCGAGGCCGGGCGCCTGATCGGCGACAACACGGACGGGTCGGGCTTCGTGCGCTCACTGGCGGAGGAAGCGGGCTTTGACCCCAAGGGCACGCGCGTCGTGGTGCTGGGCGCCGGCGGCGCCGCCCGGGCGGTGGCCGCCGCACTGGCGGGCGCAGGCTGCGCGCACGTGGCCGTCGCCAACCGGACGGTGGACAAAGCCTGGGCGGTGGCGGAGGTCGCCGCGCGCTGCGGCGCGCAGGCCGCGGCGCTGCCCCTGGAGCGGCGCGCGCTGGAAGAGGCCTTGGCCGGCGCGCAGCTGCTCGTGCAGGCAACGCCCGTGGGCATGGCGGGCGACCAATCGCTGCCGCTTGATCCCGATTTGCTGCAGCCGCCGCTGCTGGTGGCGGACCTCGTCTACACGCCTCTCTGGACGCCGCTGCTGCGGGCCGCCCGGGCGCGCGGCTGCGCGGTGCTGCCGGGATGGGGCATGCTGCTGTACCAAGGCGCCGAGGCCTTTGAACGCTGGACCGGGGTGCGGGCGCCGGTGGCGGTGATGCGGGAGGCGCTGCTGGGCGCGCTGCGGGTGAAGACGGGCGAAGAGCCGCGCGCTGAGGAATAAAGCGGCCGCGGCGGCTGCGCGCATACGATGGTAGCAGCGCGCGAAATGGGAGTGATGACGATGGGCAAGTTGCGGGTCGCGGTCGTCTTCGGCGGCCGCTCCGGAGAGCACGAAGTGTCGCTGATGTCGGCGGAAAGCGTGATGAACGCCATTGACCGGAGCAAGTACGAAGTGGTGCCCATCGGCATCACCAAAGACGGGCGCTGGATCATCGGCGGCGATCCGCTGCGGGCGTTGCGCGAAGGCGAGGTGGACGCCGCCGAGCGATGGCCGGCGGCGCTACCGGAACTGGCGGACGTTTTCTTCCCCGTGTTGCACGGGCCCTACGGCGAAGACGGCACCATCCAAGGCTTGTTCGACATGGCCGGGGTGCCCTACGTGGGCTCGGGCGTGGCGGCTTCGGCCGTCGGGATGGACAAAGCGTTCATGAAGATGGCGTTCCGGCAGGCCGGCCTGCCGGTGATGGACTACCTCGTCATCACCGAGGCCGCCTGGGCGGCTCGGGAAGCCGAGCTGCGGGAGCGCATCGAGCAGGAGCTAGGCTACCCGTGTTTCGTCAAGCCCGCCAACTTGGGCTCCAGCGTCGGCGTCAACCGGGTCGACGAGCCCGAGGCGCTGGATGCAGCGGTGGCGGAAGCGTTCCGATACGACCGCAAGATTCTCGTGGAGCGAGCCGCGCTCGGCTGCCGCGAGGTGGAAGTGAGCGTCCTGGGCAACGATGAGCCGGAGGCGTCCATCCCCGGCGAAATCGTGCCCAGCCGCGAGTTTTACGACTACACGGCCAAGTATCTCGACGACGCGTCGCAGCTGATCATCCCGGCCCGCATCGGCCGGGAAACGGAGGAAACGGTGCGCCGCATGGCCGTGGCCGCTTTTCAGGCCGTGGATGCGGCGGGCCTGGCGCGAGTCGACTTTTTCGTGCACAAGGAGACCGAACAGGTCTGGGTGAATGAAATCAACACCATGCCCGGCTTTACGCGCATCAGCATGTATCCCAAGCTGTGGGAGGCCGCCGGCCTGCCGTATCCGGAACTGATCGATCGCCTGATTCAGCTGGGCTTGGAGCGGCACCAGCGGCGCGTGCGGCGGGAACAGGCGGCCGCGAAGGGACCGCTTTCCGGGAGGTAGGTAGGGGCGCATGCCCGCGGAGGAAATTCGCCTGGCGCAAAGCCCCGAGGGGGCGCAGTGGCCTCTCGCGGTGCCGCGCTCTCTCTTCACCGTCTATCAGCCGGTCGTCGGCGGCATGGCGGTGCTGACCTGGCTGAATTTGTACGAAATGAGCGGACGAGCCGTCGGCGACCCTCTGGGAGAAGTGGCGCGCCGCCTGAACGTGTCCAAAGCGGCCATCGAAGACGCGATGGCGGAGCTGGAGCAGGCGGGGCTGGCGCAGCGCGTCGCCGGGCAAATCGTGCTCCACTGGCCGCCGGAGCGGCCGCTTGCGGCGGCGCAAGAAGTCGCGGCCGCAGCCGCCGGGGCGGGCCGCGCCGCCGCGCCGGCAACCGAGGCACGAACGCCGGACATTCATGCGCCGGGTGCCGTGGCGCCCGCCGTTCGCCCATCGAGCCCGCAAGAGGAGCCGCGGCGGGAAGTGGACGAGGCCGGGCTGCGGGCGGTGGTCGCGTTTTATCACCAGCGCATCGGCATGCTGGGGCCGTCCCAGTTTGAGACGCTGCGCTTCTGGATTGAAGAGATGGGCATGTCGTCGGACGTGGTCGCCCTGGCCATCGAAGAGACGGTACAAAACGCCAAGACGCCCACGATTCACTACTTGGAAGGGGTGCTCCGCAACTGGTACAACCAGGGCGTGCGCACCGTCACCGACTTGCAGAAGAGCAAGCAGGCGCGGGCGTCCGCGCTGAAGCCGTCCGCTGAAGCAGCCGACGCCTCCCCGTACGAAGCCATCGACCGCGAGGCCGTGCGGCGCTGGAAGGAGTTGTATGCCGATGAGTATGACGGCTGAGGAGCTCCGCCGGCATCCGGGACTGGCCGATGTCGACGCGGAGCGGCGCGTCATCGGCATCTTGCTGAAGCATCCTCACACCGTCGACACGGTCATGCACCGGCTGTCGCCGGATCACTTTTTTGATCCCATCCACCGCCAGATCTACGAAGCCATTCTGGAGCTCTACAATCAAGGCGGGCGCATCTCCTACACGCAAGTCTACAACCGCCTCCGCGGCAAGGGCGGCGTGCCGTGGAACGACGTGCTCATCCAGATCACCGAGTCGTTCGTCAGCGAGATGGAGCTGGGCCCGAGCGTCGACTCGCTGAACGAGCGCATGGCGCGGCGGCGCATCCTGCAGGCCGTCGAGGAAATCCAACGGCTGGTCCTGTTCGAGCAAAACGAGCCTATCGAGCGCATCCAGGCCCGGGCGCAGGAGCTCATTTTCGCCGCCACCGCCAAGGCCGACACGAAAGACGACGTCAAAGACTTGGTGGACGTGTTGCGCAAGTGCTTCGCCGAGCTGGTGGAGCGGCGGGAAGGCAAGAAGCCGTCGGGCTTGATCGTGAAGTATCCTTCCATCGACGCGGTGACGAAGGGCTTCAAGAAAGGCGACCTCATCATCGTGGCCGCGCGGCCGTCCATGGGCAAGACGTCGCTGGTGCTCAACTGGGCCGTCAACGTGGCCAAGTCCCGCGAGCGCACGCCGGTGCTCATCTTCAGCCTGGAGATGGACGACGTGCAGATCGGCGACCGGCTGGTCATCAGCGAGCTGTACCGCTACAAGCAGCACGGGAAAGCCGCCGAAATCACGGCGGACGATTACCAGACGAAGCTGGACGACGACAAGTTCGCCCGCACCGTCTCGATCTTCAACGAACTGTACAATTTGCCGATTAAAGTGGTTGACCGCCGGGGGATGACGGTGGCCGAAATCCGCGCTTACGCTCGCAAGGTGAAGGCGGAGGAGCCCAATCTCGGCCTCATCATAATCGACTACTTGCAGCTGATTAAGCCTCCGGCCAACACCAACAAGAACTGGGCGCTGGTCGTCGGCGACATCGTGCGGGAACTGCGGGACTTGGCCGGCGAGCTGGAAGTGCCGATTATTCTCTTGTCGCAGCTGAACCGCTCGGTGGAAAACCGCGACAACAAGCGTCCGGTCATGTCGGACTTGCGGGACAGCGGCAACATCGAGGAGTTCGCCGACGTCATCATCTTCCTGTACCGCGAGGACTACTACTACCCGGAGCGCGCCAAAGAGAACGGGACCGAGGGCATCGTGGAAGTCATTTTCGCCAAGCAGCGCAGAGGTCCGACGGGCACCGTGAAGCTGAAGTTTTACAAAGAGTACACCCGGTTCGTCGACGAGATGGAGCTGTGAGCCGTGTTTGAAGAGATGGAGCGCGTGAAGCTGAAGTTTCTGGCCGCCTTCGAGGGCCTGCACCGCCAAGGCGTCATCTCCGAAGACGAGCTGGCGGAGTACATCGACATGGTGGACAAGCTCGACGAGCTGACCGTGGACGAAATTCGCGCCAAGCTGAGCCGCTTTCTCGGGGAGAGCGACGATGAGGCTGCTGGGCGATGAACGGGTGCGGGCCGTCGTCGTGCTGGCGATGGTGGCCTTCCTCGTCCTGCAGTCGCCCAAGTGGGTTCTGCCGGGGATGATGGACGAGGACGAAGCCGCGCTGCAGGCCGAGGTAGTCCACGCCGAGGCGCTGCGGGCGGGCGTGCGGGCGACCATCGCCGTGGACGGCAAGCAAATCGTGCACCGGGCGCCCGCCGCGACGGTGGGTGAGCTGCTGGCCGACGCCGGCGTGGAGGTAGGTCCTCTGGACCGGGTAACGCCGGGGCTGGACGAGCCGGTGGAGGACGACCTGGTCATCCGCGTCGTGCGCGTGACGCAGGAACAATACCAGGTCGAGGCGCCGATTCCATACGAGACGTGGCGCTGGGCCGAGCCTCGTTGGGAAGTGGGCTACGTCGGGCTGCTGCGGGCAGGGCGCGAAGGCAAAGAGCTGCGCACGGTCCTGGCTACCTATGAGGATGGCCGCCTCGTGCAGCAGCTCATCGTCGACCGGCAGACGCTGGAGCCGCCGCGGGCGGAGATTATCGGCATCGGCACTCGCGTCGTCGTGCGCACGCTGGAGACGCCGGCGGGCGTCATCCGCTACACCGACGTGCTGGAGATGGAGGCGACGGCGTATTACCCGGGGCCGGAGAGCACGGGCCGCTGGGCCGACGGGTATACGTCTACGGGCATGAAGGCGGGCCACGGCGTCATCGCCGTTGATCCGTCGGTCATCCCGCTCGGTACGAAAGTGTACATTCCCGGCTACGGCATCGCCGTCGCGGCCGACGTCGGCGGCGCCATCCGGGGCAACCTGATCGATCTGGCCTTCGACACGTACCGCGAGGCGATGCATTTCGGCCGCCAGCGCGTGAAAGTGTACATTCTAGCCTCGGACTGAGGGTTTGGGTGCCTATGACGCAGCGGCGGCCGCCGGAAGGCGGCCTTCCCTTTGATCCCGAGCGCCTGGCCACCCCCTCCGGCGCCGCGGCGGTGCTGGAGCGCTACGGCTTGGCGCCGCGCAAAGGCTTGGGACAAAATTTTCTCGTCGATCGCAACATCGTGCGGCAAATCGCCGCGGCCGCGGAGCTGACGGACGGCGACGTGGCCGTGGAGATCGGCCCGGGCCTGGGCGCGCTCACGTGGGCGCTGGCCGAAAGGGCGCGGGCCGTGGTGGCCATCGAGGTGGACGCAGGGCTGGTCCGCTGGCTGGAGGAGCTGGCGCGCCTGCGCGCCAACATCCGCATCGTCCACGCCGACGCGCTGACGGTCGATTTCCGCCGCCTCCTGGAAGAGCATCCGCTTGGCCCCGGCGGCGCGTACAAGCTCGTCGCCAACTTGCCCTACTACATCACTACGCCGCTGCTCATGCGCTTGCTGGAAGAGCACCTGCCGCTTTCCGCCATGGTGATCATGGTCCAGCGGGAAGTGGCCCAGCGCATCACGGCCCGCCCCGGGACGAAAGACTACGGGGCGCTGTCGGTGGCCGTGCAGCTGCGGGCGGACGTGGAGCCCGTGGCCGTCGTGTCGCCCAACGTGTTTTTGCCCAGGCCTCAAGTGGAGTCGGCCGTGTTGCGCCTGCGGCTGCGGCCGCTGCCGGCGGAGGTGGCGGACGAAGCGCTGCTGTTCGCCGTGGTGCGGGCCGCGTTCGGCCAGCGGCGCAAGACGCTGCGCAACGCCCTGAAAAGCGCGGCCGTGCCGGCGGGCGGGGGACAGCCGCCGTGGCCGGCCGAGGCGGTGGCGCGGGCCTTGGCCGAGGCGGGCATCGACGGCGAGCGGCGAGGCGAGACGTTGTCGGCGGACGAGTTCATCCGCTTGGCCAACGCGCTGGCGTCCTGCCGGGGGGCCCATTAAGCGGCCGTTTGCACAGTGTGTTATAATGTCGGCGAAAGGCGGAGGCGATTATGGAATTCATCAGCCCGACTCGCGGGCGCCTCTCCTTCGACGACGTCTTCAAAGACATGATGGCGTTCATCGAGGAGGCACCCGAAGAGCGCTATCGTGTCATCGTCGGAACCGATTCGCAATACGGCGAGATGACGTGCTTCGTCACCGCCGTCATCGTGCACCGTGAGGGCAAAGGAGCCCGCTATTACTACGCGCGCGAGTGGGAGCACACCGAGCGCTCCCTGCGGCAGCGCATCTTTTATGAGACTTCGCGCAGCCTGGCCGTGGCCAGCCTCATCGCGGAAAAGCTGGCGGAGAACGGCCACGCCGACCTGAACGTGGAGATTCACCTGGATGTCGGCGAAAAGGGGCAAACGAAGGACCTCATCCGCGAAGTGGTGGGCATGGTCGTCGGGTCGGGGTTCGACGCGCGCATTAAGCCCGACTCCTTCGGCGCCATGACGGTAGCGGACAAATACACCAAATAGACCGCCCGGCAGTAGCGTTGGGCCCGGACGGTTTCCTTAGGCTAGTTTTCCGAATTCTACGACAGCGCCCGGCCTGCGGCCGGATTTTTCGTTTCGGTCGCTTTTTTTGGGCGGGACGGCCGCTTGACATCGTTTCGCGGCCTCTGCTATAATCATCTACTTTCCTTGACGTAATGGCTGAATCGTGGTAAAATGCGTTAGAAGAGCGCAAGTGGGGTGATGCAGGTGGCTGCGACCAACAAGAGCCTCGAGGAGATCAAGCGCGACCTCGACAATTACGTGGGTCGGCGCGTGCGCCTGCGGGCCAATCGCGGCCGGCGGCGGTACATCGAGGCGGAAGGGATTCTGGAGAAGACGTATCCGCACGTCTTCGTCGTGCGGTTGGACAAGCGTGGTACCGTCAGCCGCATGGCGTATTCATACGCGGACGTCCTCACGTCCACCGTAGAAGTCACCGTCGACGACAAGCAAATCGGAGTGGCCAACCTGTAGCCGGCCGCCTTGGCCGCCCTTTGTTCGCAGGTAGAGGGCGTGCCGCGCCACGCGCGGCGCGAAAAAAACCCGGGGCTCGTGCCCGGGTTTTTCATCTGCGCCTGCTCGCGCGCTTAGACGATGCGCGCTTCGGTATAGCCTTCGATTAAGGCGAGCAGCAAGTCGTCCCAGAACCGGTGCATGCGGTCCAGCAGCCGGATGCTGTCCGGATCGGGCGCCTGCACGTCCCGCGCCACCACGTTGATGAGCGCGCGGCGGAAGAACAAATATGCCTGAGCCGTGTCGGGCAGGCTCATGCCCAGCAAGTACGCTTCCCGACCGTAGTCGCGCATCATGCGCTTGGCCTCGTGCAAATAGACTTCGCCCTCGTCGCTGCGAGACGTGTAGTGGAGCAGCAAGGCCAAAAGCCGCTGACCCGTCGCGCGCCGGTGCGACGAACGGCTCTCGTCGTAGTACGCGTACCAGCGCTGCGACTGCACCAGGCTGCGAATGTCGTGGTGCGCCTGCTGCAGCACGCGCGAGACGTTCGGCGGCAGCGGCTGCGGCAGCCCCGGATCGCTGGACATGCGGCGCTCGGCAAGAAACGCGATGACGTCCTCGCGCCTGAAGCGCCGGTGGCCGCCCGGCGTGCGATACGACGGCAGCCGCCCTGAGTCCGCCCAGCGGCGCACCGTACCCTCATGCACTCCCAGCATGGCTGCAACGTCCGACAACGTCAGCCAGCGATCTTTGGACTCGCCGGACAAGGCGTTTCATCCCTCGCTCGCAAACGTCGCCATTTATTATAGGGAATCGCCGGACCCGCTGTCCACCGCGCCGGCTGCACACAACGGCCGCCTCCGGAATATATGAGGCCAGGAGGCGGTGAACGTGCGGGTTATGCCGTCGGAACGAGCGCGGCTGGTGAACCGGTATCGCGACCGGCTGCTGCCGCTGGCCAACGTGGTCGGGTGCGGCTGGGGGCGGAAGCGGGTGGGCGGACGGCCCACCGACCGGGAGTGCCTCGTCGTGTTCGTGCGCAAGAAGGAGCCGCCCCAGCGGCTGGGGCGGCAGGAAATGGTGCCGCGGACGCTGGGAGAAGTACCGACCGACGTGGTGGAAGTGGGGGACGTGCGGCTGCTGGCGCTGCCGGCCCGCCACGAGGACGAAGGACCGGTGGACAGGACGGCGCGCCTGCGCCCGGCGCCGCCGGGCGTCAGCATCGGGCACGTCTTGGTGTCGGCGGGAACCTTCGGCGCCGTGGTCTACGACGAAGAGACGGGCGAACGCTGCATTCTGTCCAACAACCACGTGCTCGCCAACCAAACCGACGGCACGGATGAAAGGGCGGCGGTGGGCGACCCGGTCTTGCAGCCCGGGCCGTACGACGGCGGCACGGTGGAACGCGACGTCATCGGCCACTTGCTGCGCTTCTCTCCCATCCGGCCGCCTTTGTCCGTGCCGGCGTGCGGCATCGCCCGCGCCGTGGAAGCCGCGCTCAACGCGCCCTTGCGGCTGCTCTGGCCCCGCTACGAACTGCGTCTGCTGCGCCGGGCCGAGGAGGACAACCTCGTGGACGCCGCGCTGGTCAAGCCGGTGAGCCCCGACGCGATTCGCGATACCATCGTCGGCATCGGGCGCGTGCGCGGCACGGCCGAAGCGTTCGTGGGCATGAAAGTGATGAAAAGCGGGCGCACCAGCGGCGTCACCTACGGCGAAGTGCTCGCGCTGGGCGCGACGCTGAACGTGGGGCTCGGCGGCGGCGTCATCGCCCGCTTCGCCGATCAGATCGTGACGACGGCGATGGCGGAGCCGGGGGACAGCGGCTCGCTGGTCCTCGACGAGCGCCGCCGCGCCGTAGGCTTGCTCTTCGCCGGGTCCGACAAGGCCACCCTTTGCAATCGCATCCAGGCGGTGTGCGAGGCGCTGCGCGTCAGCTTCTGAGGCCCGTCGGCGTGGTCGGACCTTGCCGCGCATAGACATGATCCGGGGTTGGTACACCTTACAGGCCGCGCGACGGCGGGGTGGCGGCAGGCGATGCGCTGGCGCTTGGGTTGGCCGGGCCGCGGCACGCTGCGGCTGGGCAGCCGCGGGGACGACGTGCGGCGCGTGCAGGAGCGGTTGCGGGAACTAGGGTACGACCCCGGACCGGCGGACGGGGTGTACGGCTGGCTGACGCTGGGCGCTGTCCGGGACTTCCAGCGCGCCGTGGGACTGGAGCAGGACGGGGTCGTCGGGCGGCGCGTGCGGGGAGTACTGTTCGACGAAGCGCTGAGCGGCGCCGGCCGCTGGACGTTGGCCGCTGAGCTGAGCCCGGGCGGCGCCGGGACGCTGGCGCTGCGCGCGCTGGCGCGCCAGGCGCCCATAGCCGCCGCCGTCGCGGTTCCCGTGCCCGTCGGTGCGGACGATCTGGGCGACGCCGGCGAGCGGGCGTCCGCGGCGGCAGAGCGCGTGCGGGCGGCGGGCGCGGCGGCATCCATCTTGATCACGCTGCACAATCGCTGGAACGACGTGGCCGGAGAGCACCCGCGCGGGGCGCTGCAGCTGCTGCTCCACTCCCGCCGCGGGCTCGAGGCCCTGGAGCGCGCGGTGCGGCAGGCCGCCGAAGCGGCCGAGGGGGTGCACCTCGATTTGGGGCCGCTGCGGTGGGGCGACGGCGCGCGCTTTTTGTCTTTCCTGCGGCGTACGGCGGGCGCCCTCGCCGAAGCCCACAAGTCGCTGACCGTCGCTCTTCCTTTGCGGGAGGCCCGCGGCTGGACGCGCCTGGCCTCGGACTTGGATTACGGCGCCGTGGCCCGCTTTGCCTCTTGGGTCGTCCTGACACCGCCCGCCAGAATGCCCCGCACCGTCCCGCCTCGCCCTCCGACGGCGGCCGAGCTGGCAGCCGCGCTGCGCTGGACTGTGCGTTCCGTACCCCCATGGCGGTGCCTGTTGGCCGTGCCGGTGGGCGCGCTGGCTCTGCCCGTCTCCGCCGAGACGCCTCCCTCCGCCATGCCGCACTACCACGCCCGGGCCCTCGCGTACAAAGCCCGCCAGCGCCCGCAGTGGCACGAGGCGGCCGGGCGCCTCGGTTTTCCGCACCGCGCGGAGGGCCAGGACGCGTGGATTTGGTTGGAGACGGAGGCCGGCCTAGCGGCCAAGCTGGCGCTCGTCCGCCGCTTCCGGCTGGGCGGCTTGTACCTTGTCGGCTGCGGACAGGAAGATCCCCGCCTGTGGCGGGCGCTGCGCCGGGAGCATGTTTCGCCCGGCGGCGGAATATGGATTAACGGCAAGCGGTCGAGGAGGGACGCTGAGGAGGGATCGCGGTGAACGTCAGCCTGCGGCAGCAAACGGTGCGCATGGCCCGGCTCGTCGGCACCGCTACGCAGCAGGCGGTGGCCGAGGCGACGCTGGAGTTGCCGGGCGGGTTGCCGGAGATGTCCCGCGTCGTGCGCGTGATCGCCCACCCTGTCGTCACCGGCTGGGAGGCGGCCGAGAACGAGCTGATCGTGCAAGGCGCCGTGGATTTCACGGTCCTGTACGCCCACGAGCGGCCGGAACCCCCGGCGGCCCGGGACATCGAGGCCGAGCGGGGGTACGACGCGGAAGCGGCCAACGGGCGTGAGCCGCTGGCGGCTTTCGAGCGGCGGGAGGAGCTGTATCGCCACCGCTGGCGGCGCGCCGCCAAGTTCGAGGTGATCCTGGACGTTCCCGGGGCGGGGCCGGGCGTGGCGGCCGACGTGGAAGTGCGGCCGGAGGAGATGGACGTGCAGCTGCACCATACGGGCCGCCGGCTGGACGTCGAAGCGGTGGTGGCCCTCACGGCCCGGGTGAAGCAGCTGTACGACGCTCAAGTCCCCGTGTGGGACGGACCGCCCGACGACGCGCAGGCTGACGTGCAGCTCGTGGCCGTCCGGAACGAGGCCGGTCGCCGCCAGGCCCACGTGTCGGTGGACGGCGCGCTGCCGGCGGACGGCGAAGTCCCGCTGGCCCGCGTGGTGGACGTGTCCGCCGCGGCTCGCGCCCGGGCGGAGGAGGAAGACGGCCGCCTGGTGGTGCAGGGCACGATGGACTACCGCGTGCTGGCCGTGGACGAAAACGGCCGGCTGACGACGCGGACGTGGCACGACCAGACGCCGTTCCGGTACGTGTTCGACGCCGCGGGCGTCCAGGCGGAAGACGCGCGCGTCCGCGCGGTCGTCACGGGCGTGGACGCCGCCGTGCGGGGCGGACTGGCCGTGGAGGTGTTCGCCGATGTCGCCCTGGAGCTGGACGCGTCGTCGGTGCGGCGGCTGCCGTTGCTGGTGGGCCTGGCGGCGCCCGAAGGCTTGGAAGTGCGCTCACGGACGTCGGTGTTCGGCCTGGAGGAATGGGTCGGTCAAGGCACGGCCGACGAGCGGCTGCGCGAGACGCTGGAGCTGCCGGCGGGCCACCCGCCCATTGATCGGGTGATCTTCGCCGAAGCGGCGGCGGCCGTGGACGACGTGCTGGTGCTGGGCGACAAGGTGGTGGGGGAAGGGTACGTCACCGTGGCCGCGCTGTACGTGGCTCGCACCGAGGGGCAGCCCCTCCACTACGTCTCCTGGCGCCGCGCCATGGCCTTCGAAAGCGAAATCGACGTGCCGGGCGCGCAGCCGGGCATGGACGCGGACGTCAGCGCGCGGGTGGCGTCCATCGCGGTTGACTTGCTGAACCGGGAGACGGTGGAAGCCGACGTCCGCTTGACCTTCGAGGCCGCGGTTACCCGGCCCGTCGAGCGGGAAGCCATCGTCGAAGCGGTGGCGGTGCCGCCGCCGGAAGAAAATCCCCCGACTTTCACGTTCGTCGCCGTGCAGCCGGGGGATACGCTCTGGAAGCTGAGCAATCGCTATCACGCAAATATGGACGACATCGTCCGCGCCAACCCGTGGCTGCAGGGGGCGGCGGACGGCCCCTTGCCCGCGGGCCGGAAGCTGTGCGTGCCGCGCCGGCGGCCGCAGGCGGCGCCGTAGCCGTCAGCGCCGCAGCCCCGGATATTGCGCGTACCAGTCTTCGGGCACGTCGGCCAGCGAGTAGGCATGGGACGGCCGCTCGTGCCACGGCGTGCCCGAAGCGACGGCGATGTCGATAAGCTTCTGCAGGCGGGCGGGCATCGTTTCGGTCAAGAACTTGCGCCGCGGCTCTTCGTCGGTGAGCTCCACGGCTTCCCGCCAAATGGCGCGGCCCGCGACGAAGCCCGACGCGCCCGCTTCGCATGCAATCTGCAGCTGTTCGGCGTACGTCTCGAAGCTGACGCCGGCGGAGAGCAAGGCCCACGGCACGCGGCACGCTTCGTTCAGCCGGCGGCACTGCTCGCGCCAGACGTCTTTGTCAGTCACCGACGGGTGGACCGGGAATTCCATCTTCAGCAGGTCCACCGCGTATTCGCTCATGTGCCGCGCGGTTTCGACGACCAGGTCCGGCTTTTCCTTGATGAACCCTTCCGTGTCGCCCTCCACCGTCGGATACGTCACCGGCTCCAGCATGAACGGGATGTCGTAGGCCTGGCACAGCTCGGCCACTTCCGCCACGATTTGCCGCTGGTGCCTGGCCGCGGCCTCCCGGCGCGGGTTGTAGTAGATCAGCAGCTTCACCGCCGAGGCGCCCATGGCCTTAATCTTGTCGACGCCCCAGTTTTCCAAAAGCTGCGTCAGCCGGTCGCCCTCGCGCTGCGCGTAGCCCGTCTTCTCCAGAGAAACGACCAGCCCCGTGCGGCCCGGCAAGGCGCGCGCCGCGATCAGATGCGCGGCCGCGTAGTCCGGGTCCAGCAGGACGCCGCTGGCCAGCGTGGCTAGAGGCGCCACGATGTCGATCTTCATCTGCACGACCGAAGCGTGATTCACGGTGCGGCCGGCCGCTTGCATCATGCGCTCCATGGCGCCGCGCTGGTCGCACGCCAGAATCGTGAAAATGCCTTCCGGCGTCGACACTTGCTGCAGGCCGCGAATCTTGCCGATGGTCAACGCCATCTTCCACCGTCTCCTTTCGCTGAGTGGGAACCGTCGCCGGCCCCCGAAAAGCGCCTTCGTGCGCTTCTGCGGATAGTTTCCCCAGCGCAAGATCGGTATCCTGCCGGGCGGGCCGGCAGCACGGGCGTCCGGAATAGTGCGGCAAGACGGACGAGCGCAAGAAGCCGGACAAGCCGGAACGGGCGGAGGCCCGAAAACGCCCGCCGGTTACTCGATGACGACCGGCGTGCCGAGCGACAGCCGGTGGAAGACGAATTCCACGTCTTTGTTGTACAGTTGCACGCAGCCGCACGTGGCGGCCTGGCCGACGCGCCACGGCTCTGCGGCGCCGTGGATGCTGCCGGAGGGATGCAGGCGAATCCAGCGAGAGCCCAGCGGGGGCCCGGGGCAGGCGATGAGCTCGCAGACGGTGTAGACGCCCGGCGGCGTCGGCGAGGCGGGACCGCCGACGGCGGCGGGAAACGCGGCGACGCGCCAGCGCGGGCCTTGGCCGCCGGCGACCCACATGTGCAAGGTAAGGCGGCGCTCGCGCAAGGAGACGTGCACGTGGACGCCCTGCTCGTGCGGATCGCTCCACGGCGAGGCTGGGGAGGACGAGTGCAGGGCGGCCGCGTCCGCCGGGCCCTGAAGCTTCAGCAGCCGTCGCCACGTGGCGGGCCCGACGATGCCGTCGGGGACGAGGCCGTGGGCGGCCTGGAACGCGCGCACGGCGTCCCGCAGCGCTTCGTCGAAAGCCCCGTCGTCGCGGGCGGATGGACCGGTGGGCGCGAATCCTAGCCGGCGCAGCAGGCGCCGCAGCGCGACCACCGAGGGGCCCTCTGACCCTGGCCGCAGGGTGACGCGTTCAAACCACATGAGCCGCCGTCCTTTCGGCGCGTTGCCGTCTTGCGTTGCGCAGCGCCGGCGCTTCGCGTTTTCGCCGCGCGCCGGGGGTGCCGGCGTTGCAAAGCAAGACGCGCAAGGAGCGCGGATCATGTTGTATGATGGACTCAAGCGGGCCGCCACGCCCGCGGAGCAGGAAACAATCTCCTTTTTCCTCGAGCAGGATATCACCCGGCCTTGAGGAAAAACGTTCAGAGCTACCCGAAAGATTCCAGAACGCGGAACGCGGTTTCGAGCTTGTCCGGAGGCGGAGGCTGTCGACGTGCAAAGGCGGAGTATCGTTGCGACCTGTTTGTTGACGCTGTTGTTCATCCAAACGCTCGCGGCGCCGGCCCAAGCGCAGCTGCGCTTTGACATCCCGGCCGAGTCGGCCATCTTGATAGAGGCTAGCACCGGCCAAGTCTTGTGGGCGAAAAACCCCGACATGATCACCGAGCCGGCCAGCCTCGCCAAGATTATGGTCATGCTGCTGGTGTTCGAGGCGGTGGAGCGGGGCATCGCGTCGTGGAACGATCGCGTCGTGACGAGCCCGTACGCCGCGAGCATCGGCGGTTCCAGCGCTCTGCTGGCTCCGGGCGAGACGTTCACGCTGTACGAGATGATGCTGGCTATCGCCATCGCGTCGGCCAACGATGCGACGGTGGCGGTGGCGGAGCATTTGGCCGTCACGGAAGCGGCCTTCGTCGAGGCCATGAACCGCAAAGCCCAGGAACTGGGCATGACGAACACCGTCTTCGTCAACGCCGACGGCTTGCCGGCGCCGGAAGGACAGCGGCCGAACCAGACGACGGCCCGCGACATGGCTATCTTGGCCCGCGAGCTGATTACGAAGTACCCCGAAGTGCTGCAGATGACGTCCATGGACTCGTACCGGCTGCGGCAGGGGACGGCGACGCGGCCGCCGTTTGACCTGGTCAACACGAACCGGCTCTTCCTGCGCTATGAAGGCGCGGACGGGCTGAAGACCGGCTGGACCAACGCCGCGGGTTACAACTTGGTCGGCACGGCCGAGCGCAACGGCGTCCGCCTCATTTCCGTCGTGATGCGCACCGACAGCGATCAGGCCCGGGCGGCGCAAACGATGCGCCTCATGGACTACGGCTTCGAAAACTTCCGGTGGCATACGGCCGTACCGCAAGGACAGCAGGTGGGCACGATCTACGTGCGGGACGCCGCGCGGGAGCAGGTGCCCGTGCGCGCCGGGGCCGACCTGCGGGTGTTCGTGCACCGGCTGGACACCGGCGCGGTGCAAGTCCGGGTTGAGCCGTTGCCCGACCTGAAAGCGCCCATCGCGGTCAACCAAGTCGTCGGCGAAGTTGTGGCCTACCTGAGCGATCAGGAGCTGGCGCGGGTGCCCGCGCTGGCGGCGGCCGATGTGGATCGGGCCAACGTGTTCGTGCGGGCGTGGCGCTGGATGCGGGACGCGTTGAGCGGGCGGGAGTAGGAGAGAAAACGTTGATCGTCGTTCAAGCGCCGGCCAAGCTGAACCTGACGCTGGAGATCGTCGGCCGGCGGGAAGACGGCTACCATCTTCTCGAGAGCGTCATGCAGTCCATCGATTTGTGCGACTACGTGACGCTGTCTTTCGCCGAGGGCCAAGGCGTGCCCGCCGCGGGCGGCGCGCCGGGGGCCCAGGTGCGGCTCATCGACAACGGCGTTCGGGCCGACGGGGTGCCGCTGGACGAGAACAACCTGGCCAGCCGGGCCGTACAGCGGTTGCGGGAGGCTGTGGCCGCGGGACGCTTCGCGCGCACCAAAGGAGTCGGCTTAGGAGCGGGGCGGGAGCTGGCGCCGCTGGCGATTCAAATCGACAAGCGGATCCCCGTGGCGGCTGGCCTGGCCGGAGGCAGCGCCAACGCGGCTGCGGCGCTCATCGGCGCCAACGAGCTTTGGCAGCTGGGCCTTAGCCAAGAGGAGCTGGCGCGCCTCGGCGCGGAGCTGGGCGCCGACGTGCCTTTTTGTGTGCTGGGAGGCACGGCGGTAGCCCGGGGCATCGGCGAGCAGCTGGAGCCTATCCCGGGCGTGCCTCCTCTGGCCGTGGTGGTGGCGACGCCGAACGTGCGCGTGGCCACGGCCGACGTGTACGCGCGGTACGACGAGTGGTTCGGCCCACGCGCGTGGGATCCTGGCGCGGCTCGGAGCCGGACGGAAGCCATGGCGGCGGCGCTGCACCGCGGCGACGTGACGGCGGTCGCGGCGTTGTTGTTCAACGCACTGGAGCCGGTGACGACGCGCCTGCACCCGGAAGTCGCGGAGCTGAAGGAAGCTGTCCTTCGTGCCGGCGCCGTGGGCGCGGCCATGTGCGGCAGCGGCCCCAGCGTGTTCGGGCTGGCGCGCGATGACGAGCACGCGCGCCGGCTCGCGGAGCGCCTGGCGCGCCCGGGACTGTTCGTGGCCGCGTGCCGCTTTGCCGGCGGCGGACGACGCATCTTGGAGAAGGAGCGGCGCACGTGAAAGAGGACGGTTTTGTGGCGGAGGCGCCGGTCGCCGCGCTGGTCATGGCCGGCGCACCCAACGACGGACCTTTGAAGGAAGCCAGCGACGCGCCGTACGAGGCGCTCATCGACATCGGCGGGCGGCCCATGGTCGAGTACGTGCTGGACGCGCTGCGGGCGGCGCCGTCGGTGGGAGCCATCGCGGTAGTGGGCCCGGCGGAGCTGCGGAAGGCGGTCCGGCTGGGCGACGCGCTGCTGCTGGAATCGGCGGGCAGCGTGCTGGACAATCTCGAGCGCGGCGTGCGGGCGCTGCGGGAGGCCGGTTGCCGGGGACATCTGCTGGTGGCGACGTCGGACATTCCGCTGATTACCGTGGAGGCGCTGGAGACGTTCCTGGCGCTCTGCCGGAGGCGCGACGCCGAGGCACCCGTGGACCGGGACCGCTTCGACGCGTACTACCCGATGGTGAGCCGGGAAAATTGCGACGCGCGCTTTCCCGGCGTGCAGCGCACGTACGTCGGCTTGAAAGACGGCCAGTTCACCGGTGGCAACGTCGTGCTGCTGGACCCGGCCGTCGTGCTGGATCGGCGCCAGCTGTTCGAGCAGGTGGTGGCCCTGCGGAAAGACCCGGTGGGCATGGCGAGGCTTCTAGGATTCGGCTTTATCGTCAAGTTCCTGCTGCGCCGCCTGACGGCGCGCGACATCGAAAACATCGTGCGGGAAAAATTCGGGATCGTCGGCGCGGTGATTCAGGTCCCCCACGCCGAAGTGGGTTTCGACGTGGACAAGCCCAGCGACTTGGCCATCGCCAGAGCGGCCCTGGGCGTCCGCTAGGCGCCGTCCCGGCGAACGGATTCGGAAGGAGGGCGCTCGTTGCGGCGCAGCGCACGCATCGCAGCGGTGACGAAACTGCTGGTGGAGCGGCCGTACCAGACGATAACCTTGACGTGCCTCAGCGAATGGCTCGGCGCGGCCAAGTCGACGCTCAGCGAGGACATCGCCATCATTCGCGAGACGTTCGCCGAGCTGGGCCTGGGGCGGGTGGAGACCATCGCCGGGGCGGCCGGGGGCGTCCGCTACGTCCCGCTGTTGACGCCGGAACAAATGCGGGAGATCGTGAACCGGGTCGCCGAGGCGCTGGCGGATCCCGAGCGCATTCTGCCCGGTGGGTTCCTGTATATGAACGACATCTTGGGCGACACGCAGCTGCTCGCGCAGATCGGCGAAGTGTTCGCCACGCGCTTTGCGGATCGCTCGCCGGGCGCCGTGGTGACCGTGGAAACGGGCGGCATACCCATCGCCATGGCCACGGCCCGCGCGCTGAACGTCCCGCTGGCCATCGTGCGGCGCAGCGGCCGGCTGGGGGACGGCACGGTGGTGACGATGAACTACGTGACGGGACCGGGCCAGCAAATGGAGACGATGGCCCTGCCTCGCCGCGCCATCCGGCCGGGGACGCGGGTGCTGGTCGTTGACGACGTCATGCGGGCGGGCGGCACGGCCCGGGGCCTGATCGACCTCATGCGCGAGCTGGATGCGGAAGTGGTGGGCATCGGCGTGCTGGTTGAAACGGCGGTGCCGGAACAGAAACTGGTGGACGACTACACGTCGCTGGTGGTCGTGGAGTCGGTAAGCGAGCGGCCCAAAGAGGTGGTCGTCCGCCCGAGCCCGTGGGTGGCCGCGGAAGAGACGAAGCGCTGAACGGCCGAGTCGATAAACGGCCGAGCCGGCGGGAGCAACAAAGGGGGCGGCGCGGCGGCGCCGCTTTTTTGCGCGCAACAAAAAAAGCCGCTTCGCAGCGGCCATGGCTGGGGCGCCAGGATTCGAACCTGGACAACGAGATCCAAAGTCTCGCGCGCTGCCATTACGCCACGCCCCAATGCGCGACGACCCGCCCAATGGGCGGCTGGCATAGTCAAATTATAACCCGCGTGCCGGAGTCGTGTCAAACGCGGCGTTGGCCGCGGCTTGGGCGGGCGGCGGCACCGCAGGCCTGGGCTCCTCATACTTTGAGGGCAGTGAGCGGAGAGGGGGCCGGACATGGACGCGTGGTCCGCCGCGGCGCTGGCGTGCGCGCTGAGCGTCGACGGCCTCGCCGTCGGCGCGGCGTTCGGCCTGCGCCGCATCCGCGTGCCCTTCTGGTCGCTGGCCATCGTCGGGTTGTGCAGTGCCGCCTGCTTCTTTGCGGCCGCCGCGCTGGGCGCCGCCGTCGCGGGTGCGGCGGGCTGGCGGGCTCCGCACCGGATCGGCTCCGTCGTTCTCATCGTCCTCGGTTTGTGGAACATCGGCAAAGGCTGGGCGGAAAATCGCGCCGCCGCGGAAGCCCGCGCTCCCGCCTCGGGGCTCGCCGCCGGAGGCGCGGTTCGCCCGCTAGCCAGCGTTCGCATTCGCAGCCTCGGCATCGTCGTGCACGTTCTGCGCGAGCCGGTGCGGGCCGACGTGGACCGCTCGGGCGGTATCGACGCCCGCGAAGCGGTGCTGCTGGGAGCGGCGCTGGGTTTGGACGCGCTGGGAGCCGGTTTCGGCGCGGCGTTGATCGGGGTTCATCCCGGCGCGGCGCTGCTGGTCGCCGGGGCCCAGATGCTTATGACGTGGCTGGGGCTGCGGCTGGGCCGCGCGGGCGCCTCCGGCCGGCTTGGAGAAAAAGGGTTCTTGGTGCCGGGCGTCATACTAATATTGCTCGGCCTGCTTCAGCTGTAGCGGCGCGCGAAAGACGAAGGAAAGCCGCGGATTCTGACGAAGGTGAACAGGCGAAGATCAAGTCGCAAGGCACGGGAGCGACAGCGGACCCGAGCGGGAGGGCCCAAACACGGGGGCGTGAGGGCCTCTGCGCGCGCGGTCCGATGACGCTTCGCGCGCCCCTGCAAGCGAGGGAGCGGCGAACATGTCGACGGCGGCGATTGTGCTGGCGGCCGGCCAGGGAACGCGGATGAAGTCGAAGCGTCCCAAAGTGCTGCACGAAGTGGCGGGACGCCCCATGGTGCGGCACGTGGTGGACGCCTTGCGCCGGGCCGGCGCCGAGCGGATTATCGTGGTGGTCGGCCACGGGGCCGATCTGGTGCGGGCCGCCCTGGCGGACGCCGGAGTGGAGTTCGTCGAGCAGGCCGAGCAGCTGGGCACGGGCCACGCGGTCATGCAGGCCGCGCCGGCGCTGGCGGGATTCTCCGGGTCGGTGGTCGTTACGTGCGGCGACGCGCCGCTGCTGCGGCCCGAGACCGTCGCGGCGGTCGTGGCCGAACACGAGCGGGTGGGCGCGGCGGCGACGCTTCTCACGGCCGTCCTTGACGATCCGACGGGTTACGGCCGCGTCATCCGCGAAGGCGGCGCCGGAGCCGGCAGGGTCGTGCGCATCGTCGAAGAAGCGGACGCGACCGAGGAGGAACGGCGCATTCGCGAGATCAACAGCGGCACGTACTGCTTCCGCGCACCGCTGCTGTTTGCGGCGCTGCAGCACATCGCCCCCGAGAACGCGCAAGGCGAGTATTATTTGCCCGACGCCGTCGGGGTGCTGGCGCGGGACGGACAGCTCGTGCAGGCCGTCGCCGCTCCGGATCCGGAGGAAGTGCTCGGCGTCAACAACCGGGTGGAGCTGGCGCGGGCCGAGGCGGTGCTGCGCCGGCGCATCGTGCGCGAGTGGATGCTGGCGGGCGTCACCGTCGTGGACCCCGAGACGGTATACATCGACGCCGACGTGCGCCTGTCGCCCGACGTCACGGTGCTGCCGTTTACGTTCTTGCGCGGCGACACATACGTGGCCGAGGACTGCCGCATCGGTCCCCAGGCGGAAATTGAGGACAGCGTCATCGAACGGGGCGCCACGGTCGACCGCTCCATCGTCCGCGGCAGCCGCATCGGCTCCGGCGCGTCGGTGGGCCCCTACGCCTACATCCGCCCGGGCACGGTGCTGGACGAGGGCGCGCGCGTCGGCGCGTTCGTCGAGGTCAAGAAGTCGCGCATCGGCGCCGGCAGCAAAGTGCCGCATCTGTCTTACATCGGCGACGCCGAGCTGGGCCGCGACGTCAACATCGGCGCAGGCACCATCACGTGCAACTGGAACGGCTTCGAGAAGCACAAGACGATCATCGGCGACGGCGCCCGCATCGGCAGCAACACCAACCTGATTGCGCCGGTGCGCGTCGGAGCGGGTGCCTTTACGGGCGCCGGGTCCAGCATTTACCTCGACGTGCCGGACGACGCCCTGGCCTTGGAGCGGACCGAGCAGAAAAATATCGAAGGCTGGGCGATCCGGCGCCGCCAGAAGGCGGAGGCCGCCAAAGCGGCCAAGGCGAGCGACGCGTAACCGGAGAGATGGCCGGCGGAGCCGCACGAGGGCAACAAACACAGGAGGCTTTCGGCGAGATGCGAATCGGCTCGAGGTTGCACAAGAAGATCAAGATCTTCACCGGCACGGCTCACCCCGAGCTGGCGCAGGAAATTTGCCAGCATCTGGAGATTCCCCTGGGCGACGCGGTCGTCGGGCGCTTTCGGGACGGCGAGATCAACGTCCGGATCGGAGAAACGGTCCGGGGCGCCGAAGTGTTCGTCATCCAGCCGACATGCAACCCGGCCGATTCAAACCTGATGGAACTGCTCATCATGATCGACGCGCTGCACCGCGCGTCGGCGGCGTGCATCACCGCCGTCATCCCGTACTACGGCTACGCGCGGCAAGACCGCAAGACGCAGCCTCGCGATCCCATCGCGGCCAAGCTGGTCGCCAACTTGCTGACGTCCGCCGGCGCGGACCGCATCTTGACGATGGATCTGCACGCCGGGCAGATCCAGGGTTTCTTTGACATCCCGGTGGACAACCTGAAGGCGCTGCCGATTTTGGCGGATTATTTCGCCCACAAAGGGCTCAGCAACATCGTCGTCGTCTCGCCGGACGTGGGCGGCGTCGCCCGCGCGCGAGAGTTCTCCGAGCGGTTGCACGCTCCGCTGGCCATCATCGATAAGCGCCGCCCGCGGCCCAACGAGGCCGAGGTCATGCACGTCATCGGCGACGTGGAGGGCATGACCGCCATCTTGATCGACGACATCGTCGACACGGGCGGTACCCTGGTGCAGGCCGCCGAGGCGTTGCTCGCCCACGGCGCCAAGGAAGTGTACGCTTGCGCCACCCATCCCGTGCTGTCGGACCCCGGTGCCGAACGGCTGCAGGCTTCGCCCATCAAAGAAGTCGTCGTCACCAACACCATACCGCTGCCGGTGCATAAGCGGGTGCCCAAGATTCGCACGCTTTCCATCGCACCATTGTTCGCCGAAGCGATTCGCCGCATTTTCGAGGAGATTTCCGTGAGCAAGCTGTTTGAGGTGTGAGACGGCAATCGGTGAACAGCCGGGTGAAGGAGGGCGTAGCATGCACGAGGCAACGCTTACGGTTGAACTGCGTACCAAGACGGGGAAGGGCGAGGCGCGCAGGCTCCGCCGGGCCGGTCGCATTCCCGCCGTCTTGTACGGGCCCGGCCGCGAGACCAAGACGGTTTCGGTGTCCGCGCGCGACTTCTACCGCGTGTACCAGCAGGTGGGCCACCACGGGCTGGTGCAGCTGCAGGTCGTCAACGGCGGCGCGCAGACGGAGACGGTGCTGATCAAGGAAGTGCAGGTCGACCCCATCGGCGGTGATTACGTGCACGTGGACTTCTACGCGGTGGCGCTCGACCGGGAGATCGAGACCACGGTGCCGGTGGTGCTGCTCGGCGAGGAGCAGCGGCGGGACGACGCCGTCGTGCAGCAGTTGCTGCATGAGGTGGACATCCGCTGCCTGCCGGTGAACATCCCCGACGCGATCGTCGTGGACGTGGCGTCGCTGGCCATCGGCGACGTGATCACCGTGGGTCAGCTGCAGCCGCCGGAAGGCGTCGTTATCCTGGACGACCCGGAGACGACGGTTGTCGCGATCACGCCGCCGGAGCGTGAGGAACCGGCGAGCGAGGCCGAGGCGCCGGCCGAGGAACAGGGCGCTGAAGCCTAAAAGGAAGGCGAGGCGTCGGTCCCCTGAAGTTCATCGTCGGCCTGGGGAATCCGGGCCCTCAGTACGAGCGGACTCGTCACAATTTGGGCTTTCTCGTCGTGGACGAGCTGGCCCGCGAATTGGGCGTCACGGTTTGGCGCGGCTGGATGGAAAGCCTCGTGGCCAAAACGAAGCTGGACGACGTCGACGTGCTGCTGGTCAAGCCGCTGACGTATATGAACTTAAGCGGCGAGGCGGTGCAGCCGATCTTGCGGTACTACCGCGGGCAGCCCGGCGACTTGCTGGTCATCTACGACGACCTCGACTTGCCCCCGGGCCAGCTCCGGCTGCGCCCCTCCGGCAGCTCCGGCGGTCACCGGGGCGTGCAGTCCGTCATCGACATGCTGGGCACCAACGCCTTTGCGCGCCTGCGGATCGGCATCGGCCGGCCGCCGGAGCCTTTGACGGCGGCCGAGTACGTGCTGCAGCCTTTGAGCCCCGCGGAGATGGAGCTGTTTGCGGCCGCGATTCGCACGGCGGCGGCCGCGGCCAGGACCTGGGTTCTGGAAGGTACGGAGGCGGCCATGAATAAGTACAACCGCGCCTCGTCATAATACGAGCCGTGATCGGCGCCCCGCCGGATCCGCGCGGGGTTGATCGCCGGCCGCGTCCGCACCTATAATGGAAATGCGCTGCTTTCGGCCTCGCAGTTTTCACGGAGAGGCGGGGGATCTTCAACCGCCCGGCATTGCTCGCGCGCCCTGGAGAGGGACGTGCGTTTCGTTACCTGCAGCCGTGGAGGGCTTTGACCGGCTGTAAAGTCCTTTTCTGCGTCGAAAGAGGGGAAATTTTTGGTCAATAATACGCTTTTCGCATTAATATCCCGCTCCCTTGGCGTCGACGGACCGCTCTCGGACGACAACGGCACACGGGCCGGCAAGCCGGCCGCCTACTGGCACGGGTTCGCCCCCGGGCACAAGACGCTGGCCATCGGCGCGCTGTACTGGCTCGGCTGGCCGCGCGGGCGCCGCGGGCCAGCGCTCGTTCTCACCGTGGACCTGGGCGCCGCGCAGCGGCTGGTGAACGAGCTGTCGTCGCTGCTGCCCGAGCGCGACGTGCTGCTGTTTCCCGCCCGGGAAGTCTGGCCCCACGAGGAGTTGCAAGTTCCGGAAGACGTCGTGTCGGCGCGCATGGCGGCGCTGGAGCGGCTGGCGCTGGGCGAGCCGGTGCTGGTCGTCGCGCCCGCGCAGGCCGTGGCGGAAAAACTTCCGCCGCGAGAGGTGCTGACGGAGCGGCTGCTCACCGTGTCCGTGGGGGATGTGCTCGATCGCGACGCGCTGGCGGAGCGGCTTGTACGCGAAGGCTACGAGCGGGTGCCGATGGTGGAACGCCGCGGCCAGTTCAGCGTGCGCGGCGGGCTGCTGGACGTCTTCCCCACGGCGGCGCCTGCGCCATATCGGATCGACTTTTTCGACGACGAGGTCGATTCCATCCGCTGTTTCGACCCGGAGACGCAGCGGTCCACCGAAGAAGTGAACGCGGTGCGCATCGGGCCGGCGCGGGAATACCCCATCGTCAACGATGAAGCGGTTTTGCGGCGCATCGAGGAGGCGGCCCAGCGGCAGGCGGAAGCGCTGCGGCGAGCCGGGGCCGCGGCCGGGGCCGATAACCTCCTGCAGCGCGTGCGCACGCACTTGGACCATCTCGCGGGCGGCCGCTGGGTGCCCGGGCTGGACCAGTACAAACCGTTTTTCTTCGCGCGGCTGGAGACCATCGTCGACTACCTGGGCGACGAAGGCCTCGTCATCGTCGATGAGCCGGCGCGCACCCGCGAGCAGCTGCAGCTGACCACTCGGGAGTTTGCCGAGACGCAGCCGGACTTGCTGGAGCGGGGCCGCGCGCTGCCGGAGCAGGCGGCCATTTTCGCCGACTGGGAAGAACTGGCGGCCGCCTTCCGTCGCCGGCCGGCGGCGTTCTTGGCGGTGTTGCCGCAGAAGGTGGCGGGGCTGGAGGGCGTGCCGGAGATCGCGGTCAAGTCTCGGCCCGCCGAAATGTTCCACGGCAAGCTGGACGCGTTCATCAGCTACGTGCGGCGGCGACGCCGGGAAGGGTGGCGCATCGTCGTCGTCACGTCCACGGACTTGCGGGCCGAGCGCGTCCAAGAGGTGCTGGCCGACGAAGACGTCCCCGCTGTGCGGCAAGATCCGGGCGCTGCGGCGCTGGAGCCGGGCACGGTGGTGGTGACGTCCGCGGAGCTGCACGTGGGCTGCGAGCTGCCGGGCGAGAAGCTGGCGGTGCTGACTGAGCTGGAGGTGTTCGGCCAGCACAAGCGGCGGCAGCGGCCGTCCCGGCGGGCCGCCAACGCGGCGCGCCTCGACGACTTGCGGCCGGGCGACCTGGTCGTCCACGTGAACCACGGCATCGGCCGCTATCGCGGCGTGGAGACGCTGGTTATCGACGGCGCCCATCGCGACTACCTGCTCATCGAGTACGCCGGCGACGACAAGCTGTACGTTCCCACCGACCAAGTGCACTTGCTGCAAAAGTACATCGGCGTCGAGGGGCAGACGCCGAAGCTCAACCGGCTCGGCGGCAACGAGTGGGCCCGCGCGAAGCAGCGCGTGCAGCAGTCGGTAAAAGAGCTGGCCCAGAAGCTGCTGAAGCTGTACGCCGAGCGGGAGGCGCTGCCGGGCTACGCGTTCTCGCCGGACACGGTCTGGCAGCAGGAGTTCGAGGAAGCGTTCCCGTACGAGGAAACGCCCGACCAGAAGCGGGCCATCGAGGAGATTAAGGCGGACATGGAGCGGCCGCGGCCCATGGATCGGCTCCTCTGCGGCGACGTGGGCTTCGGCAAGACGGAAGTGGCCATGCGCGCGGCTTTCAAGGCGGTCATGGACGCGCGGCAGGTGGCGGTGCTGGTGCCGACGACGATTTTGGCGCAGCAGCACCTGCGCACGTTCCGGGAGCGCTTCGCGCGCTATCCCGTCCGCATTGAGGCGTTGAGCCGCTTCCAGTCGCCGGCCGAGCAGGCGCGGGTGCTAAAGGGACTGGCCGACGGCACGGTGGATATTGTCATCGGCACGCACCGGCTCCTCTCCAAGGACGTGGTCTTCAAGGATCTCGGCTGCGTCGTCATCGACGAGGAGCAGCGCTTCGGCGTGGCGCAAAAGGAGCGGCTGAAGGAACTGAAGCGCAACGTCGACGTGCTGACGCTGACGGCGACGCCGATTCCCCGGACGCTGCACATGGCGCTGGTGGGCATCCGGGACATGAGCCTCATCGAAACGCCGCCGGAAGATCGCTTCCCGGTTCGCACGTACGTGTGCGAATACGACGAGGACTTGGTCCGCGAGGCCATCCTGCGCGAGCTGGGCCGCGAGGGGCAAGTGTACTTCGTGCACAACCGCGTGCAGGACATCGACCGGGTCGCCGATCGGCTGCGGCAGCTGGTGCCCGAGGCGCGCATCGCCGTCGCCCACGGGCAGATGCCCGAGGACTTGCTGGAGCAGGTGATGCTTGATTTCCTCAACCGGGAAATCGACGTGCTGGTTTGCAGCACCATCATCGAGACGGGCATGGATATCCCCAACGTCAACACGCTCATCGTCGACGAAGCGGATCGCTTCGGGCTGGCGCAGCTGTATCAGCTCCGGGGCCGGGTCGGGCGCAGCAATCGAGTGGCATATGCGTATTTCACCTACCGCAAGGACAAAATACTGACCGAAGACGCGGAAAAGCGCTTGCAGGCCATCCGGGAATTCACCGAGCTGGGGTCGGGCTTCAAGATTGCCCTGCGCGACCTGGAAATCCGCGGCGCGGGCAACTTGCTGGGGCCCGAGCAGCACGGCTTTATCGCCTCCGTAGGCTTCGAGCTGTACTGCAAGCTGCTGGAGGAGGCCGTGCGTGAGGTGAAGGGGGAGGTCAAGCGCGAGGCGCCGGATCCGGTCATCGACCTGAACGTCGATGCCTACGTGTCCGACGACTACGTGGCGGATCCGCAGCAGAAGGTGGAGATTTACAAGCGGGTGGCGGGCCTGCGGACGGCGGAGGAGATTCAGGACTTTCAGGAGGAGCTGGAGGACCGCTTCGGGCCAGTGCCGCCCCCGGTGCGCAACTTGCTGGCCGTGGCGCGCATCAAGGTGCTGGCCAGGGAACTGGGCGTGGAGGCCGTCAACGGCACCAAGGAGGAAGTGGTCATCCGCATGCTGCCGGGGCTGGTGTTGCCAAGGGAGACGGTGCTCCACCTGACCCGGCAGTTCCGGGGCCGCATCGTTTTGTCGGCGGCCCGCTCCGCTCCGATCCGCATCCGCCGGCGCGGGCTCGGCGAACGGGACTTGCTGGCGTTGTTGGAGCAAGTGCTGCGGGAAATGCGGGCGGCGTGGCCCTCCGCCAAGGACGGTGGACAGCCCGAGCCCGTCGGCGCCCGTGTCGCCCACGGCGGTAAGTAATGGAACGTGAATACGCCTTAGGAGGGGGGCTGCTCAGTGAAAGCAACCGGTATCGTGCGCCGCATCGACGACCTGGGCCGGGTTGTCATTCCCAAGGAGATTCGCCGCACGCTGCGCATCCGCGAAGGCGACCCGCTGGAAATTTTCGTGGACCGCGACGGCGAGGTCATTCTGAAGAAATACTCCCCCATCGGCGAACTGGGGGATTTTGCCCAAGAGTATGCGGATTCGCTGCACGAGACGACCGACCACATCGCGATCATCACGGATCGCGACGCGGTCATCGCGGTGGCGGGCGCGCCGAAGAAACAATGGCTGGACAAGCGGGTGCCCTCCATCGTCGAGAAGGTCATGGACGGCCGGCGACCGCTGCTGATCTCGGGCCCGGGCGAAGGCCCGCCGCTGCAGGAAGATGATGACGCGGCGTGGGCGTTTCAGGCGCAAGCCATCGCGCCCATCATCGCCGAAGGCGACCCAATCGGCGCGGTCATCATCGCCACCAACGAGACGGGCAAGCGCATGGGCGAGCTGGAGCTGAAACTGGCCGAAACGGCGGCCGGCTTCTTGGCGAAGCAAATGGAGCAGTAGCGGAGCCGCAAGGCCAGGGAACAGGAAGGGCAACCCGGCCGGAGGCCGCGGCAATCGCGTCAGCCCCCACGGAGGAGGGCGGAGGAAGCCGTCAGGGCGGCGGTGGGTGCACCCCACCGCCCAATTGTTTTCCGCACCCTTTGGTTGCGCGCCGGCCTTTTCGGCGTGCACCCGCCTTTTCGGCCTGCGCCGGCTGCCTTGCGCGCCGCGCCCATGAAAACCGGCGGCCGCCTACGGCCGGCCGCCTTCCGTTTCCAGGCGCTTCGCTTCCTCCCAAAGGGCGTCCATTTCCGCCAACGACATGCGGGCCAAATCTTGCCCTTGTTCGGCGGCGCGCCGCTCGATGTAGCGGAAGCGCCGGCGGAACTTGGCGTTGGCGGCTCGCAGGCTTTGCTCGGGATCGACGTGCACGTACCGGGCTACGTTGACCAGCGCAAACAAGACGTCGCCGAACTCTTCCGCCAGGCGTTCCTGCCGCGCCTCGCCGCCGGCGCCGCGGGCCTGGAGTGCGGCTTGCAGTTCGTTCAGCTCCTCGCGCACCTTTTGCCACGCGCCGTCCACATCGTCCCATTCGAACCCGACGCGCGCGGCCCGCTGCTGCAGCTTCTCCGCTTCCATCAGCGCCGGCAGGCTGCGCGGCACACCGTCCAGCATGGAGGCGCCTTCGGGCGTGTCGGCTTCGCCCGGCGACGCCTCCCGACGCTTGATTTCCGCCCACAGACGCGTTACGGCCGCCGCGTCATCGGCCTCTGCGTCGCCGAACACGTGCGGATGCCGCCGGATCAGCTTGTCCGTCAGCGTGTCGATGACGTCCTGCATCGTAAAGCGGCCTGTCTCGGCCGCAATGGTGGCATGAAAGACCACTTGGAGCAGTACGTCACCCAATTCCTCGACGAGAGCGCGATCGTCGCCCGCGTCGATGGCGTCCAGCAGCTCGTACGCTTCCTCGAGCAGATACTTCTTCAGACTCTCGTGGGTCTGCTCCCGGTCCCAGGGACAACCTTCCGGCGACCGCAGCCTGGCCATGATCGCGAGCAGCCGCGACAAATCGCCTCCGGCTTCGCTCTCCCTGCGGGCGTTCGTCATGCTGTTACTTGCCGGCGACCATTTCCTTGAGCTGCTTGCCCGCCTTGAACGCCGGCACCCGGCTGGCCGGAATGTTGATGGCTTCGCCCGTAGCCGGATTCACGCCGCGGCGAGCCGCCCGGTTCCGCACCTCAAACGTGCCGAAGCCAACCAGCGTCACCTTGTCGCCGCCCGCCAGCGCCTCGGTGATGGCTTCCAGGACGGCTTCCACGGCGTCGCCCGCCGCCTTTTTCGTCAGGTTCGTCTTCTCGGCGACCCGAGCAATGAGCTCCGTCTTGTTCACAGAACGTTCCTCCTTTGGGAAGTTTTCGTATCCGTAAATTCGGGGGTCTCCCGTGAAATCCTCCTTTCAGGTCCTTTAGCATAGGCATTTTCGGGCCGTCGCACACTACCGACTGAAAAAACGTGCCTTTCGGGAGGCGGAGCGGGTGGACAACGCAGCGGTCAGGCGCGTGCTGTTGGCGGCGGCGGTGGTGCTGGCCGTCGGAATTTGGTATTTCGCGCGGGCGCAAAACGCGGGCGACGGGAACTTGCGGGACGAGCCCACGGTGGTCGTCGTCCACCGGGACGGGCGCCGGGAGGAGCTGCCCATCGAGCGGTACGTCGCGGGCGTCGTGGCGGGCGAGATGGGGCGGTTGCCGGCGCGGGGACAGGCGGAGGAAGCCGACTGGCCGGTGGAAGCCTATGCGGCCCAGGCCATTTTGGCGCGCAGCTTTACGATGCGGTACTGGGAGGAGACGGGCGGCAACGAAATTCCCGCCGAGCACGAGCAGGCGCAGGCGTACAATCCCGGCGGCATCACGCAGGCCATCGAGCGGGGCGTGGAGATGACCCGGGGCGAAGTGATGGTGTACGGCGACGAGGTGGTGCGGGCGTGGTTCCACTCCTACAGCGGGGGGCGCACGGCCACGGCGCGGGAGGGGCTCGGGCTGGACGAAGAGCCGCCGTACATCAAGAGCGTCGAGGTGCCGGACAACGAGTTCGCGCCGGAGGACGTGACGGCGTGGGAGTTCAGCATGAGCTTGGAGGAGCTGCGGGCAGCGTTGGCCGAGGCGGGCGTGAACGTGGGGGCGATTGAGAACGTCCGCATCGCGGAGAGGGGGCCGTCGCGCCGGGTGACGGCCTTCGAGGTGACGGGTACGAACGGGCGGGCCACGGTGAGCGGCAACGACTTCCGCCTGGCGGTGGGTGCGGAACGGCTCAAGTCGACGTTGATCGAAGACTGGGAGCTCAGCGGCGGCCGCGTAACGGCGCGGGGAACGGGCTTCGGTCACGGCGTGGGCTTGAGCCAATGGGACGCGTACAAGATGGCACGCGAAGGGCGCTCGCCGGAGGAGATCGTGCAGTTCTTCTTCGACGGCATTGAAATCCGCAGGCTCTGGCGGTAACGAGCGGGCGGCGGTGATGCTCTCGCGCCGCCGGTCATGCTCCCTGGAGCGGCCGCATACGTTGTTCCCGAGGGGGACGGACAGGCGTCGGCCGGAAAGGGGGCGGGCTTCTTGGCGGAGGCGAGGCAGGCCGGCGCGGCCCGGCGCAAGCACCAGCTGGCGCTGCGCGAGCGGGAGAGCTTGGCCGTGGAGGGCGTGGTCAACGTGGAGAGCTTTGACGACACGGAGGTCATCGTCGAGACCGAGGCGGGCGTGTTGTTCGTCCGGGGAGAGCAGCTGCATATCAAGGAGCTGAACCTGGAGACGGGGACGCTGCAGCTGACAGGCCACGTCCACGCGCTGGAGTACGCGGGCGAGGGGCTGGCGAAAAAGAGCAAGGGTTTGCTGGGCAAGCTCTTCAAGTGAGCCGGGTCCGCCGGGCGCCGGCCGCTTCGGGCCGGGCGGCACACGCGGCAGGCCGCCTGCATACCCTGGCAAGGTGCGGCCGGCGGCTCGCAGCCGCAGGGGCATTCGAGCTGGTCGAGGTGAGGCCCGGTGGAAACGCTGACCCAGCAGCTGTACGCCTTCGTCGTCATGGCCGGAGCCGGCGGCGTCCTGGGGGCGATCTACGACGTCTTCCGCGTCGTGCGCGCCGCGTTCGGCCCCCGCAGCGCGGTGGCGTGGCTGTGCGACGTGCTGTACTGGGCGGCGGCGGCTCCGGTCGCGGCCGTGCTGCTGCTGCGCGCCAACGGAGGCGAGCTGCGCTTTTACGTGCTTCTCGGCGCCGCCGCCGGCCTGACGCTCTATGTCGGCTTGCTCAGCCCGTTGGTGACGGAAACGTTGCGGGCCCTGTTGCGTGCGGTCGGCTGGGTCGCCGCGTGGGTGGTGCATGCCGCGTGGAGCGCCGTCACGTGGCCCGTCATACTCGCGCGCAGCGCCGCCTTCGCCTGGCGGGCGCGGCGAGCGGCCCTGGGCGGGCGCAGCGCGGCTGGGTGGACTCCGCCGGGTATGCTGCGCCGGCTGGAAGGGCTGCGGCGAGGGCTCTTGCCGTGGCGGCCGCCGCTCGCGTGGAGGAAGCGATAAAGGGGAGGAGCCCGAGCCGCCGCCGTCGAAGGTTCCCTGCCGGGGGTTCCGTGAGGTGATGTGACATGGCGGCGGAGAGAGCCGGCCCGCGAGCCCGCAGGCGCATCAGGCTGCGCCCTCGCTTCTTCGTCGTCGTCGCTCTGCTCATCTTCCTCACCTACACCGTGTACGGCTACGTGACCGGATATATGCGCCTCCGAGCCCTGCGCGCCGAGCTGGAGCAGGTGCAGCAGGAAATCGAGGAGCTGCGGCGGCTGAACGCGGCGTTGGAGGAAGAGCTGGCTCGCTACGACAGCGACGAAGTGATCGAGCGCATCGCCAGGGAGCAGCTGCGGCTGGTCGCGCCGGGCGAGACGCCCGTCATCATCATCGACCCGCCCGCGGCAGCATCCAAGGGCCGCTGACCCGTCCGCCGCATGGCTTCGGTTCGTATAGATTGACAAAAATATTCGCAACACATATAATAAGAGTACCTGCTGGACAAAGCTGCCGGCAGGGCAACACCTTAAGGGAGGATTTCGTTTCCGTATGTCCATTGAAGTTGGCAGCATCCTGGAGGGGAGGGTCACCGGCATCACCAGCTTCGGCGCCTTCGTCGAGCTCGGTGAGGGAAAGACCGGCCTGGTGCACATCTCGGAGATCGCTGACACGTACGTCCACGACATCCACGACTACCTGAAGCCGAACGACATCGTCAAGGTGAAGGTGTTGAGCGTCAGCAACGGCAAGATCGGTCTTTCCATCCGCCAGGTGAACAATCCCGATCCGTCTCCAGCTGCCGGGCGGCCCGCCCGTGGTCGCGCTCGCACGTCGCGTTCCTTCGAGGAAAAACTGTCGCGGTTCTTGCGCGAGAGCGACGAGCGCCTCGCCGACTTGCGCAAGAGCATGGACGCGAAGCGAGGAGGCCGGGGCACGCGCCGCGCTTTCTGATATAATAGAGACGTCGTTGGGAGCAGAGCATATCCAGGAGGCACCCGCACGGGTGCCTTTTTTGATGGGTGGGGAGTGAGCCCATGGCGGGCGAGGCCGCACGGCAACCGCGCGAGCAGGACGTACGCGTCGTCGCCACGCAGATCCGGCGCAAGCCGCGGCCGTTTCTGGAAGTGACGCGACGTTGCCGCTACGACTTTCCGCAGATCATCCTGACGGCGCCGCTCCAGCGGCGAGGCGACCGCTGGGATGTGTTCCCGACGGTCTTCTGGCTGACGTGCCCGCTGCTGCATCGCGCCATCAGCCGCCTGGAGGCGGAGGGCGCCATCCGGGAGTATGAGGAACGTATCGCCGCCGATCCGGAGTTTGCCCAGCGCATGGAAGCGGCGCACCGGGCCGCGGCGGCGCACCGGCTGAGTCTCGTGCCGGAGGACTGGCTGCGGGAGCTGGAGGCGACGCGCCCGCGGGAGGCGCAGGTTCTGGCCGAAACCGGCGTCGCGGGCATGCGCGGCCGCAGCGGCGTCAAGTGCTTGCACGCGCATTTCGCGGACTTCATCGGCCGCGGCGACAATCCCGTGGGCGCCGACGTGGAGAAGCGCCTTTTGGCCGACGGCGTGCCGCTGGACGGAAACGACGAATGCTGGAAGTTTTGCGCGCCGCCGGAGAGCGGCGGCGACGCGAGCGGGCAGGGGAGGCGTACGCCGTGACGGGCCAGCCAATCGCCGCGCGGATTGCGGCGCCGCGGAGTAGTCGGCCGAGCCGGCGAGCCGTCATTGACGTGGGCACCAACTCGGTGCGCCTGCTGGTCGCGGACGTCGCGGTGCACGAAGGCGCCGTGCGGCTAAGCCACGTACACCGGGACCTGGCCATGCCGCGCCTTGGCCGGGGAGTCGACCGCACCGGCAGGCTGTCCGACGACGCGATGCAAGCGGCGGCCGGTGTAGTCGAGTCCTTCGTCCGCCAAGCGCGGGAGTTGGGCGCCGAGAACGTGGAAGTCATCGGCACCAGCGCGCTGCGGGACGCGGTCAACCGCGACGAGTTCATCGCCCTGGTGCGGCGGCGGGCGGACGTGGAAGTGCGGGTCATCAGCGGCCGCGACGAGGCGGCGTTGTCCTTTCTTGGCGCCGTCCGGGGGACGCCCGTGGCCGTGCCGGGAGCGGCCGTCCCTGCGCCGGCGCCTGGCGCGGGCGAGGGGGCGCACGCACGAAAGGCGGGCTGCGAGACGCGGCCGGCCGAGGCGCCGCCGGTCTACGTTCTCGACATCGGGGGCGGCAGCACGGAGCTGGTGCGGGGACGGGCGGACGGCACGATGGAGTCCGCCGTGAGCGTGGATGTCGGATCCGTGCGCATGACGGAGCTGTGCGTGCGCTCGGACCCGGTTTCCGATGCCGACTGGACGCGCCTTGTGGAAGAAGTGCGGGCGCGGCTCGCGCCCATCCAGGCCTTGCGGGCGGGGGAAGGCGTGCTGCTGGCCGTGGGCGGAACGGCGACGACGCTGGCGGCGGTGAAGCAGCGGCTGCGGGTATACGATCCGCGGCGCGTGCATGGCTTCGTGCTGACGCGTCAGGACGTGGCGGAACTGGCGGAGGCGTTGCGGCAAACGCCGGTGGCCCAGCGGCGCACGTGGCCGGGCCTGCAGCCCCAGCGCGCCGACGTCATCGTGGCGGGCGCCGTCATTGCACGGGAGGTCCTGTCCTGCCTGGGCGCCGAACGCATGGTCGTCAGCGAGAGCGACCTGCTCGAGGGCGTGCTGATCCGGAGCGCGCTGGCCGGCTAGGAAGGCCCCGGAAGCCTCGTTGACCGGGAAAAGAGGCCGAGGCTATAATGAAGTTGCATCTTATGCCGGAGTGGCGGAATGGCAGACGCGGGCGACTTAAAATCGCTTGGGCGATCCCCGTGCGGGTTCAAGTCCCGCCTCCGGCACCATTTTTTCGGAGGCGCATCGCTTGACGCCCACTCCTCTCAAGCCGAAATCGTGGCGCGACTCGTACACCGAGTACAAAGAAATCGTCGCGCCGCCTCACTGCAACCATCACGGCACCGTGTTCGGCGGCCACATCCTGGCCCTCATCGACAAGGTAGCCGGGGTGGTGGCCATGGAGCACTGCGGTTCACCGTCGGTCGTCACCGCCAGCATGGACCGGGTCAACTTTTATCAACCCGTCAAACAGGGCCAAATCCTGCACTTGCAGGCGCGCTTGACGTACACGGGCCGCAGCTCCATGGAGATATTGGTAAGAGTTTACGGGAAGGACTTGAAAGACCCGGATCGGAAACCTTGGTTGACGTGCGAGGCGTTTACCACGTTCGTGCTGGTGGACGCCGAAGGTCGTCCGGTGCGGGCGGTGCCTCCTTTGTTGCTGGAGACGGAAGAAGATCGGCGGCTGTACGAGGAGGCGCTGGCTCGCCGCCAGGCGCGGCTGCGCGAACGCGGGACCGTTTCCTAGAATCGTTGTTGGACAAGCCGCCGCGCCGTGACGACGCAGATTGGGCCATGAGGAGTTGGTTTGCCGTGTCGGGCCGCATGCGTGTTGCCGCTGTCGCTGCTCTCGTCTTCATCCTGGCGGCGGGCGTGAGTGCCTACGCGCAGTCGGTGGGCCAGTTCTATCGCCACGAAGATCCCCGCTACTGGTGGTACGAATCCTACGATCGGTCGTTTGAAATCGCCTTGCCCGCCAATCCGATCTACACCGTGCACCGGGATTTGTTCGGCGAGACGACCGTCGAAATCCCGATGCGAGAAGGCGGGCCGTACCTTTGGATCAAGATTTTCCCGGGCGGCCAGGCGGCGCTGAACCGGGCCGTCAGCGCGGTGCAGCAGCAGTGGCAGCACGTGCTGACCGGCACGCGGTTGACGGAAAACCGCACCATCCTCACCCGCGTGGGCCTGAACGCGCAGTTTATCGTGCTGCAGGGACGCACGGCCACGGGCGCCAACGGGATGGTACGGGCGGTGTTTTTCAACAACGGCGATCGCAACGTGGCGCTGATTTGGGCCGGCGACGCGTCGGACTATACGGGCGACATCCAGGCGGCCTGGATTGAGGCGGTCAATAGCTTCTCCTGGCTGCGCTGACCGTCGTAGCCTGACGATCCTCAGGCCGGGCGGAGTGTCGTGCCGGGCGGGAAAACAACGGTCCTTGGCGGGCAAGACGTCGCGCGAAGTCCCGCTCGCCAAGGACCGTCTTTTTTTCGGACGTAGCCTTCTCCCCGCGGCGCCGCCGCTGCGGACGGCGAAATCAGCCGCTAAAGCGCGAAACGGTGAGGACGCGCAGCAGGTCGGCCGCGTCTTCGGCCCTGTCGGCCGTGTTCTCCATCGCGTCGATGAGATCGCGCAACAGCATCAGCGTACCGGCGGGCAAATCCATTGCGAACAGCCGCTCGTACAGGGACGCCTTCAGCACGTCCGCGTCTTCTTCAGCGCGCTCGACGGCGGCGCACAAGTCCAGCGCGGCACGCCGGTCGCCCGACGCCAGCTTGTCCAACGCCTCGTTCAGCTTCTTCGCCGCCTGCACCAACAGGTCGCCGAACTGAATCAGGCCTTCCCGGAGCGGCTCCGGCGGCGCTTCGCGGAACACGGCGATCAGGCGGGCCGCCCCGTTGGCGCAGTCCGCCACGTCGTCGGCGCGCTCGACCAGCAGCATCAGATCCGCGCGGTCGGCAGGCAAGAACAAACCTTCGGACAACTTCTCCAACAGTTCTCGGCGCAGTTCGTCCGCTTGCCGCTCCGCGTTGAAAATGCGCTGCTGATAGACATTAGCTTCATCCAGCTCGCCGGCGCAGAAGTGCTGCAGCACGCTGCGCAGGTGCTCCGCGACCTCGACTACTTTGTTCATGTGATCCCGCGAGGACAGCAACACTCGTTGCTGCTCTCGCATCCCCATCCAGCCGAAGAAGTTGCCCACCGCCGTCCCCCCCTGGTCAGACGATGCTTGACAAAAGGAAATACAAGACGAAGGATACAACGCCGGAAGCCGCCGGCGTTGCCGCCCACGCCAGGACGATGTCGCGGGCGGTGTGCATATCGATGCTGCGGCGCCCGAACACCAGGCCCACGCCAAAGATGGCGCCCACGATGGAATGCGTCGTCGAAACCGGGAGGCCCAGCAACGTGTACAGGTGCACGTTCAAGGACGCCGCGATCTCAGCCACGAACGCCATCGACGGCAACAAGTTGGTGATGCGGCTGCCCACCGTCTCCATAACCCGGTAGCCCCACATGGCGATGCCGAGCAGGATGGAGATGCCGCCCAAGGCCGCCGCTTGGAACGGAGTGGCCATGCCGACGCCTACCAGCACGCCCGTCGCGTTGGCCACGTCGTTGGCGCCCCAGGAAAAGGCCATGTACATGCCGCTCAGCGTCAGCAGCCACGCCCAGAGCCGGTCGGACACATGAAAGCGCTGCAGCACCAGGAAACGCAGCGACTGGTACAGCACGTACCCGAGGACCGCCGCGCCGACCGGCGTCAGCACCCAGGCCATCACGATGTCCACCAGCTTTTCCCAGTAGATCGGCACGTTGCCGACGGCGAGCCCGGCGCCCGCTACGGCGCCGACGATGGCATGGGTCGTCGACACCGGCAGCTTCAGGTACGTGGCGCCGAACAGCCATGCCGACGAGGCCAGGATGGCGGACAAGGCGATGACGGACGCCAAGTGCGCGTCCAGTTGGTCCAGCGGGACGATGCCTTTGCCGATGGTGTCGATGACGCGGTTCCCGAACACCAACGCGCCCGCCAGGCTGCACGCGCCGACTATCACGACCGCTTCGCGGACGGTCCGGACTTTGGCGCCTACGGCGGTGCCCATGGAGTTGGCGGCATCGTTCGCGCCCAGCGTCCAGCCCGACAAGACGGCCGCAAGGAAGATCAACGCATTCAGGAGACTCATAACAAAAGTAAGCTTCGCCTTTCCCTTTGAGAACCCTGCCGGCGCGGCGAGAAACACATCTTGGCCCCGGTTGCGTACCATGGATGGACAGCGGTCCGCGAAAGGAGCACCCGGCGTGCACGTGCTGTATTTCGCTTACGGATCGTGCATGAGCCCCGAAGACTTGGCCCGGCACGTCCGGGAGTTCGAAGTCGTCGGGCCGGCGCTGGTGCGTGGCTACCGGCTCGGCTTCACCCGTTACTCCCGCGCCCGCCGGGGCGGCGTCGCCGACTTGGTGCCGGATCTCGCGGGCGTCGTGGAGGGCGTCCTGTACCGGCTGCCGGTGGATCAGCTGGCCGCGCTGGATGAGCGGGAAGGAGCGCCGGACAACTACCGCCGGGACTTCATCGCCGTTCGCACACCCGACGGCAAGATGTTCGATCGGGTACTCACGTACGTGGTGGCCGACAAAGCCGCGGAGGAAATCCCGCCGCACCCCGACTACGCCGCGACCATCGTCGCCGGCGCGGAGGCCTACTTGAGCCCGCAGTACGTAGAGCAGATCAAGGCTCACATCGAGAGGCTGCTGGCGCAAAAGGCGGCGCAGGAGCAGCGCCGGAAGGAGGCCAAGGGCGGCCGCACCCGGCGGGAGGGCAAAGACAAGCAGCGCAAGGACGCAGGAAGCCGCGGGCCCCGTTGAACGTCCGCCCGGCCAGGCACCAAGATGCACGTCACGCCTGCGGCCGTTCGCCTCGGACGAAACGGATGCACGCCGCCACGATGGCTGCGGCGACTTGTTCGCGGTAATCGTCCCTCGCCATGAGCGCCCGGTCGATGGGGCTAGTAACGAAGCCAATCTCGACCAGCGCCGCGGGCATAGTCGTGTGGCGCAGCACCGCGTAATTGCCCGGCAGCGCCTGGCGGTAGTTGGGCGGGTAAATTTTCAGCAGCTCCTCCTGGATTAACAGCGCCAGAGCGCGGCCCTCTTCGGATCCGGGCAAGTAAAAGGTCTGCGCGCCGAAGCAGTCCGAGCTCGGGTACCGGTTAACGTGCAGGCTGATGAAAAGGTCCGCGCCCTGCTCGTTGGCGAAGCGCGCGCGGTCCTCCAGGGGAACGAACGTATCGTCCCGCCGCGTCAGCGCTACGGTGGCTCCGGCCGCCTGTAAAGCCCGCTCCAACCGCAACGCCATGTCCAGGTTGATTTCCTTTTCAATCAGTGCCGACGGCAGGTGGCACGCGCCCCGGTCGTGGCCGCCATGCCCGGGATCCACGACGACGTGGACGCCGTGCAGGGGACCCGGCGGAACTTGGCTGCGCGGGGCGGGCGACGGGTCCGGCGTTGGGGTGCCTTGCGAGGCTCGCAGGGCTGCCAGGCTCAGCGCCAGTGCGAGGACGGCGGCGGCTGCGGCCGCCAGCCGGACACGGGATCCGCTTTCACCATGCCGGACAAGCCCCAGCGGCCATGTGAGGATCCGGCGCATGCGCCTCCCTCCTTCCGCCCGCGCCTCGGGCGCGCCGACCGGCGCGGTCTGCTCGCACGAAACGGCAGCGCCGGCGCGAAGATCCTATGTAGGGCCGGTGCCGTAGCATGCCGCGGGCGGTGTTCCCTCCGCGGCGGGGAAGTGATAAACTGCAGATTTGCGGACAAGGCCCAAGATTGTGCGGGCGATGGGTCGGACGGGCCGGGCGGCTCGCGGCCGCCGCAGCGGGAGGGACGAGCTGTGCGCGTCATCGTCATCGGCGCGGGGAAGCTGGGCTACGAAATCGCCCGCCTTCTCTCGGAGGAAAACCACGACATCGTCGTCATCGACAACGACCCGGACGCGCTGGCCGCCGTGGATAACCTGGACGTGTTGACCATCGAAGGCAACGGGGCCAGCCCCGTCGTCCTGGCCAAGGCGGACGTGGCCAAGACCGACTTGCTCATCGCGGCGGCCGGCAGCGACGAGGTGAACATGATCGCCTGCCTCGCCGCCAAGCGACTCGGCGTGCCCGTGTGCGCGGCCCGCATCCGCAACCGCGACTACCTCGTCGACGACCCGGACTTGTCTTTCCGCAAGCTGGGCATCGACGTCGTCATCGACGTGGAGCGCACGGCCGCCACCGAGATCGCTCGCATCCTGAAGACGCCCAACGCGACGCAGGTGGACTACTTCGCCGACGGCCGCGCCTGCGTCATCCGGGTGCGGGTGGACCAAGGCGCGCCGGTCACGCGGGCGCCGCTGCGGGAGATACGGCCTGATCGCTGCGTCATCGTCCTGGTCGCGCGGGACGACGACTTCTTTATCCCCGACGGCGACACCGTCATTCAGCCTGGAGACCGCATTTTCATCGTCACCCAGACCGGCCATTTTGCCCCCATTCGCGAGCTGACGGGCGCCACCGAACGCCGTCCGCTGCGCCAAGTGACCATCGTGGGCGGCGGCCGCGTCGGCTTGACGCTCACGCAGCTTTTGCTGCGCAGCCGGCGGCGCGGCATGGAGATCAAGATTATCGAGAAGGACTACGAGCGCTGCATGCAGCTGGCGTCCATGCTGGACAACGTCATCGTCATCTGCGGCGACGGGGAGAAGTACGAGGTGCTGGAAGAAGAGATGGTGGGCCGGTCGGACGCGTTCGTGGCGGTGACCAGCGAAGACGGCGCCAACCTGCTGGCGACGCTGGCCGCCAAGGAGCTGGGCGCGGCCGAAGCCGTCGCGCGCTTGTCGCGGGAAAACTACATTCCGCTGGCGGAGCGGGCTGGCGCGGATGCCGTGGTGGTGCCGCGCCTGATCGCCGCCAGCACGCTGCTCAAGCTGGTGCGCAAAGATCCGGTCGTTTCGCTCGCGCTGCTGGGCGACGGGCGCGCCGAGGCCGTGGAGCTGGTGGTGGAGGCCGGCGCGCCGGCGGAAGGGAAAAAGCTGGCGGAGCTAAAGAAGTTCGAGGACGCGGTTGTCGGCGTGCTGGTGCGGGACGACAAAGTCATCGTGCCGTCGGGCGAAACGGAAATTCATGCCGGCGACCGGCTGGTCTTGTTCGGCCTTGCGGCCGCGATGCCGAAGGCGCAGCAGCTGTTTCGGGCCTGAGCGGGCTTCGGCGCCGCCGGGGATGAAAAGAGGATTTCCATGCAGCCAGGCGTGCTTGCCCGCCACGTGGGCAATTTGCTTCTTCTTGTGGCCATCGCCATGCTGGTGCCGGCCGCGTACGCGTGGCTTGCGCGCGAGACGACGGCAGGTACGGCTTTTCTTTTGTCGGCCGCGCTGACCGCGGCGCTGGGGGGTGCGCTGCGCGTGCGCACCCGCGACGAAGAGCTCAGCATCCGCACGGCCCTGGCCGTGGTGGTGCTGGGCTGGGCCGCCGCGGCCACGGCCAGCGCGCTGCCGTTTTGGCTGTCGGGACTGCCGTGGATCGACGCCCTTTTTGAAGCCGTCTCGGGCGTGACGACGACGGGCGCGACGGTCATTCGGGACCTAAGCCGTCACGATCGCGCGCTTCTTTTATGGCGCAGCATGCTGCAATGGTTCGGTGGGCTCGGCATCATCGTCTTGTTCACGTCGGTGTTCCCGCGCCTCGGCATCGGGGCTATTCAGCTGTTTCGGGCCGAAATGACGGGGCTGCAGCCGGAGAAGCTGCTGCCGCGCCTGTCCGACACGTCGAAGCTGCTGTGGACCATTTATGGGCTTTTAACCGCGGCGGCCGCCGTGCTCTTGGTTTTGGCCGGTATGCCGGTGTTCGACGCCGTCAACCACGCCTTGACGACGGTGTCCACGGGCGGCTTTTCCACCCACAACGCGGGCATCTCGGCGTTCGGTTCAGCCGCCGTCGAAAGCGTCCTCTTGCTGTTCATGTTTCTCGGCGCCACCAACTTCATGCTAATCTACCGCGTCTTTCGCCTCGGCGATTGGCGGGCGGCGCGGGACGAGGAGTTCAGGCTCTACGTGGCTCTGGTCGTGGGCGGCGGGCTGCTGATCGCCGCCGCGCTTTGGCTGCAGCAAGGCGATCCTTTGGGCGCGGCGCTGCGCAGGGGCTTGTTTCAGGCCGTCGCGGTTATTAGCACCACCGGTTTCGCGGTGGCGGACTACACGCAATGGCCCCACCTGGCGCAAGCCGTCCTCTTCGTGCTCATGTTCGTCGGCGGCTGTGCCGGCTCCACCGCAGGCGGTCCGAAGATCGTGCGCGTCCTGGTGGCCCTAAAGCACGGCGCCGGCGAGATCGTGCGGGTGCTTCACCCGCGGTCGGTACGGGTCGTGCGCCTTGACGACCAGCCGTTGCCTCCGTCCGTGTTCGCAGCCGCGACCGCGTTTTTGTTTGTTTACGCCGGTACGTGGTTCTTCAGCACCGTCGTCCTGGCCGCCTTAGGCTTGCCCCTGCCCGATGCGGCCGTAGCCGCCATTTCCGCTTTGGGCAACATCGGTCCCGGTTTCGCCAATATCGGCCCCACCGAGACGTTTGCCGGCTTTCCGGCGGGCGTCAAGCTCTATTTGATGGTCCTCATGCTGGTGGGCCGCCTGGAAGTGCTCGGCGTCTACGCGCTGCTGCTGCCCGGCTTCTGGGATCTTCGCCCCGGTCGCCGCGTGCGGGGCTGACGGACACTTCTTTCCTTGCGCCCCTCCCTCCATATGTACATTTCAGTTTCTTAGCATAAAATAGATATGATTCTGCAAATACTACCTGCGACACGATTTCCATTAAGGGGGGCGCGCTCTTGAAAAGCGGCAAGCAACGGTATTATGCGGCGCTGGAGCACGAGGAGGCGGCCGGCCGGCTGCTGGATCGCCGCCGGCGGGAGGAGGCCGAGCTGATGGACGGCACGGGCGAAGATCAATTGTTTGTCGACTTGGGCATGCGAGCCTACCGCGCGTTCGCCAACATGCTGGATTCGCTGGGCGACATGGCGAGCCGCGCTTCGGCGGCTCACGTTGACGTCTCGGAGCAGGCGATCCGGCGCGGGCTGGATCCGGTGCTGGAGGAGCTGCGGCACATCCGCCACAAGCTGGAGCAGCACGATGTGTACTTGCACGAAGTGAGCGCGGGCATTCGCCGCATCGACAAGTTTACCCTGGAGGCGTTTCAGCGGCTGAATGCCGCCGAAACGGGCTTTGGCGCTCGGCCGTACGCTGAACCGCAGTCGGGCCGGCTGTCCAAGGAGGAGACGACGGAGCGGGCGCTGCAGGCGGCTCGCGAGCTGATGGACAGCGGCGAGCGGCTGACGCTGAAAGCGGTGGCGCGCAAGGCGGGGCTGCGCTACGCTCAGGTGGTGTACGCCTTCGGCCGCAAAGAAGAGCTGCTCAACCGGCTTGAAACCGCACTCAAGACGGAAAGCGAAGAGAAAGCGGCGGAAGACAGCAGCGAGTGGTCGGCGTAGCGCACGCCGGGTCCAGGCGGCGCGGGCGGCGCGGCGCGGCTTTCGGAAGCGTTACGATTCGGCTTCCGTTTCGGTTTTCGGCGCCAGCACTTCCACCGGCAGCGACTCGAGGTATTCGATGACTTCCCGGGTGATGCGGCTGGGCGTCGACGAGCCCGCCGTGACCGCCACCCGCTTGACGCCGGCGAACCACTCGGGGCGCAGGTCGGCGACGCTGTCGATGAGGCGAGCGGGCCGGCGGGCGATTTCCTGCACTACCTGCACGAGGCGATTGGAATTGTTGCTGCGGGTGTCGCCTACCACCAGCACCAAGTCCGCGTCCCGGCCCTGGGCCACCGCCGCCTCCTGCCGCTCCTGCGTCGCCATGCACAGATCGTTGAAAACGAGCGCCTGGGGATACCGCTGCTTGATGTAGTTCAGCACCCGTTCGGTGTCCCACTTGCTCAGCGTCGTCTGGGTCGTGACGGCGATGCGCTCTCGATCCGGCTCGATGCCCAGCGCGTCCACGTCCGCCTCGTTTTCCACCAGATGCACGTGGTCGGGCGCCTCGCCGATGACGCCCGCGGGCTCGGGATGGCCCCGCTTGCCGATGTACAAAATCGTGTAGCCTTGGGCGGCCAGCTCCTTCACCAGCTTGTGCGTGCGGGTGACGTCCGGGCACGTCGCGTCGATGCAAAACAATCCTTTCGCGCGCGCCTTTTGCTTGACGGCGGGCGAAACGCCGTGGGCGGTGAAAATGACCGTGCCCTCGGAAACTTGATCCAGCAACGCTTCGCGGTCGTCGCCTTCCAGGGAGATGATGCCGTATTCTTCCAGCTCCGCCACCGCGTGGCGGTTGTGCACGATGGCGCCAAGAATGTAGATGGGCTTGGGGATGTGCGGATCCTTCGCCGCTTTCTTCGCCAGGTTGATGGCGTCCACGACGCCGTAGCAATAGCCGCGCGGGCTAATCTTGATAACCTCCACCGGGTCATGCCCCCTCTTCTACACAATACTTGATTGCCGCCGCGCAATCCACCTCCGGAGGGGAAACGCGCGCCGCAAACGGGGTTGACCATCGCCGAGGGGTTGTGTATAATGGCGAGTGCGGTGATACCGCAGGACGTCGCGGGGTGGAGCAGTGGGTAGCTCGTCGGGCTCATAATCCGAAGGTCGCAGGTTCGAATCCTGCCCCCGCAACCAGTCACGCTCGTCCGGCGCTCTGCGCCGGACGGAGCGCTCGTTACGGCGGCGTAGCTCAGGGGTTAGAGCACACGGCTCATACCCGTGGTGTCGCTGGTTCGAATCCAGCCGCCGCTACCAGTGTAGGCCCCGCTAGCTCAATTGGTAGAGCAGCGGACTCTTAATCCGTGGGTTCGGGGTTCGAGTCCCTGGCGGGGCACCAACAAGAAAGCCGTCGCAGGCTACCGTCTGCGGCGGCTTTTTTTACGGGTTCACCTGGACGAACACGTCTCGCACCTCGGGATGTGCCTCAATAAGCGCTTGGCGGACCCGGCAGCCGATGGCGTGGCCCGCCTCGACGCTGATCTTCGGATTGACGCCGATGGCGATGTCGATGACCACGTAGCGCCCGTGCGAGCGGGCCAGCACCTGGTCGACCCGCGTAACCCCTTCGACCGCGGCCGCCGTGCGCGCGTACCGCCGCGCTTCCCACTCGCCCAGGACGTTTTCCATCATCACGTTGCTCGACTGCTTTACCAGCGAAAAGCCCATCTTCATGATGAGCAGCGACACCGCGAGGCCCGCGGCCGCGTCCCCGTAGAGCAGCGGTGCCAGGCCCCAGCGCTGGCCCGCCAGCGCGGCGGCGATGCCGAGCAGCGCCGCGACGGACGAATAGCTGTCGGAGCGATGGTGCCACGCTTCCGCGATGACGGCCGCGCTGCGCAAGCGGCGGCCGATGCGGATCTTGTAATGGAAAAGCAGCTCCTTGACGGCGACGTCGGCCGCCATGAGCGGCAGCGCCAGCACCCCGGGAGCCCGGGGCGCTCCGCTCCAGACGATGCGGCCGGAGGAAACGGCCAATTCAGCGCCGACCGCGATGAGCAGCAGGCCGACGATGATGGATGCTATGTACTCGGCTTTGCCGTGGCCGTAAGGGTGCTCGGGATCCGGAGGCTTGCTGGCGATGCGGATGGCGATGAGCGCCACTAACGAAGCGAGGATATCCGAGGCGGAGTGGGCGGCGTCGGCCAGCAGGGCTTGGCTGGCGGCGACGACCCCGACGACGATCTTGGCGACGGTCAGGATTACGTTGACGGCGATGCCGACCCACGTCGCGGCGACGAGAGTCCGGGTCTGGCGGTCCATGGGCGTTCCTCCCGAACCGCTTTCACCCTAAAGCATCGGTGGCGAGTTGGTCAACGGCAACAATCTTAGACGCGCACACACTTCGGCAGGCTGGCGCGGGCCGGAGGACCGCCGCCGCCCCGGGAAACGGAAAGGCGGCCCGCGTTCCGGACCGCCTGCGTCTTTCGCTGCACGTCTTCCGCTTCCGCCACGCGCCTTTCGCTACTCTCGCCGCGGCTTCGCTTGGTCGCCGTCCGCCGCCTCCCGGTCCAGCTGCAGGGCCGCCGAGTTCATGCAGTAGCGCAGGCCCGTAGGTTCCGGCCCGTCGGGGAAGACGTGGCCCAAATGGGCGTCGCACCGGCTGCAGCGCACTTCCGTCCGGACCATGCCGTAGCGGCGGTCTTCCACGAAGTAGACCGCCTCTTTGTCGATGACGTCCCAGAAGCTCGGCCACCCCGTGCCCGAATCGTACTTGGTGTCCGAGTGGAACAGCGGCTGGCCGCAGCAGACGCAGCGATAAATGCCTTTGTCTTTCGCGTCCCAGTAAGCGCCGGTGAAAGGCGGCTCCGTGCCGCCTTTGCGCGCCACCTCGAACTGCAGCGGCGTCAGCCGGCGCCGCCATTCTTCGTCGCTCAGCACGAGACGTTCCTTCTTTCCGCTCATGCTCATGCCTCCCTTCGCGCCGCGCATCCCCGGCGCCCTGTGCCGCTTCCGCAGCGTGTTCATCCGCCCGGGGCAGTCATAGTATGGCCGCAAGGGTCGTCCGCGGCCTGCCTATGCGGCCCGCTTGTGCGGCTTGCTTGGCGGCGTTAGGGCTGCGCTTACGCAGGCTGCCGGTCGCGCAGCTCCTTCAGCAGGTCGCGAATCTCTTCCAGGAGCACCTGCTCCCGGGGCGGCGGAGGCGGTGACTCGGCTGCCTGCGCTGCCGCTTTTTCGGCTTCTTCCCGCTCGATCACTGCCTTGGCGCGATTAATGACACGAACGAGCATGAAGACGGTAAACGCCACGATGAGGAAGTCGACGACCGTCTGCAGGAACATGCCGTAGCGGAGCACCACGTCGCCGGCGCGCAGCTGCAGCCCGGACAGGTCCAGGCGGCCTACCAGGATGCCGATGACGGGCATCAGCATGTCGTCCACCAGCGAGCCGACGATGCGGTTGAACGCGTTGCCGACGACGACCGCCACCGCGAGGTCGATGACGTTGCCGCGCATGGCGAACTTCTTAAATTCATTCCACAGCTCGCGCAAAGGAACCCACTCCTCAACCTCACCCGCCGGCAGGGGGGAACGCACGGATTGCGGCGCCCGCGCGAGGTCGCGGCAGCCGCGGTTTCGTATAGGACTTGGCAACGGCGTCGCGGATTCCTGCCGGGAGGCGGGAAGCGGGAAGGGCGCGGGGCGCCGGCCGCTTTCCGGGCCGTATCGGTCGGTGTCCGACCCGTATTCGGTTTACGGTCCGTATTCAATGATGCCCCGCAGCGGGCGGTACGTGTCGGTGCTCAGCACCTTCGTTTCGGGCGGCCGGCCCGGCCGCTGAACGACGATGGACGTGCGCACGGTGAGGCCGGGGTAGCCCGCAAACACGACGCGCTCTTCCCCCGCGGGCAGATCGGGATTGGGACGCCGTTCCAGCGGCGGCGCTTCGCGCGCCAGCTCCTCGTGGATCCATTCCACGGCGGGCGGTTCCGCCTCGCCGTAGACGGCGACGAACAGCGTGTTGTCGGCCATGCCGGCCCAGATGAGCACGGGGCGATCGTAGTCGTTGCGCAGGCGCACGTCCTTGTGACCGGTGGCCAGGGCGGCGTCGCGACCGGGTGCGACGTAGGGCACCAGCATCGTGTGCGGATGCCGCTCCAGCACGGTCAGGCCCGCATGGATGGCGGCGTTGTAAACGGCTGTACCGATTTTGCACACGCCGCCGGCCACCACCGCCACAAGGCGGCCGCCCGAGTATCCGGGCCCGTCGCCGAAGCCGCGCGAGCGCGTCAGGGGGCCGATGCGTTCCAGGACCGACAATTGCTGGCCCGGCTGCAAAATGGCGCCGGCCAGGTAGCGCGCCGCGGTGGCGATGTTGCTTGGTTCATCCCATAGCGGGTTGGGCAAGGTGATGCGAAAGGCGGCCAGCAGACGGCTGGAACCGATGGCCTGCCAGGCGGCCCGGAGCGCTTCGGGAGGCGACGCGGCCCAGGGCAAGTCTTCGGCGGCCGCCAGGCCGGAGAAGCGCTCCGGCTGCGTGGCGTCGATGAGCGAGACGACGGGAAAGCCGCATTCGAGGGGGGCGTAGGTCTGTTCCCAGGTGGCCCAGGCCATGACGGCGACGTACACGTAAAATAGGGCGCTGACCAGCAGCGCGCCGTGGGTCAGCAGGCGGCGCGGGCGCGGCAGGCGAAACCGGAGCAGGCCGCGCAGCGAGAGGACGTAGAAGCCGACGCGAGGTTCTCGAGCCGTTCGCCGGAACATACAAACCCCCTCCTGGCCACGTCTATGCGCCGGGATGGGGGAACATGCGCAGGGCCGGTGGCTCTAGCGCCCCGGTCTCGCCAACCTTTACGCGCCGTGTTCAGGAGTCGCGCCGGCGGCCGCATCCGCCGGCTCCGGCAGCCGGATACGGCGCCGGGCAGTGACCGGGATGACGGTTTCCACGACGCCGTCCCGCACGCCGACGAGCGCGTCCACCAAGTTGCAGGCGGTGCACGCATGGTTCGGCACGATTTCGATGCGGTCGCCCACCTGCAAGGGAGATTCCGGCGGCAGCGACAAGACGGCCAGCTCTTCCGACACCCGCTCGACGACCACGTCGGGATGACCGACGACGACGCCGTAGCCGCGCACCAGTTCCAACCCGTGGGCGCCCTTGTCGCTGCTGAGCATCTTGCTGCCCACGTCGACGACGGCCGTCCGGGGCGTGGGGCGGCTCAGGACTGTGCCCAGCACCCGCAGCGCACAGTCGTCTAGCGTGGCCGAGCCCAGCGCCACTTGGATGGCGTCGTAGAACACGTAGTTGCCGGGGCGGATTTCGGTGATGCCGGGCGTCTTGCTGGAAAAGCGAGCAGTGGGCGTCGAGCCGACGGCCACCGTGGACACCGCGAAGCCCGCGGCCCGCAGCTTCTCGGCCGCCGCCAGCACCGCGCCGGTTTCCTGCGCGGCCACCGCTTCTACTTCCGCCGGCGACGAACAGCCGTACACGTGGCCGGGGTGCGTGGCGACACCGGCCAGCCGCAGCCCGGGGGCGGCAACGATCGCTCGCGCGATCTCGACGGCCACATCGGGCGTCACGCCGAGCCGGCGCCCGCCCGAGTCGATGATGATCAGCACGTCTACGGGGGGCCTGCCGGCCTGCGCCGCGGGGCCGAAGACGGCGCTGAACGCCTGCACGGCGGCGACGGAGTCGACGCTTACGGTCAGCTTGACGCGCTCGGCCAGCCGCCGGAGCCGTTTCCGCTGCTCGGGGTTGACGAGCGGATAGGCCACCGTGATGTCTGCAATGCCCGCGCGGGCCATTTCCTCCGCTTCATCCAGCGTGGCCACGAGCACGCCGACGGCGCCGTGCTCCATTTGCCGTCTTGCGATGAACGGCGACTTGTGGGTCTTGATCATCGGCCGCAGCGCCACGCCGCCGGCGCGGCAAAGCGCCGCCATCGACGCGATGTTGCGTTCCAAAACGTCCAAATCGACGATGGTCACGGGGGTTTCCAGCTCGTGGACGAACACGGCGGCATCACCGTTCGCTCGATCGATTGCCTCATGCCCCTGCCCGCCGCTTTGCGCCGGCGGCCGCCGCGGCGGCGAGACGCTGCAACCATTTCGCAGCCCACGGGCCGGTTCCTGCCGAGCGCCGACAAAAAACGGTCCCGCGCTCGCCGAAAGGGGGCACCCAGACAAGAGGAGGAGAGGAGGCGGCTCGGGACCGTTGCGATATCGTATTCGCGCCGTCGGAACGCGGCTGCGGGAACGCGTTACTCTTCCTCTTTCGGAATGAGGCGGCACACAGGGACGGCGAAGTCGACCGCCCGTTTGATTTGGCCAAAGCCGGTCTCGCGCACCCGGCCGCGGAACTCGCGCGCTTCTTCTTCGTCGTTGAAGGCGAAATAGTGCCGGTTGCCGTTCAAGTACTCGACGCGGACGACGTAGATCATCTCCCCCGTCCGTTCGGCGGGAAACGCCACGATCGCTTCACCCCCCACAGCATAGTGTACCATACATTGCCATACATTCACTCATCCGGCAGAAGGCGCAACAACGTGCCACGCCGGTACTGATCTGGGCGGAACGGCTGCTCCGCCAGCTCCCCGGCCAGCCACGTTTCGGCTTGGTTCCGGTAAAACGGACTCAGCACGTGGCCCGAGTTGCCGGGCAGAAGCACGTCGCGGCCGGCGCCTGCCGCCAGGTCCACCACGATGCGCCAGGCCGCGCCGTGGCGCACGCGGCCGCTGCTACTGTAGCCGGCCGCGTAGGGCGTTTCGCTGCTGCCGGCGATGGGCCAGTCGCCCACGTTGAAGAGCCATCCCAGCACGGCCAAGGATTCGCCCACCGGGTGATACACCGTCATCCGGTGCCAGCGCCCCCACTCCCAGAGGGCGGGATCGTCGCCTTGGAGCGACGCGGCGCGCCGCAGCGCCGCCCGGAACGCCACGGTAGCCGTCTCCTGCAGCTCCGCCGGCGCCATGCGCAGCAGCACGTGATCGAGCAGCAGCTCGTCGTTGGGCACAAACCCGAAGCGGTCGCGCAGGACGAGGCGCTGCAACTCTTGGCGCCACAGATGCCACAAGAACGGCTGCGGCGCATCGGCCCGCTCGGTGAAGTCCCACTGCTGCATCAGCCGCAAGGCGGCCGTTTCCATGGGATCCGGCTGTACCGCACCCCCAAGGTGTGCCGCCACGGCCTCGATCAGCACGGGAGCCACGGCGCGGGCGTGCACGTTGAGCACGTCCAATTGCAGCGCCCGCATATCGTCGGCGGTAAAGCCGGCGCCGGCCGCCAGCACCTCGGTGATGCGCAAGGCGCGCCACGGATCGAACTGGTCGCCGATGTAATGCGGATAGGCAGCGTCCGCGGGCGCGTTGTTGGCCGTGACGATGAAGCCGCTCTCGGGGTTGTATGCCCGCGGCATGTCCTCCTTCGGGATGGTACCGAGCCAGTCGTAGTCGCCCGTCCACGCCGGCACCGGGTAGCGGCCGGCTCCCGCGGGCCGCACGGGCAACAGGCCCGTGGCTTTGTAGCCGATGTTGCCTTCTGCGTCGGCGTACAGCAGGCTCAGCGCCGGCATGTCCCACAAGTCGACGGCCGCTTCGAACTCCGCGAAATTGCGAGCGCGCATCAGCGGCAGCAGGGCGTTGAGCTCCCGCGTCGGGCCCAGTGCGGTCCAGCGCAGGGACAAGACGTCGTGGACGCCTTCTTCGTCGAGCACGGGGTTGAGGACGGGCCCGTGGCGAGCCGTCTCCAGCACTTCGTAGACGACCGGCTCGGAGCGGCCCTTGACGTAAATGATTTCCTCGCGCACGGTCGCGGGCTCCCAGCGCCCCTGGTACAAGAACTCCCGGGGGTTGTCGGGATTCGGCCGCTGGATGTACAAGTCCTGGCTGTCCGCCATGAGCGAGGTGATGGCCCAGGCGATGTGCTCGTTGCGGCCGAACACGACGCCCGGGATGCCCGGCACCGTGATGCCGATAACGTTGAAGTCGTCTTCCAGCACGAGGTGAACCTGGTGCCAGAGGGCCGGTATCGCGAACTGCATGTGCGGGTCGTTGGCCAGCAGCGCTCCGCCCGTGGCCGTCTTCGACGGCGCCAGCGCCCAGCTGTTGCTGCCCAAAAACGGCGGCGGGGCGAAGCGCAGCAGCGCCTGCAGCCGCTGCAGCGCCGCGGGGCTGCTCCCGCCGGTGAGCTCAACGGCCCCCAGCTCGGCCAGCGGTAAGCCCGCGGGCGGCTGTAGCGCGGGCTCTGCGGGCGCTGCCCCGGGCGAGGGCTCCGCCGGCACGGCGGGGGCTTCTCCCGCCGGCTCCTCGGCGGTGCCTTCCCGCATGGGCGCCCACGTAGTAATGGTGGGCGCGAACGCCGGATACTCCGGCAACCACTCGTGCAGCACATCCCAGCCCACCGTCTCCGCGATGAGGTACCGCTGCAGCTCCAGCTCCCAGTTGCCGCTCAGGTAGTAAGCCATCAGGCGGGCGATGAGCAAGCTGTCCACCGCGGTCCACGGCTCGGGCTCGTACCCCAGCAAGCGAAACTCAATGGGCAAGAGGCGGGTACCCTTGACGTGCTCGATGTACGCCGTCACGCCGGCGGCGTACGCTTCGGCCATCTGCCGCGCCTCGGGGGTGGCCAGCGCCAGGCTGGCCTCTGCGGCTTGCCGAAGGCCCAGCGTGCGGAAGAACATGTCCTGCTCCAGCGACGACTCGCCGAGGATTTCCGCCATCCGCCCCGCGGCCGTGCGGCGGTATACGTCCATCTGCCACAAGCGGTCCTGCGCCGTTACGTATCCTTGGGCAAAGAACAAGTCCTCCGGGTAGGCGGCCTCGATGTGGGGCACGCCGCGCTCGTCCCAGTAGATGCGCACCTCACTGCGCAGGCCGGCCAGCCAAATCGTACCTTCCCGCGGCGGCAACGAAGCGGTCAGGTACCAGTAGCCGCCGCCGAAAAGCACGCCGGCTCCGACCAGGAGCAAGAGGAAAACAAGAAAGAGAGCGGTCCAGAAGCGGCTCCGCCGGCGTCGGGGCCGGAAGACGGGAACTGCACGTCGGCGCATGACACTCACCTTTTCCCCGCGGCACCGCGGCTGAATGATGTCTTCAAGTATTTCGTGGAATGCCGACAATTACCTTCGTTGCGGGCTTTCGGAAGGCCGGGAGGACGAGCCGGCCCGGCCTGAGGAGCGCGGAGAGCACGCACAAGCCGGGCCGGCTTCACGCGCGACGCGGAGGTCACGCGCCCAGGTAGGCGGAACGCACGCGCGGATCCTCGATCAATTCCTTGGCGTCGCCGCTGGCCGTGATGACGCCCGTCTCCAGCACGTAGGCGCGGTGAGCGATTTGCAGCGCCAGGCGGGCGTTTTGCTCCACCAGCAGCAGCGTCGTGCCCTGGCGGTTGATCTCCAGCAGGATGCGGAAAATTTCCTCGACCAGGATGGGCGCCAGGCCCATGGACGGCTCGTCCAGCAGCATCAAGTCGCCGCCGGTCATCAAGGCCCGGCCCACGGCCAGCATCTGCTGCTCACCGCCCGAAAGCGTGCCTGCCAGTTGCTTTTGCCGCTCGGCCAGCCGCGGGAAGGTGGCGAACACCCGCTCCAAGTCCTGCTTGATCCGGGCGCGGTCTTTGCGGCTGTAGGTGGCCAGCAACAGGTTTTCGAGCACCGTCAAATTGGCGAAGACGCCCCGGCCTTCGGGCACGTGGCAAATCCCCAGCGAAACGACCCGGTGGGCCGGCATCTTGGTCAAGTCCTGCCCGCGAAAGCGCAGCGTGCCCTGGGCAATGGGCACCATGCGGGAGATGGCCCGCAGCGTCGTCGTCTTGCCTGCGCCGTTGGCGCCCACCAAGGTGACGATTTCGCCCTGGCGCACTTCCAGCGAGATGCCTCGCACCGCCTTGATGTTGCCGTAGGAGACGTGGACGTTCTCGAGGACCAGCAGCGGCTCGCCGGGTGCGAGCTTGTCGGCGGCGCGTCCGCTCATGCCAGCTTGACCCCCCTGCCCAAATAGGCCTCCAGGACGCGCTCGTTGCCGCGCACTTCCTCCGGCGTTCCCTGGGCGATGATCTGGCCGAAGTCCAGGACGGTCAGCCGCTCGCAGATGCTCATGACCATCTTCATTTGGTGCTCGATGAGCAAAATCGTGACCCCGAAGCGCTCCCGCACCTGCAGAATGAGCCGGCTCAGCTCGTCGACTTCCGCCGGGTTCATGCCCGCCGCCGGCTCGTCCAGCAACAAAAGCCGCGGCGACGTGGCCAAGGCCCGGGCGATCTCCAGCTGCCGCTGGTTGCCGTACGACAAGCTGCCCGCCTTCTCGCCCGCCAGGTGCGCCAGCCCGAACACCTCCAGCAGCTCCAGGGACCGTTCCACGATTTTCTTCTCCTGCCGCAGCATGCCGGGCGTGCGCAAGAACGACGCCACCAGGCCGTACTTTACCGCTTGGTAGTGCGCAATGCGCACGTTGTCCAGCACCGTCAGCTCGCGGAAAAGTCGGATCGTCTGAAACGTCCGGGCGATGCCCCGGCGCACGATTTGCGAGGGAGCCAGCCCCACGATGGACCGCCCGTCGAAGCGGATGTCGCCCGAGGTGGGCCGGTAAACGCCGGTGATGAGGTTGAACAGCGTCGTCTTCCCCGCGCCGTTGGGGCCGATAATGCCGGCCAGCTCGCCTTCCCGCACCTGCAGCGAGACGTCCCGCAGGGCTTGCAGGCCCTGAAAATTGTGGCTGACCCGATCAATTTCCAGCAGCACGGGCGGCGCCCTCCTTTCCGGCCCGCGCCTTGCGCCGCAGCGCCCGCTCGTTGGCGGGCACGAACAGCGAGAACTCCTTCAGGCCCATGATCCCGGTGGGCCGCAGCAGCATGAGCACCACCAAGAGCAAGGGCGCCAGCACCATGCGCCAGATGCCCAGGAAGCGCAGCGCCTCCAGCATGATGGTGAAGAGCGACGCGCCCAGAATCGATCCGGCGATGCTGCCGATGCCGCCTAGGTAGAGCATGATCAAGATTTCCGTCGAGCGGACGATGTCGAAATTGCGCGGGTGGATGTACTGCAGCAGGTGGGCGAACAAGCCGCCCGCGATGCCGGCAAAGAACGCCGAAAGGATGAAGGCCTGGATTTTCACCTGCCGCGTGTTGACGCCGACCAGTTCCGCGGCCACTTCGTCCTCCCGGATGGAAAGCACGCCGCGTCCGTAGTTTGAGTAGACGAAGTTGCGGATGATCCAGAGAGTCCCCAGCGTCGCCGCGTACACCCACGCCAGGTTCGTGTAGCGCTCCATGCCGAAAAAGCCCCGCGGCCCGCCGATGGCCTCGATGTTTTCGATGACGCTCTTGACGATCATGTTGAGCGCCAGCGTCACGATGGCTAAATAGTCGCCGCGGGTGCGGAACGACGGGATGGCGACCAGCAAGGCCACCACGCCCGCCGCCAGGCCGCCGCCCGCCAGCGCCGGCGCGAACGCGTAGGCGCCCCACTCGCGCGGCAGCACCCGCACCGACAAGATGGAGCTCACGTAGGCGCCGACCGCCATGAACCCGGCGTGGCCCACGGCGAACTCGCCCATGAAGCCGTTGACCAGGTTCAAGCTGGCGGTGAGGATGATGTTGATGCCGATGATCATGAGCACATACTCGTGATACGGACTCAGCAGCCCGTAGCGGGGAACGAGCACCGCCGCCGCCAAACCTGCGGCGGCCAGCGCGGGCGCCCACGCGCGGGACAGCCACCGCGGCACCCGCCGGGCTGCAGCGCTTGCCGGCATTCCCACGTGCATGTCTCCTCTCACACCTTCTGCGCCGTGACGCGCCCGAGAATCCCCGTCGGCCGGAAGACCAGGAGCAGCAACAACAGCGAGAAGGCGACGAAGTCCCGGTACGTACTGGGCAGCACCGCGGCCACGAAAATTTCGACCATCGCCAGGATGTACGCGCCGAGCATGGCGCCGCGGATGTTGCCGATGCCGCCCACGACCGCCGCGACGAACGCCTTCCAGCCGACCAGAACACCCATGTACGGGTCGATGATCGGGTACGCCTGCCCGAACAAGATGCCGCCGGCCGCGGCCAGCGAAGAGCCGATGGCGAACGTCAGCGAGATGATGCGGTCCACGGAAATGCCCATCAGCGGCACGATGGTGCGATCGTAGGAAATGGCGCGCATGGCCATGCCCGTGAGCGTCCGGCGCACGAACCAGTCCAGCGCCAGCATCAGGACCAACGCAACGGCGAAAATGAGCACGTGGATGCTGTTGGCGACGAGGCCGCCCGGCAGTACGTACACGTCCAGGTTCACCAGCAGCGGGAACAAGCGCGGCTCGGCACCCACAGTGGCCAGCACGAAGTGCTCAAGGAAAAGGCCCACGCCCAGGGCCGTGATGACCGCGGACACGCGCGGGGCGTTGCGCAGCGGCTTATACGCGGCCCGCTCGATGAGCACGCCGAGCGTGGCGGTGCAGAGCATGGAGAAAAGCAGCGTCAGCACCAGGGGCAGCTGCAGCCGGGCGGCGGCGTAAAGCCCCAGGAACGCCCCGACCATGAAAATGTCGCCGTGGGCGAAATTGATGAGCCGGATAATGCCGTACACCATCGTGTAACCCAAGGCGATGAGGGCGTAAATGCTGCCGAGCTGCAGCGCATTGAGCGTCTGCTGAAGCCAGAACTGCAACGAGATACCTCCTCGCGCGGCGGGCCAGACGGCGGCGCCCGGCCGGACGAGGCGTGCACGCCCCGTCCGGCCCAGCGCCGTTGATGCTTCTTATGCGGCTCCCCGTTACGGGTCGACGGAGGCGTAGTAGGTGAACTGGCCGCTCCGGATCTGGATGATGACGGCGCTCTTGATCGGATCGCCGGAGCCGTCGAAAGTCATCTTGCCGGTGACGCCTTCAAAGTCCACGATGGACGCCAGCGCCTCCCGCACCGCGTCCCGGTCGATGCGGCCCGCCTTCTGAATGGCTTCGAAGAGCAGGTAGAACGAGTCGTAGGTCAAGGCGGCCACGTCGTCCGGCGCGGAGCCGTACCGGGCCTGGTAGGCCTGGATGAACTGCTGGGCACGCGGCGTCGCGATGTCGGGCGCATAGTGCGCCGAGAAGAACAGGCCTTCCATCAGGTTGCCGCCCAGGGTGAGCAGCTCTTCGTACGCCCAGCTGTCGCTGCCGAGAATGTGGCCCGTGTAGCCCAGCCGGCGCGCCTGCTGCACCTGCAGCGGCACCTCGCTGTAGTAGTTGGGCAGGAACAGCACGTCCGGGTTGGCGGCGCGGATGCGGGTCAGCTGCGAGGAGAAGTCGCGGTCGCCCGTCGTGTACGATTCGAACGCCACGATGCGGCCGCCCAGCTGCGTGAAGCGATCCCGGAAAATCTCCGCGATGCCCTTGTTGTAATCGCTGGCGATATCAAACAGGACCGCCGCGGTCTGCGCACCCAGCACTTCCCGGGCGAACCGCGCGACGACCGCGCCCTGGAAGTCGTCCACGAACGCGGCGCGGAAGACGTACGGCCGGTTGACGGTCGTCTCCACCGCGGTGGACCACGGCGAGATCATGGGCGTCCGCAGGTTGTTGGCCACGATGGCCGCCGGAATGGCCATGCGGCTCGCGTTGGGCCCGACCATGGCCAGCACGTTGTCCTGGGTGATGAGCTTCGTGGCCGCGGCGGCCGCGGACGGCGCCACGTCCTGGTTGTCTTCCACCACGAGCCGGATCCGGTAGCGCTGGCCGTTGACCTCAAGGCCGCCGGCGCTGTTGACTTCGTCGACGGCCAGCTGCGCGCCGCGCAAGCTCGACTGCCCGACGACGGGAATGCTGCCGGTCAGCTCCACGTTGAGGCCGATGACGATTTCCCCGACGGCCGCCAAGGCGCTGGCCGGCACCAGCGTGCCGAGAAGCAGCGCGACGGCCAAGACGAGGTTTCTTCCGCGCAATGACGACATCGTCTCAATCCCCTCCTCGTTGCGGCGGTAAATTCAGGGAAACCAATCGACCCGTACAATTCTGTCTAAACAACGGTTTTCCTCCTGTTGAGAAGTGAATCTTCAAATGTAGTTGAGGCGCAACATAGAGAAATCGGCCGCACGAGCGGGCGGCGCGCTGGCCGCGGCCGAAAAGAGGAAACGCGGGCGCGCGTGGATAAGTTGCCTGCACGGCAACGTGGTCGAAAGGCGCGTGAGACTGTGAAGTCATGGAAATATCTGGAGGAATTCGCCCGGCTTGGGCCGCGCGGTTCCGCGTCGGAGGAGGAGCGGCGGGCGGCCGAGTGGCTTGCGCAGAAACTGCGGCAACTGGGCTACGAAGTGGAGCTGCAGCCGTTCCGCAGTCCGCGCCATACGCTGTACCTAGGTCCCGCCGTCGTCATGGCGGCGGAACTGCTGGCCCTGTGGCTGTCGGCGCGGCAGCCGGCCTTGGCGGCGGCGCTGGCCGCGGCGGCGCTGGTGCCGCTGGTGGGCGAACTGTTGGCTACGCGCGTCAATTTCGACTGGATCTTGCCCAAGTACCCGTCGCAAAACGTCGTCGCCCGTCCGCCGGGAGGAAGGGGCGCGGCGCCGGACGTGGTCATTTCGGCCCACTACGACACCCAGTGGGGGTCTTGGCTGTTCGCCCCGTTTTTCCGCCGCCTCGTGCGGCCGTTTTTCCTGGTCGCCTACGCCGGCCTGGTCGCCGCGGTGCTGGCCGTCGCGCTGCGCTGGGCGTTGCCGGCGGCGGCCTGGGTCGACACCTTGGCGCGGGCGTCCGCCGCGGTGCTGGCGTGCGTCGGTGCGTTCTTGCTGGGGTCGTGGCTGACGGGCCGGGCGGTGCCGGGCGCCAACGACAACGGCTCGGGCGTGGCCGTGGCGCTGGCTTTGGCCCACCGGTGGATGGACGAAGCGAAGAGCGGCGCGCCGGCGCTGACGCCGTGGTTCGTGTTCACGGGGTGCGAGGAGACGGGCCTGCGCGGCATGCGCCAGTTCCTGCAGGACGCGCCGCTGAAGCCCGGCACCGTGTTCATCAACATCGACAACGTCGGTGGCGGCAGGCTTCGTTACTTCCTCGGCGAAGGAATGTTGTTATACCAGCGCTACGACCCGGAGTTGATCCGGCTGGCCGAAGAGCTGTCCCGCCGGCGGGGCGGCGAGGTAAAGCCGCTGGCCAACTGGCTTCTGCCCACGGACGGGCTTCTGCCGGCCAAGCAGGGCTTCCGGGCGCTGTCGTTTCTGGCGCTGACCGATGACAATGCAATCCCAAACTATCACTGGCATACCGACACCATCGAACGCGTCGAACGGGACGTGGTCGAGCTGACCGAGCAGTTCGTCTGGGAGTGCCTGCGGGAGCTGGAGGAGCGATCGCGGGCGGCGTAAGCGCAGGGGGTGGGGGAGAAAGGATGAGTGAGGAAAAGCCAGCCGCGTCTCGCGGCGCGCTGTTCGAGCCGACGGGCCACGCGGAGCTGGACCAAATGCGGAAAGACGGCCTGTGCGCGTGGTGCCGGTGGTACCAATCAGCCTTGGCCGGCGCGGCGGCCGGCGCGACGGTGGCGCTGGCGCCGCCCGTGCTGCTCATGCTGGCGGCGCTGTTCGCGGCGGTGGTGCCCATGCTGCAGGGCCAGTGGGCCCAGGCGGTCGACGGGCTGGTACAGCGCGCGCTGGCTTTCGCTGCTTACGCTCGGCCGGCGGCGTACGCCGTGGCCGTTACAGCGGGCATCGGCGTCGCTTACGCCCTGACCCACCGCTGGACGGTGGCCCGCAACCGCTACTTCCGCCTCGGTCCGTGGGAAACGGGCCTGGACGCGCTGGGAGCCGCGCTGGCCGGCTACGGCTTGTTCGCAGCGGCGGGCTATGCGTGGGAGCCGCTGCGGGCCGTACTGCCGTGGGTGTTCTGGGCGGCGGGGCCGGTGTTCGCTTGGCTGCTGGCGCGGCTGCACGAGATCTTCGTGCTGCTGCTTGTGCGCCCCGACTGGTCGCTGGCCGTCGAGTCGACGGTGCGGGTGCTGCTGCCGCGGCGGTTCGGGTGCGCCCCGGAGGGTGTGCGCGTCGAGCTGGATCGAGCGACGCACAGCGTGACGGTGTACGCGCCGGTGGGCACCGGTGAGGCCAAGCGCGCCCGGGAGCTTATCCAGGCTATCCCGGACACGAGGGCGGTCGTCGTGAAAGCGCCGGAGCCGGAGCAACCGGCTGAGGCGGCGACGGCTGTGGCCGCGGCCCGAGACTCTGAGCCGAAGGCGCCGCGAGTGGAGCAGGAGTCGGCCGCGGATCGGCCGCAAGCCAGGGCCTCGCTGAACGGCCAAACGCCCGGCCGTCCGCGGCCGTGACCTGTGCGGGCGGCGCGTCCAGAGCCGAACGCGTTTGGGCGCGGCACGGTCCAAAGCTCAGGCGCCGGGGTCCGTGGTTTGCCCTTCCGGTTCCTTGCTCGCGTCTTTCCGCTTCCACCGGTAGGCGTCCCGCGCCCGGTACTTTTCCAACGTCGCCTGAAACGCCGCTTCCAAATCGATGTCCAGCGAATTGGCGATGCAGACGAGCACGAACAGGCAGTCCGCCAGCTCCTCAGCCAGCGACCCGTCGCCTTCGCCGGCTTTTTTCTTCTTGGGGCCGAAGCGGTGGTTCAGTTCGCGCGCGAGCTCGCCGACTTCTTCGGCGAGGCGCGCCAAATTGGCCAGCGGGGACCAGTACCCCTCTTCGAACTGGCTGATCCATTCATCGACGGCTCGCTGCATGTCCCGTACGTGCACCGGCTGAGCCTCCTTGCCAAAAAGCCCGGGACGCACGCGCCCCGGGCTCGGCAACAATCCTCGCTTGGACGGGTACCACCCGTCTTGTGCGCTCAGCGGTAGCGAGCCAGCAGCTTCTCGAACTCTTCCGGCGGCATCGTCCAGTCCTGGTGGACGATGGGCTCTTCGCGGAAGCCGGGGAAAAGCTCCTCAAAGCTGGGCTGCTCCGCCTTGTATACCAACCCGCGCACTTGCTCGTCGGTTTCGATGAGCTTGGCGAGCGCCGCGGCGCGATCGGTCGGATCGTAGTTCGGGTCTTCGTCCAGGTTGATCAGCGTCTCCTTGAACCAGTCGTACGTGTTCACCTTGTTGAACGTCACGCAGGGCGAATACACGTTGATGAGCGCGAAGCCCTTGTGCTCGATGCCCTGCTTGATGAGGGACGCCAGCTGCTTGATGTCGCTGGAGAAGCCCGAGGCGACGAAGGTGGCGCCGGCGGCGATGGCCAGCTGCAGCGGCCGCACCGGCCGCTCGATGTTGCCGTGCGGGCTCGAGCGCGTCACGAAGCCGACGCCGCTGGTGGGCGACACTTGGCCTTTCGTGAGGCCGTAGATCTGGTTGTCCATGACGATGTACGTGATGTCCACGTTGCGCCGGATCGCGTGCAAGAAATGGTTGCCGCCGATGGCGTAGCCGTCGCCGTCGCCGCCGGCCGCGATGACGGTCAGGCGGCGGTTGGCCAGCTTGAGGCCCATGGCCGTCGGCAGCGTGCGGCCGTGGACGACGTGGAAGTTGTAGCAGTTGATGTAGTTGCCGATCTTGCCCGAGCAGCCGATGCCGGCCACGATGGCCACTTCATGGGGCGGCTTGCCGAGATCGACCAAAGCCCGCTGCAGCGCCGCCAGGACGCCGAAGTCGCCGCAGCCGGGGCACCACCACGATTTCTCGTTGGTCTTGAAGTCAGCTAGCTTCAGCATACCGGATCACCTCTTGCGCCCGGGCCACGATCTCGGCCGGCAAGAACGGCGTCCCGTCGTACTTGCGCACGCTGTGCATCATAGGCAAGTCGACGCCCTGCTCCCGCAGCGCCTTGCCCACCTTGTACTCGATGAGCTGGAGCAGCTGCCCTTGCTGGTTGTGCTCGACGACGACGACGTGCGTCGCCTTGGCCATCAGCTCGCTCAGCTCGGCCACAGGCAGCGGGGCCAGCACCCGCACATGCGCGTGGCCGACCGAGAATCCCCGGGCCGACAGCGCCTTGCGGGCGTCGTCGATGGGCCCGAAGGTGGAGCCGATGCCGACCAACAGCACGTCCGGATTAGCGGGCCCGCTGTACTTGATGCCTTGCAGCCCCATCTGGCGCGGGTCCTGTGGGATCTTGCGCCACCGCTTATCCATCATCGCAACCCGGTTCCGCGGGTCTTCCGACACCTTGCCGAACTCGTTATGCTCCACGCCTGTAGCCAGGTACTGCCCTTTGGGCTGTCCGGGTAGGGGTCGGGGCGAGATGCCCGACTCCGTGATGCGGTAGCGCCGGAAGCCGTCTTCTTCGGCTTGGGCCGCGATTTCCTCGTCGGTCAGCAGCAGCCCCCGGTCAATCGTCACCCGGCTCAGGTCCAACTGCTCCACGGTCTGCTTGTTGAGCGCCAGCGACAGGTCGGAGACGAGAAACACGGGGCACTGGTACTTGTCCGCCAGGTTGAACGCCGTGACGGTGTCGTAGAAGGCTTCCTCCACCGTGCTGGGCGCCAGGGCGATGCGGGTTGTGTCGCCGTGGCTGCCGAACAAGATGGCGAACAGGTCGCTTTGCTCCTGCTTGGTCGGCATGCCCGTGCTGGGCCCGCCCCGCTGCGTGTCCACGATGACGAGGGGAATTTCCGCCGCATGCGCCAGCCCGATGGCCTCCTGCATCAGCGAGATGCCCGGCCCGGCCGTGGCCGTCAGCGCCCGAGCGCCGGCGAAGCCGGCTCCGATGCAGGCCGAAATGGCCGCGATCTCGTCCTCGGCCTGGACCACGACGCCGCCGAACCGCGGCAGGATGGCCATCATGTTTTCCATGATCTCGGACGCGGGCGTAATCGGATACGCGGCGCAGAAGCGGCAGCCCGCCGCGACCGCGCCCAGCGCGACGGCATCGTTGCCCATCATGATGAGCCGTGCCTTGCCGTCGCCCGGTGCCAGCGTCCACTCCAGCCGCGGCAAATGCTCCTGCGCGTACTCGTAGCCCGCCCGCAAGACGGCCACGTTTTTCTCCGCCAGCTCGGGGCGCTTTGCGAACCGCTCTTGCAGCGCCTTTTCAAATTCTTGCAGCGGCAAGCCGAGCAAGTACGCCGAAACGCCCAGCGACACCGTGTTGCGCATCACGGCGTCCCCCAGGTCTTGCGCGATTTGCGTCAGCGGAACGGGCAGCAGCCGCGCCGGGCAGCCTTCGGGCAATTGCGGCGAGAAGCGAGCGTCCGCGATGACGATGCTGCCCGGAACCAGTTCATGGTGGTTGCGATCGATGGTTTCCTGGTCGATGGCTACTAAGACGTCGGTGTCGCTGCTGGTGGAGAGCACCGGCTCGGTGCTGATCCGGATTTTGTAGTTGGAGTGGCCGCCTTTGATGCGGGAAGAAAAGTGGCGATACCCGTAGATGTAGTAGCCCAGCCTGTTGCAGACCGTTGCGAGCATCTCGCCGGTGGAGTCGATGCCCTGGCCTTGCTCGCCGCCGATCCTCCAGGCCACCAAGTGTCTTTCGCGCATGACCCCTCGCCTCTCAGCGTAGTGCGGGGGCGTCTCGCCGCTGACGAAGACAGGGGCGCGATGCTCCCCGGCGTGATTCTCTTTTATTCTAACGCGCAATCACGTATAATGCCAATAAATTCGTTTCATCTTTTCGATTCCGTAACGTAATCAAAATACGCCTGGCGAGGCCGCATAGCGGGGTGGGGCAGCCATGCTGTTGCAGCAGCTCATCACGTTCTGCACGGTCGTCGACGAGGGCGGGTTTACCCGCGCCGCGGAGCTGCTGGACATGAGCCAGCCGGCGGTCAGCAAGCAGGTGAAGACGCTGGAGGAGCGCATCGGGACACCCCTGTTCGTGCGGGCGGGGCGGCGAGTGGCGCTGACACCGGCGGGGGAAATCGTGTACTCCCACGCCAAGCGCATCCTGCACGCCATCGAGGAGATGCACGGGGCGCTGGCGGCGCTGGCGGTGCCGGGATCGGGGCGGCTGTTCATCGGCGCCGTGCCGACGGTGGCCGTGTTCACGCTGCCGGACATTCTCGGCGCATTTTGCAAGCGGCACCCGCTCGTCACCGTGCACGTGCGCACGGGGGACATCGACGAGGTGGTGCAGATGGTGCTGCGCAGCGAAATCGACGTGGGGCTGGTAACGATTCCGGTGACCCACGAACTGCTGGAGACGATACCGCTGTTTCGAGACCGCATCGTGCTTGTTGCCCGTCCCGACACGCCGTGGGCGCAGCGGCAGGCCGTTCAGCCCGCCGAGCTGGCCGGCATGCCCATGATCGCCTACGAGCGCGCCTCCAAGTTCCGCCGCTACGTGGACGCGAGCTTCGACGCCGCGGGCATCACGCCCGACGTCATCATGGAATTCGACAGCCACGAGGCCGTGAAAGCCATGGTGTTGGCGGGCTTGGGCGTGGCCATGATGCCGTGGTCGGTCGTGGCGCGCGATCTCGAGCAGGGCCGCTTGGTGGAGCTGCGCATCGAACGCTTCGGCGAGCTGGCGCGCACGACGTCGCTTATCGTCCGCCGCGGCCGGCACCTGAGCGCGCCTGTGCGGGCGTTCCTGGATCTGGTGCGGGAGAAGTATCCTCTGGCCCCGGCGTGAGGCGGGCCGCGGGCGCGGCGGCCGAGGACGGGGCGCCGACCGGGTGGCGGGCGCAGGCCGGGCGGCACGGGCAGCCAGCGGCTTGGCCACGGGCCGGCGCGAGGCGGCGCTGTGCGTCTACGGCGCCGGCATGGCGCGGCGCAGTCGGCGGCACCAGGCATAATACGCGAAGCTGGAGGGGCCCGCGGCGCGCAGGAGCGTCCACGCCAAAAGGCTCAGGCGCTGGCGGCGCACTTTTCCGTCCGACAGGTACAAGCCCGGCAGCCCTTGGACGATGGAGACGTGAAAGGCGGCATCGGGCAAGGTCTGCGCGGCGCGGCGGGCTTGCTGCACGAAATAGACGAGCCGGCGCCGCATCGTGCCGCGATCCGGATAGAAGCTGACCAAGTTCAAGTCGCCGCCTTCCACGTCCTCCTGCTGGTCAATGAGGTAATCGAGCAGGATGTGCAAGCCGCAAATCCAGGGGAAATAGGCGAGGACGATGCGCTCCGCGTCCTGGGGGGTCAGCGCGGGGTTCGTCGCGGCGGTGAACAGCGCAAACACGCCCAGCGTCGAACCCGAGGCCGCGGCGAACTCCCACCAGAAAAGGCCGGGCCACGGGGCGCCTTTTTTCGCGAACCACGCTTCCATCCGGCCGACGCGCCCCGCATGAGGACCGTGCTTGTACACTTGCAAGTCGTTGTACAGCTCCACGAGCCGCAGCACGTGTGGGCGGACCACGTCATAGGCGGGCAGCGCCGCCGTGCAGCGGCGGCACTCGTCGACGAGGGCGGCCAGGTAGCCGCCGTCCTCTTTATGGGGGTGCCGCGCGTAGTAGCTGGCGGCGCCGGAGGCGGACCCGGCGTCGGGGCCCCGCTGCGCCGCGGCGGCCGGCGGCGCGGCGCAGCCCAACGGCGTACCGGGCGGCGAGCCGTTCACCGCGTCCAGCATCGCCTGGTGGAGGATCCGAAAATTGTCTTCGTCCAGCGATCCGCTGCGGTCGCACAAGTTGTCGAGATAGTCGGAGATGGTCTGCAGCGCCACGATGAGCGAGACGAGCGTGCCGGCGTGCGCCGGCGCCAGCGCCGCGTAGACGCTGCCGCCTTCGGCGTGGAAGCGCTTGTGGGTGATGCTGGCCAGCGCCTGCCGGCGCAGCTCGGCGTCGGGAATCGCGTCGATGCGCCGTCGCCAGCGCGCCAGCTCGGCGGCGGTGCGCGGCAGCACGCCGCGCGCGATGCGGCGGGCGTAGACGGCTTTCGCCCACAAGTCGGCCAGGCGGAGGGTCGTCTTCATCATCCCTTAGCTTGCCCGCTGCGCCGGCGGCCTAAGGCGCCGGAAGCGCCCGTTCAGCCCCGGCGCCCTGCGTAAACGCGCATAAAGGTCCCTACTGCACAGGCGGCAATCGGGGCTCCCCGAAAACGCGCAGGGACGCCGCCGCTCAAGCGTCCGCCGGCGCCGTCTGCAGCCCGATGGCCGCCTTCAGCTCGTCCGACGAGTTCTCCAGCACTTCCGGATACTGGCTCAGCGCCGCCCGCAACGCCGCCAGGCCGCGATCGTCCAGCGCCGACACGTCGACGGCGCCGTTCATCGCTTTGGACAGCTTGTTGACGTGGTCCGCCAAGTTCTTGTAGCCGACGCCGTTCTCTTCGTCGATCAGCATCGAGACCGCCACGAGGCCGTAATAGCGGAAGCCGCCTCCGGCCGCCGGCCGGATATAAACCCACACCGGATGGATCGTCCGGCCGTTCGGCACTTCCTCCGGCGACTTGACCCAGCGGATGGACTGCTCCAGGGCGGTCCGGCCGTGCAGCGCCGCCTCGTCAAACCATGCCTGGTCGCCGTCGACGACGATGGCCGTCAGCCGCGCGCCCCGGCCGCCGTACGCGTGCTGCGCCGAGACAATGGGCAAAAGTCCCTCTGCCCGTTGTTCATCGTAACAGGACGGATCCACATGACCGCCGCGCACTTTGGCCATGGAAAAGCCTCCTTCCGCCCAAGTGGCGTCTCTCAGTATACCATATGGTACAATGTACAAATGAAAGGTGGTGCGCCGACGCCGCCGTGGCCTCTCTGCGCGAATTTTTCATCACCAATGAAATCGTAGTCGTGTTCGGCTACGGCCTCGTTTTCTTTTTGCTGGGCTTCGCCTTGACGCTGCAGGCGCGCCGCCCGAGCCAACTGACGATGGCGCGCGCTTTGCCGCTGCTGGGCAGCTTTGGGCTGCTGCACGGCGTAGCCGAATGGGGTCCCGTCTTCATTCCGATTCAAGCCACCTACTTGCGCCCCGAACGAATTTTGGCGCTCTGGGTCATGCACGGCACGCTGCTGGCCATGTCCTTCGCCTTCCTGATGCAGTTCGGCCTGCGCCTGGCGGCCGAGGGACTGCCCAAGCGCTATCAGTTTCTGCCCGCCCTCGCCTGGGTGGTGTTCGGCGTTTGGCTGGCCTTGTACCTGTGGAACGGCCCGTTCTTGCAGGAAAGCGTGTCTATCGTAGACTGGCTGGACGCGGGCGACGCCTGGTCCCGCCTCATGCTGGCGTTTCCGGGGGGTCTCATCACCTGCTACGGGCTGAGCCGGCAGGCCGACGAGTTCCGCCGCATGGGCACGCCGCACCTGCTGGCGATGCTGCGCATGTCGGTGCTGTCGTTCGGCTTGTTCGCCGTGGCCGGGGGCCTGGTGGTGCCGTACGCCGACTTTTTCCCGGCGCGGCATTTGAACACCGAGACGTTCTTTGAACTCACCGGCTTGCCCGCGGAGCTGCTGCGGGGGCTGGCCGGCCTGGCCATCATCTATTTCGTCACCCGCATGCTGGAAGTGTTCAACGTCGAGCAAGCGCGGCGCATGGAAGAAGCGGAGCGGGTCGAGGCGGTGCTGGAGGAACGAGACCGCATCGCCCGGGAGCTGCACGACGGCATTATCCAGCGGCTGTACGCCGTCGGGCTGAATTTGGAGGCCATCAAGGAGCAACTTGAGGAAGATCCGGCCGAGTGCAAGCTGCGCCTGCAGTTCGTGCTGGAAATCTTGAACGAATCCATCCGCGACATCCGCCACTACATCGCCAACTTGCGCTCGCCCCGGGACGAGCAGCGGACGCTGCAAGAAGCGCTGGCGCAAATCGCCGGCGAGTTCCGGGCCGCGTTCGGGGTGTCGGTGACGCTGGAGACGCGCGGCGATGCGGCCACGGTGCTGCGGCCGGAAGTGCTGAACCATCTACGGCAGATTACGCGCGAATCCATCACCAACGCCATTCGCCACGGCAAAGCCAGCCGGATTCGCATCGTCGTCGACGCGGGGCCTTCCGAGGTCAGCGTCGCCGTGACGGACGACGGCAGCGGCTTTTCGCTGGAGCAGGCGGAGCACGCGACGGGGCAGGGCTTGCGCAACATGCGGCAGCGGGCGCAGCTGATGGGCGGCCGCGTGCGCATCGACAGTGCGCCGGGCAGGGGCACCACGGTGGCGGTAACGGTGCCGCTGGAAGCGGCCGTAGCACCGGCGGGCCAGCTGGCCAGGAGTTTGAGTCGTTAGGCGTGGGAGGTCGGGGAAGGCGGCGCGGCGGAAACGGAGGGGTGAACATTGGACGCGATTCGTGTCGTGATTGTGGACGATCATGAGGTGGTGCGGTTAGGCCTGAAGACGCTGCTGAACCGGGTGGCCGACTTGGAGGTCGTCGGCGAGGCGGGCTCGGCGGCGGAGGCCGAGCAGGTGGTGGCCGAAAAGCAGCCCGACGTGGTCATCATGGACATCCGCATGCCCGGCGGCAGCGGCATCGAGGCGTGCCGCGTCATTCGCTCGCGCTGGCCGCACATCCGGGTCATCATGCTGACGTCGTACTCGGACGACGAAGCCGTCATCGGGGCGGTCATGGCGGGGGCGAGCGGCTACGTCCTGAAGCAGATCGGCACGCAAGAGTTGGTGGAAGCCATCCGGCGCGTGCATAAAGGCGAGTCGCTGCTGGATCCCGGCATCACCGGCAAGATTTTGGAACGGTTCCGCTCCGGCGCGACCGGCGGCGACGGCCCGGCCATTCCCGGTGGCGAGGCGCTGACCGAGCAGGAACAGAAGATCTTGACTCTCATCGCCCAGGGCAAGACGAACCGCGAGATCGCCAACGAGCTTTTCCTGAGCGAAAAGACCGTGCGCAACTACGTGAGCAACATCCTGGGCAAGCTTCAGCTCCACAACCGGGCCGCGGCGGCGGCTTGGGCGGTGCGGCACGGCTTGGACGGGCGGAAGGAAGAACGCTGACATGCTCGTGCGCTTGACCGGCGCCGAGAAATTTTACGGCGCCCGGCAGGTGCTCAAGTCCGTGGACGTGGCGGTGCACGCCGGCGACAAGATCGGCGTGGTCGGTCCCAACGGCAGCGGCAAGAGCACGCTGCTGCGCCTGCTGGCGGGCAGCGAGCCTTTGGATGGCGGCCGCCGCGACGAGGCGCGCGATGTTCTCATCGGCTATCTCGGCCAGCACGTGGGCTTCGTGGAAGCCGACATGCAGCTGACGCTGGAGGCGTTTTTGCGAGTCGCGCTGCAGGACGTGGACGCGCTGGCGCAGGAGATGCGGCGGCTGGAAGCGGCCATGGCCGATCCGGCCGTGCAGGCCAACGAGGAGGAGCTGGCCCGGACGCTGGAGCGCTACGGGCGCGTCAGCGAGCGCTTCGAGCGAGCCGGCGGCTACGAGGCCGAGGCGCGGCTGCGGATGGCGGCGTTCGGGCTTGGGTTCCGCGAAGAGGACTTGGCGCGCCGCGTCGGCGAGCTGAGCGGCGGACAGCGGATGCGGGCCGCGCTGGCGCGGCTGTTGCTGCGGGCGCCGGACTTGCTGCTGCTGGACGAGCCGACCAACCACCTGGACGCGGCCGCCGTCGAGTGGCTGGAGTCGTTCTTGGCCGAGGCCAAGCAAGCGATTGTCGTCGTGTCCCACGACCGGTATTTTCTCGACGCGGTCACCACGGAAACGTGGGACGTGGAAGCGGGCCGGGTGACGGTGTATCCGGGCGGATACTCGAAAGCCATGGCCCTGAAAGCGGAAGCGCTGGCCCGGCAGCGGGAGCTGTACGAGCGGCAGCAAGAGGAGATCCAGCGGCTGGAGCAGTTCATCCAGCGCTACCGCGCCGGGGTCAAAGCGCGGCAGGCGCGCGGCCGCGCCAAGCGGCTCGAGCGGCTGGAACGCATCGAAAACCCGGAAGCGGGCCGGCGGCAAGGTCCCCGCATTCGCCTGGGCGCGGCGCCTGCGTCGGGTCGGGAAGTGCTGCGCCTAAAGGAAGTGACCAAGTCTTTCGGCGGCAAGCCCGTGCTGCGGAACGTCACGCTGCTGGTGGAGCGGGGGCAGCGCATCGGCGTCATCGGGCCCAACGGCAGCGGCAAGACGACGCTGCTGCGCTTGATGGCGGGGCGGCTGGCGCCGGACGCGGGCTGGGTCATTCCCGGCGAAGGCGTGCGCATCGGCTACTTCGCACAAGGCCAAACCGAGTTGGACCCCACGGCCACCGTCCTCGACCACATGTTGCGCGTGCGCAGCCTAACCATGGAGGAAGCGCGCCGGCACCTGGCGGCCTTTTTGTTTTCCGGCGACGACATCTACGCGCCCGTGGGCATGCTGAGCGGCGGCGAGCAAAGCCGCGTCGCCTTGGCGCAGCTCATCCTGCAGCGCCCGAACCTGCTGCTGCTCGACGAGCCGACCAATCACCTGGACATTGCCGCCCGCACGGCGCTGGAGGCGGCCTTGGAAGACTACGACGGCACCTTGGTCGTCGTCTCCCACGACCGCTATTTCCTCGATACCGTCTGCGACCAGCTCTGGATCGTGGGCGACGGGCGCGTCGAAGTGTTCCCGGGGACGTATTCGGAATACGCTGAAAAGCGGGGCCGGGAGCAGGCGGAGGCGGGCGCCCAAGCCGCCGGCGATGGCGGCAGGGCCGGCGCGGGGCGGGGCGGGAAGGCCGGAGGTCGCGCCGAGTCCCCTGCGGCCGGTTTTGCGCACGCTGCGGCGCGCGGCTCGTCCGCACGGCCTGGCGGCACGGAGGCGGCCCGGCTGCGCCGGCAGCAGCAGGCGCGCCTGGTGCAGGTCGAGGCCGAGATCGAGCGCTGGGAGGCGGAAAAGCGGGCGCTGGAGGAGGCGCTGGCCGACCCTGCCCTGTATGCCGACGGCGAGCGGGCGCGCGCCACGGTGCAGGCGCACCAGCATGCGCTGGCCATGATCGATCAATTGCTGGCCGAGTGGGAACAACTGCAGGAAGCGCTGGCGGCGCCGGGGAACAATGACCAGGCGAGGGCGTGATGCTATGGGCCGGGTCGTTGCCATCGCCAATCAGAAGGGCGGCGTCGCCAAGACGACGACCGCCGCCAATTTGGGCGCGGCGTTGCACGAGGCGGGCTGCCGGGTCCTGCTGGTGGACATGGACCCGCAGGCCAGCTTGACGGTGTGGAGCGGGCGCAACCCCGACGACCTGGACAAGACGACGTACGACGCGCTGGTGAAAGACGCCGACGCCCGCGACATCTTGCTGCCCACGCCCCTAGGACCGGACTTGCTGCCGGCCAACATCGACTTGTCCTTGGCGGAAATGGAGCTCATCCACGCGTACAACCGCGAGCGGCGGCTGGCCGGTATGCTGGCGCCCGTGCGGGACGAGTACGATTTCATCCTTCTGGACTGCCAGCCGTCGCTGGGTCTTCTGACCATCAACGCCTTCGCCGCGGCTGACGCGCTTCTCGTTCCCATCGTCTGCGAGTATTTGTCCACCCGCGCGGTGGACGTCTTGATGCGCATGGTGCGCAAGGTGCAGGTACAGCTCAACAGCCGGCTGCAGGTGGTGGGCCTGTTACCCACGATGTACGACGGGCGGTTGCGACACGTGCGGTCGGAGCTGGAGCGGCTGGCGGAGCGCTTCCAGGACCGTGCGCCCGTGCTGTTGGACTGCATCGTGCCCAGGTCGGTGCGGTTTTCCGAAGCGGCGGCGCTGGGCCAGTCCATCCTGACGTACATGCCGAGCCATCCGGGCGCGGAGGCGTATCGCCGGCTGGCGGCGCACCTTTTGGGACAGGCGGCGGTGTCCGACGTCCGGCAGGCGGCCGAGCGGGCAGCCCTCGCGCCTGCGGCGGCGGACGAGGTACCCTTGGGCGAACAGGCGTGGGCCGAGGAGCCGCGCATCGACGTGCTGACGCGCAGACAAGCTTCTCCATCGCGAAGGAGGTAGCCGGGTGCGACCTGGCGCCGAGCCCTTTCGGGCCAAGATCGTGGAGCCCATCGTGCTTTCGAGCCGCGAGCAGCGGCTGCGCTGGATCGAGGAAGCCGGGTACAACTTGTTCGCCCTGTCGTCGGATCAGGTCATCATCGACCTGCTCACCGACAGCGGCACCAGCGCTATGAGCGATGACCAGTGGGCCGGCATCTTTCTGGGCGACGAATCGTACGCGGGCAGCGTCAGCTTCCGGCGCTTGCGCGAGACGGTGGCGCGCCTATTCGGCTGCGACTACGTCGTCCCGGCGCACCAGGGACGCGCGGCCGAGAACATCGTGCTGCGCGCCGTCGGTCGCCCGGGGCAGATCGTGGCCGGCAACACTCATTTCGACACGACGCGAAACCACATCGTGCGCAACGGCATGCGCCCCGTGGACCTGCCCGTGCCGGAGGCGCTGGATCCCGACTCGGATCACCCGTTCAAGGGCAACCTGGACGTGGCGGCGCTGGAAGATCTGCTGCAAAAGGAAACCGGCGAATCCGGGGCGGGCGTCGCCTGCATCATCGTCACCGTCACCAACAACTCGGTCGGAGGACACCCCGTGTCGCTGGCCAACTTGCGAGCCGTGCGGGACGTGGCCGCTCGCTACGGGGTGCCGGTGTTTCTCGATGCCGCGCGCATCGCGGAGAACGCCTGGTTCATCCGGGAGCGGGAACCCGGCTGCGGAGGCATGAGCGTCCGCGAGATCGTGCGGGCCATGGCCGACTGCGCGGACGGCCTCATGATGAGCGCCAAGAAAGACGGCCTCGTCAGTATGGGCGGCTTCGCGGCGGTGCGGGACAAGGAGCTGTATTACAAGCTCGCGCCCGAGGCGGTGGCCTACGAAGGGTATCTCACTTACGGAGGCCTTGCAGGGCGCGACATGGAAGCGCTGGCCCGAGGCCTGGAGGAAGCGGTTCAGGAAGAATACTTGGCCGACCGCATCGGACAGGTGGAATTCTTCTGGAAAAGGCTGGCCGATGCGGGAGTGCCGGTGCTCAAGCCGTTCGGCGGTCACGCCGTGTACCTGGACATGAGCCGCTTCGTGCCGCACCTGACGCCCGCGCAGTTGCCCGCCCAGGCGGTGGGCGTCCACCTGTACATCGAGGGCGGAATCCGCGCCGGGCGAGCCGGGGCCCCGCGGTCCAGCCCGCATGGCGAGGCGGACGAGGCCGGCCTGCCGGAGCTGGTGCGGCTCTGCGTTCCCCGGCGGGTGTACAGCGACCAGCATCTCGAGTATGTGGCGCGCATCGTCGAGTACGTCTGGCAACGGCGGGACTCCATCCGCGGCCTGCGGGTGGTGGAGGAGCCGCCGGTCTTGCGCCACTTCCTCGCGCGCTACGCGTGGGAAGACTGAGCCCTCGGCCGGTGACCGCCTGAGAACTTGACCGCCGAAAGCTGCACCGCCGGGCGGGTCCGCCGGGACAAACCGATCCGGCGGCGCCGGCGGTCTCTCGCTGCGGCCGCGCGCGAAACGGCCGCCTCGAGAGCTCTCGAGGCGGCCGCTGCGGTTCGTGCAGGAAAAGCTGCGCGGAAGGCCGCCGCCAGCGCGTCCCCTTAGTGCTCCGTGAGCTGATCCAGCAGGCCTCTCTGGCGCGCCAAGCGCTCCATCATCCGGAAGAAGAACACCGACGCCGTCAGCAGCACGACGGAACTTACGGCCAGCACGGCCAGCAGCGTCTCGTCCGTATAGCCGGCCAGCGCGGAGCCGAAGGACAGCCCCAGCGCCCGGCGCAGCCCTTCCAGCCAGTACGTCAACGGAATGGCCTTGCCGACGGCCTGCAGCCAGCCGGGCAGCACGTCGAGCGGAAACACGACGCCGCACAGCAGGTACAGCGTGCCGGCCACCGACTCCGTGTAGCCCTCGGCGTGGCGGGCGGCCACGAGCATGACGCCCGCCAAAAGGAACCCGAGACCCACGAGGGTCACGATGCCCAGAGGAAACACCGCGGCCAGCAGGGGCCAGTCGATGCCGGCAACGTGCAGCGGCACGCCGAGGAACAGGCGGCCCGCCAGGAGCAGCGCCGTCACCGCGATGCTCGTCACGAGGAACTTGGCCACCGCCCGGCCGGCCAAGTACCAGAACATGCTGGCGGACGCGATGTACATGTACTTGATCGTCTGGTAGTACTCCCGTTCCTCGATAATGACCCAGCTGACCCCCGCGATGAGCGCGGCCACGTACATGAAGAAGGCGTTGCCCACGTACATGCCCGGAAAGAGGGCATCGGCCCGAGCTCCACCGACGATGCGGTACATGACCACCAAGATCAGCGCGCTGGCCAGCGGCCGCACCACCGAGTACAGCGCGAACAGCGCAGGGTCCGTCCAGTTGCTCTCCACTTGCCAGCCCATCCAGGCCGCCATGCGAAACGTCCGCCACTTGTCGCGCCAGCTCGGCGCCTGCACGGTGCGCGGCAGGGGCTGCAGCTCGGTTACTGCCATTTCAGCGTCAACCTCCCTGCCTTCTTGGCCAGGTATTCCATCTTCTTCAGCGCCTGCAGCGCCAGGACGAAATACACGACGGTCAGAACGGCCAGCCCGGCGAGCTCCCAGGCCACGGGCAACAGGCCCATGTCCGGCGCGCCGAACACCAGCTGCCGCATGGCGTCAAGCCCCAGCGTCAGCGGAATGATCGAGGAGCCGACGCCGACCCAGAAGCCCAGCGCCCGCACGGGAAAGTAGAAGCCGCTGAGCAGGTATACCGGCTCCTGCAGCGCGTGGGACAGGTGCCACGCTTCCCGCCCGTGCATGAGGAACACTGAGGCGAACATCATGCCCAGGCAGTAGAGAGCGCTCAGCGTCAGCAAGAACGCCGCGATGGCGGCAGGCCAGCTGACGACGTCGTAGCGGATGTCGAAGAGGAGGCTGCCGGCCACGATGGTCGAGATGGCCCGCGACGACGACATGAAGATGCCGCCCGCGGCCATGCCGAACAGCAGCGCCACCTTGGAAGCCGGCGCCACGAAGTAGATTTCCAGCAACCCGCTTTGCTTCTCCCAGTAAAACTGGCTGGCCATCCCCCACAATACGTTCATCCAGTACGCGGTCATGGCGCCGCCGAGCAGGACGAAACCCGTATACTGCGGCGGGGCGTCCAGCGCCTCGTAAATGAACACGTACGCCGCCGCCGCCAAGACGGGCATGACCACTTCAAACGCGAGCCACGACAGCTCGCGAAACGTCGCCATCACCCGGACGTACGCCCGCGCGCGGGCCGCGCGCGCGTTGAGCAGCAGCCGTTCCCAGAGCGACAGGTCGCGCGCGCCCGCGGGGATCACCGCCCGTTCGTCGACGGCCACGGGATTACCGGCCGGCATCGGTCAGTCTCCTCCCTACCAGCTTGATGAACACGTCCTCCAGCGTCGGATCCGACTTTTCCAGCCGCACGATGCGGGCGCCGGCCTCGCTGAGCGCGTGGATGACCGACCCGATGGCCGCATCGTCCTGCAGCCGCCACGTCAGCTGCTGCGTGCCGTTCAACGGCGCATCCGGCACCACGCCGAGGACGCCGGGCAGCTGCCGCAGCGACTCCAAGTTCAGCCCGCCGTCGGCGCGGCCGTTGGCGGGCAGCGCCGGGCTAATCTCCATGCGCAGCACCACTTCGTCGCGGAGCATGCGCTTCAAATTGGCCGGCGTGTCGCACGTCAAGATGCGGCCGCCGTCGATGATGGCCACCCGGTCGCACAGCTCGTCGGCTTCGGCCATGTAGTGGGTCGTCAGCAAGATGGTGCGGCCCGGGCGCTCCTTCATCCACCGCTTCAGGTAGTCCCGCAGCACTCGCGACGTTTCCACGTCCAGGCCCAGCGTCGGCTCGTCGAGGAACAGCACCGTCGGGTCGGTAATGAGCCCGCGCACGAAGTTCATGCGCTGGCGCATGCCCGTCGACAGCTTGTTGACCCGCGTGTTGGCGGCGTCGGAGAGGCCCACCACCTCCAGCGCCTCGTCGATGCGCCGCAAAGCTTCTTTGCTCGGAATGCCGTAAAACTGCGCGAACAGCCACAGGGTCTCCCGCACCGTCAAGATGCCGTAGCCCGAATGCTCGCCGCCCGACACCATGCTGATGGACCGGCGCACGCGGTCGGCTTCCGTGACGACGTCGAAGCCGGCGACGCGGGCCGTGCCCGACGTGGGCAGGAGCAGCGTGCACAAAATCTTGATCAGGGTCGACTTGCCGGCGCCGTTGGGACCCAAGAGACCGAACAGCTCGCCGTAATGCACTTCCAAGTTGACGTCCCGCAGGGCGTAAAACGGTTCCTTGCCCTTCGATTCGAAGACTCGGGTCAGGTTGCGCGCTTCAATGGCCAAACCCATAGTTGACTGGCGACCTCCTGAACATCATGGTACACGAAAACCAACGGGCAACAGGAGCGACACTCGTCTGGTTCGGGCGGTGCGCGGCAAGGGATACGAAAGACACAAAACAGCCCTCCCGTGCGCTGGCCGGGCGAACAGGCGCAAGTACTCTCACGCGCACGAGCGAAGCCAGCCCACGGTGCGTCGGAGAACCAGCGGGGGAGAACCGCGGGAACGGTATGACCGCCGATGGAGCTTGCTTCAGGAACGTGAAGCGTCGAGCGAGACGGTTGTCAGAGGTGGGACACCGTCTCCTCCGGGCGGGCATGACCGGACGCCGTGGCTCTCTCGGCGCCGCTCGCTGCTCTGAGGCTGAGACGCATGTCGATGCCCTCCCTCTGAAGAGATTGAAAAGGGGTACATGTTAGAGTATAAGCACCGATCGCGCTGTTGTCAATCGCTGGGTGTGAAACCGTACAAATCCGGATGCAGCCACGGCATGAAGGCGCAGACGACGGCCGACTGCCACATGACGTCTCGGGTCAGCAGGCCGTTGCTCAGAAACCCGACGGCCCCCAGGCTCTTGGCGCTGCCGGGCACGCCGCTGAGCTCGTCCATTACGGTGCCCAGCTCTTCGCCGGCCCGCACGCGGCGCCCCACTATCGGCGGCAGCGGGAAGCGCACGCCCCAAGCCACCGACAACGCGTCGTCATGAGCCACGACGGCGCAGCAGTTGACCACGTCGCAGCGGCCACCGGCGCCGAATTCGACGCCGCCTTCCAGACCGACGCCGAACCGCGCTCCGGGCACCGCCGCCAGCGCCGCGCGGGCCCGGGTGCGGGCTCCTAGCTCCGTTTCTTCGGCGCTGAGCGGCTGCGCCGAGACGCCGCTGGACACCGCCACGGGCTCGACGCGCGCCTGCGGAAACAAGCGGCCGGCCACGGCTGCGACGGCTTTCACTTTGGCGGGATTGGTGGAACCGACGGCGATGACGAAAGGCTCGGGCGCGCAGAGCGGCCGCTGCGCTTTCTGCACGCTGCGGCGCGGAATGCGAGACATAGGCCGAAACCTCCAGGCAATGGCCAAAGCCGGGTGTCGCCTGCTGTTTCGCCGCGGGCGCGGCTCCCTCCTTGTGGCCGCGCCAAGCGGGTCGTAACTTGGTCGAGGACCGGGAAGACTACCTGCCGGAAACATGGCGGCGCCGCGGGCGCCGCGGCGGAGGAGAGTGGCGGTGACAGGGGAGATTGCGGCGGAACTGACGGTCGCGCAGTTTCTGGTGCGCCAGATGCAGGCCTGGGGCATCGACGTGGTGTTCGGCGTTCCGGGCGACACGGTGCTGCCGTTCCTGGACGCGTTGCGGGCCACGGACCGACCGCGGTTTATCGTGTGCCGCAGCCCAGGTGCGGCCGCGCTGATGGCGTCTGCGTATGCGAAGGCAGCGGGAAAGCCGGCGGCCGTGGTGGCCGACGCGGGCCCGGGCGCCGTGCAGATGCTTAACGGCGTGTACGACGCATTCATGGATCGGGTCCCGCTGGTGGCCATCAACGGCGAGCCACCGGCGGCGCGCAACGGCGTCCACTGGCCGCAGGCAGCCGACATCGACGGGCTGTATCGCGAACCGACGATTTTCAGCTACACGCTGGCCGACGCGGGCCAGGCGTCGCGCATATTCGCCCAGGCGCTGCGCCAGGCGCAGTTCCGCTCGCGGCCCGTTCGCATCGGTGTGTCGCAAAACGTCTGGAACCAGACGGTCAACCGCGGCAAGATCGTCGAACCGCCCGCGGATGTGGGCGCGTCGGTACGTACCGACGAGCGGGCGGTGCAGAAAGCGGCGGAAATGCTGGAGCGCGCGGAACGGCCGGTGCTGTTTGCCGGTCTGGGCGTCGCGAAAGCGGTGGAGCCTTTGCTCGCGTTGGCGGAAAAAGCGGGGGCGCCCATCATTCACACGATGCCGGCGCTGGGCATCATTCCCGCCGACAACGCCTGGAACTTGGGCGTGGTGGGCCGGTTCGGCACCCAGGCGGCCGCGTACGTAGCGGGACAAGCCGATCTGATTCTCGCCGTGGGCACCACGTGGTGGCAACCCGAATACATGGCGCCGGGCGCGCGCGTCATCCAGGTCGACAAAGTGCGGGAGCACATCGGGCTGACGTACTCGGTGGACTTGGGCGTGTGGGGCGAAGCGGCGGACGTGTTGCCCCGCCTGCTGGAGGCGGTGCCGCGCAGCGCGCGCACCGAGTGGCGGGAGGCCGCGGCGCGGGCGCGGCAGCAGCTGAACGACGAAGTCGTGTGGATGAGCGTGGACACACGCCAGCCGCTGCAGCCGGGCGCGGTTATGGCGGCGGTCGGACAGGCGCTGGTTCCCGGGGCCGTGGTGGCGCTGGATGTGGGGAACCACGCGTTCTGGTTTACGCGCTACCTTCGCGCGTCCAACTACAAGCTGCTCTTGTCGGGGCACTGGCGCACCATGGGTTTCGCGCTGCCGGCCGGCATCGCCGCCAAGGTCGCAGCGTATGACCGGCAGGTCGTGGTCATTTGCGGCGACGGGGGCTTTGCCGCCAGCATGGCCGAGCTGACGACGGCGGTGCAGCACCAGCTGCCCATCGCCGTCATCGTGCTCCGGGACGGCCGCTACGGCCAAGAGGAGACGCTGCAGAAAATGAGGGGCAGCGCTCCGTTCGGCACGGGCCTGCACAATGCGGACTGGGCGGCGTACGCGCAAGCGTGCGGTGCGGCGGGCTACCGGGTGGAAACGTACGAGCAGCTCCTGAGCGCGCTGCACGACGCGCTGCCCAAGCTCGCTTACGGGCAAGTGTCGGTGCTGGACGTGGCGGTGGATCGCGTCGATCCGCTGTTCCCGCAGCCGTACACGGGCGCGGAGACCGCGCAGAGCGCCGGCGCCGATCGTGAGCGCAGCTGGCTAGCCAACTGGATGCCCGTGCCGTTCCGTTGACGGCCGCGGGCGCGGGTTGGTGACGACGACGGGAAGCCTTGCGGGCTCGCGCACGGCCGCCGCCCGCGCCACGATGGCGCCGAGCACGACCTGCCCGGCCAAAAACAGCGCCAAGCCCGCGGCTTGCGCCGCCAGCCCCGGCGCCGCGGCGGCCGCCAAGCCGGCGCTTGCCCCTTGCGACAGGCGCGCGGCTACTTGCAAGCTGCCGCTCAAGACCACGCCTAGGACGAACAAAGCGGCGCCGCCTGCCGACAGCGCCACGTGGGCGCGAGCCGCCCGTTCACCGTAGAGCGGTTCGCCGGGGCGATCTTTCGGGGGCCGCAGCAGCGGCAACAGCTCGTAGACGCCGGCCAGCTGCAGCAGCGTCGCGCCGAAGAGCGCCGCGAGCCACGGCGCGACGGACCACTGGGTGCCGTAGACGTACCGCTGCACGAGGCTCAGAGTCTGCAGCGCGGCCGCGACACCGCCCGCCAGCGCCAGCCACAAGCCAAAGCGCAAGAGCCGGCCCGGCGGCCGCGCCTGCACGGCCGCGGCATGGGGCCCGCGGCCCAGCGTTTCGTTCACATTGACGGCAAAGGCCAGCAGGGGGACGAGGGTCAGCACCGCGGCGGCCGTCGACACCGCCTGAGCCCAAGCGGGCACGGGCGCGCCCCAAAGCCGTTGCACGCCCGTGGCGGCATGCAGGGCCAAGCCCCATAGACCCAACTGTGCGAGCTTGCGGCTGTACAGGGGACGCCCGCTGGCCGCAGCGGCTACGTACAGAGCCGTTCCCAGCGCGAGCGGCACGGCCCACAGCCAGACGACACTCACCGCGTACATCCCCTGCAGCAGCGCCGGCGCGGCGCCGGCGCCCAGGCCGTCCGGACGCCACAGCCCGTTGCCGAGGAAGTATACGGCGCCTCCCCAGGTCAAGGCGGCGAGGAAATACCCTGTGCCGATGAAGAAGGGTTCGCGAACGGTACCGAGGGTGCGGGTTGCGTTAAGCAGAAACAGCAGGAGCGCGAGTAGCCACGCAAGCTGCGCCGGCCAGATGTAGCCGGGGAACGGACCCGGCGACCACCGGTCCAGCAGGAGGGCCGCGACGCCGGTCGCGTTGGCCGCGTTCCAGAGCCAGACGCTGACCTGCCCCAGCGGCTCGCTGTAGAGGACCGCTCCCAGCGTGCGCTGGATGATGAGCAGCCCTACGCCCGCGCCGCCCAGCGCAAACCAGCCGAACAGAAGGGTGTTGAGAAAGATGGGCTGGAGGCGGTGGATTGGGCCGCCGGCGAGGCCGGCGGCCGACAGCGCCGCCGCTAGGCCCGCCGCGAAGGCGACGATCAGCCACCCAAGGCCGGACTGCAAGGCCAGCCTGGCTGTGCGCCCGGCTTGGTCGCGAATCAGCATCGTGCCAGCCCCCTGCGTTGAGGGTCTAATTTACACCCTTTTCCTATTCTGACCGACTAGCCGAAATCCTTCCGAATATCTCGGCGCCGGCGGCGCCGCGAATACGAATCGAAACAAACCAGGCTTGACATGAATAAGGCTTGATGCGCCCTGGCTGGTCGGCCGAGCGCCGCGCCTGCTCGTCGGTTGCCCGCGCCATCCGCAGGCGCGGCGGTTTGCTCACCAGGCCGCGACGACGCCGTCTTTGCGCGGCTCGGTGCCGCAGATGTAGACGCCCGTATCCGGGTCACGCCAGATCATTTGCCCGCCGCCGAACATGCTCCAGTCGACTTCGACCCGCACGTCATGGCCCAGGGCCGCCAGCTGCCGGATGACGTCGGGATGCAGGGTGGACTCCACGTGGACCGTGCCATTCGGGGCTACGCGCACCCGGGGCGCGTCGAACACCGACTGGGGATTGAGGCGATGGTCGACGATGCCGAGGACCGTATGCACGTGGCCTTGGGGCTGCATGTCGCCGCCCATGACGCCGAACGCCGCCAGCGGCGCGCCGTCTTTCGTGATGAAAGCCGGAATGATGGTGTGGAACGGCCGCTTGCCGGGCGCGAGCTGGTTGGGATGGCCTTCTTCCAGCGTGAAGCAGTGGCCGCGGTTTTGCAGGGCGATGCCCGTCCCCGGCACGACGACGCCCGAGCCGAACCCCATGTAGTTGGACTGGATGAACGAGACCATGCGGCCTTCCGCGTCGGCCGTACACAAGTACACCGTGCCGCCCAAATCCGGCCTCCCGGCCTGCACGTCTTTCAGCGCTTGGGCCGGCGAGATGAGGGCCCGGCGCCCGGCGGCGTACTCTTTCGAAAGCAGCTGCGCCACGGGCACGTCGGCCAGCGCCGGGTCGGCGACGTAGCGGTGGGCGTCGGCGAAGGCCAGCTTGAGCGCTTCGATGATCAGGTGCAACCGCGCCGCAGACAGATGCGGCAGGTCCGCCACCGGCGTGCCCTCCAGAATGTTAAGCGCAAGCAGAGCGGCGATGCCTTGCCCGTTGGGCGGGATTTCCCAGACGTCGTACCCCCGGTAGGAAGTGCGGATGGGCTCGACCCATTCCGCCCGGTGAGCGGCCAAATCGTCTTTGGTCAAGAAGCCTCCGGTATGTTCAGCGTACGCCGCGATCTTCTCCGCCAGCTCCCCGCGGTAAAAGGCCTCGCCGTCGGATTCGCCGATGAGCCGCAACGTGCGGGCTTGATCCGGGCAGCGGAACAGTTCGCCGGGCTTGGGGGCGCGGCCGTTGGGCAAAAACGTCCGGGCAAAGTCCTCGCGGTGGCCGAAGCGCCGCTCGGCCCGGCGCCAGTACGAGGCGATGACGGGGGGAACGGGATGGCCTTCCTCCGCGTAGCGGGCGGCCGGTTCGAGCAAGTCCCGCAACGGCATAGAGCCGAAGCGGCGGGTCAGCTCCACCCAAGCCGACACGGCGCCCGGGACCGTCACCGGCAGCCAGCCGTCGGCGGGCACTTCCGTCAAGCCTTGGCGGCGGAATACGTCGAGGGTGAGCGCGGCCGGCGCCCGGCCCGAGGCGTTGAGGCCGTACAGCTGTTTTCCGTCCCAGACGATGGCGAAGGCGTCGCCGCCGATGCCGTTGGACGTAGGCTCCAGCACCGTCAGCGCCGCGGCGGTGGCCACGGCCGCATCCACCGCGTTGCCGCCCTCCTGCAAAATGCGCAAGCCCACTTGCGCGGCCAGCGGATGGCTGGTCGCCACCGCGCCGCGCCGGGCCATGACGGGCGTTCGGAACGTGGCGTAGGGGTAGTTGTAATCGAACGGAATCATGGCTGGTCGCCGCTCCTTCGCGTGGCTCGTAGTGGGTCGGCTGTCCGCGGCAGCGTTGCCGCTTGCCGTCATATTCGGCGCCGCGGTGGCGGGACCTGCGCAGCCGGTGGAAGGGGTGCACAACCGCGCGCAAATGCGCGAACATGGTGGCGCGGGGGTTTGCTGGACCGGGGCTGGGTTCCCGGGAATTCGCGCGGGCAGGAGGCGAGAAGGATGGTGCACATGGATGGCGGCATGGCGAAACGCTTCTTGATGCTGGGCCTGGTCGCGGCGCTGGCGGCGGCGTTGTTTGGGCCCGGAGCGTGGGCGCAGGAGGCGGCGGGGCGGCGCCCGCTGACGGAGGAAGAAGGGCGGCTGGTGGCCCAGGCGGCGCTGGCCTATGCGGAGGTGGAATACTGGGCGGGCGGCGCCTTGCGGAAGGGTATGCCGTATCTCTGGGGCGGCCGCACGACGGTGGAGCAGCTGCTGGCGGCGGCCGCGCAGGCTGCTGAAGACGAGCAGGCGGTGCCGGCGCTGGCGGCGGCCGAGTCCCACGAGCCCGGCGGCGAGCCGGCCGAGGCCGCAGGTCAACCGACAGGCACCGCGGCGGACGCCGCTGACCGGATCGAAGACGTCCTGAGCGGGCTGGGCGTCGACGCGTCGGGCTTGGTCGTCAACGCTCTGCGGGCGCTGAACCCGTCGGTGCGCTTTGCCGCTTCCGCCGGGGACAACCCCGTGTGGCTCGCCGATGCGACCAGCTCGCTGCTGTACCATTACAACGTGCTGCACCTGGACCCGGCGGACATTCGAGCGGGGGACTTCGTTTTCTTCGGTACCGCCGGCGGCGATTCGGTGAACGTGACGGGCGTCGGGGTGGTCACGGGGCGCAGCGGCACGCGCGTTGACTTCGTGGTGGCTTCGGCGCGGGAAGGGCGCGTCATCGCCACCTTCGCCCGCACCGACGGCGACTACTGGCGCAACAACATCGTGGGAGCCGGCCGCTTTCTGATGCCGGCTGGCATGTAGTGGCCGGGGATGGAAACCGGGCGGAAGCCGGGCTGGAGCCAGGCGGAAATCTGCGACAGAGGCCCGGCGGGTGCTGCTTGCCGAGGGGAGTTGACGGCAACGCAGCCACGTTTGGCCACGGGAGAAGAAGCGCACGGCCCGCTGGCCGTGCGCTTGCTCTTTTCCTTGCCGGTTCTTTAGGGTGAAACGCCGCCCTCAGAGCACGCCGCGAGCGGCCAGCTCCCGGTGCAACGCCGGCAGGTCGGGATAGCGCGGCAGATTCAGCCGCGCGCTTTCCTCCAGCAAGGCCTTGTCCAGCCACGGGTCGCTGTACGAGGGCTTTTCCGGGCCGATCAGCGCCACCTGCATGCCGGCTTTGACGGCCGCGCCGTCCATGACCGTCTCGTCGCCCACCATCAGGCAGTGTTCCGGCGCCACGCCGATGTGCGACGCGACCTCCAGGAAGAATTCGGGAAAAGGCTTGCTCCGTGTCATTTTGTCCGAGGACGTGATAAAGTGAAAGGGTGTATCGCCCAAGCCCGCCCACCGCAGCCGTTCACGAACGGCGATTTCCGGGAAGAACGGGGCGGTGGCCAGGACGACCAGCAGGCCGCGCCGCAGCGCCGCCTCGACGAGCTCGCGGCCGCCGGGGCTGGGCCGGCTCCACTTGCGCAGGCGGGGAAATTCGGTAAGGTAGTAGTCTACGAACCGCGAGACGGCGTCATCGGGCAGCGGCAAGGCGGCGGTGAAGTCGTCGAGGAACGCTTGTAGCGTCGTCCGGCCCGGCTTGTCGTTGAAGATCATGGCGCGGGTCGATAGGAACAGCTGGCGCTTGAAAACGTCGACGGGCGCCACGTCGGCAAAGCGCTGCGCCACCGTCGTGGCGTATTCGTCGAGAAACGAGCGGAAATCGATGTCGAGCAAGGTGCCGTCGAGGTCGAACAGCAGCGCCTTGATCTCGGGCGGTGCCAACACCATCACTCCTTCGTCCGCTTGGTTACCATGCTAAGGCCTCCGCCGCCGGCAAATCAAGGCGCCGCACGGGGACGGCCTGTCCAGCGCGTGAAAATTTGTTCACGGCAGCTTGTGAACAAAAGGAAAACCAGACCCGGGGGAGAAGAGTTCGCCGGCGTGAAGCAGGGAGCGAAAGCTCGTGTGGCGCTTCGTGATAAAGCGAATGGCATACGGCGTGTTCGTCTTGCTGGGCGTGTCGTTCTTTTCCTTCGCCCTCGTCCATTTGGCGGGCGATCCGGCCGTCGCTTTGCTGCCGCTGGGCACGCCGCCCGAGCAGATTGAATCGTTTCGCCGGCAGATGGGCCTCGACCGCCCCATCGCCGTGCAGTTTCTCGACTACATCGCTGACGTCGTGCGCGGCGAGTTCGGCTTGTCGCTGCGGCACCGCGAGAATGCCATGGCGCTGGTGCTCGAGCGGCTGCCGGCGACGCTGAAACTGGGCGCCGCGGCGGTGGCGCTGTCGGTGGTCGCCTCCTTCCCGCTGGGCGTCCTGGCGGCCGTCTATAAGGGCCGCTGGGTGGATCACGCCGTGCGGTTGGCGGCCGTGCTTGGTCAGGCGACTCCCGGCTTCTGGCTCGGCATTCTCCTGATTCTCCTCTTCGGCGTCCGCCTCGGCTGGTTTCCGGTGTCGGGCGGCGAGGGGTGGCGCAGCCTGGTGCTGCCCGCGATCGTCGTGGCCGCGGGTCCTGTTGGCAACTTGACGCGCCTGCTCCGCTCCAGCGTGCTGGAGTCGCTGGCGCAGGACTACGTGCGGACGGCCCGCAGCAAGGGCGTGCCGGAGACCGCCGTCGTGCTGCGCCACGCGCTGCGCAACGCCCTCATTCCCTTCGTCACCATGCTGTCCATGCAGATCGGCCATATCGTCGGTGGCTCGGTGGTGGCGGAGACTGTGTTCGCATATCCGGGCATGGGCCGGCTCGCGGTGCAGGCCATCACCAACCGGGACTTGCCGGTCATTCAGGCATTCGTCTTGGTGCAGGCAGCGGTCATCGTGGCGGTCAACGTGGCGCTGGACGTCGTCTATACGGTGATCGACCCGCGGATTCGCTATGAATAGCACCTGCGGCGGGCTGGCGCGGCTGAGGCAGCGGGCCGGGGCGGCGGGGCGGCTCGGCTGAGGGGCGGGGCCGCGCGGCCGAGGTGACGACGAGGTGCCGCGGCCGCACTGCGAGACGAGCCGCGCGGGGGCGCCGGACCAGCAGCGCGGGGGCGCCGAGCGGGGGCAACGAGAGGACTCGGCGGCTTCAAGCCGTAACGGCGGTTCGGGCAGGATAAGGCCTTGGGCGCGGGGCGGCAAGAGGGTTGGCGGGAGAACAGAAAGGAGGGGCGCGATGAGCGACCGCAACGGCGAATTGGCGCAGCTGGAGGCGGAAGTGCGGCGCACGCGGCGGCGCCAGCGGCTGCTGTTGTACGTGTCCGCGGCGGTGCTGCTGGCCATGGCGGCGGCCGCCGTGTTCGCGCCCCTCGTGAGTCCCCACGACCCGCTCCGGCAAAATATCTTCCTGCGCCTGCGGCCGCCGTTTTGGATGGAAGGAGGCAGCGCCGAGCACCTGCTCGGCACCGACGCGCTGGGGCGAGATCTGCTGAGCCGCATTCTTTACGGGGCGCGCACGTCGCTGACCGTGGGCGTGCTGTCGGTGCTGCTTGGCGGCGCCGTCGGCGTCCTGCTGGGACTTCTGGCCGGCTACAAGCAAGGCGCCGTCGACTTGCTGCTGGGGCGCCTGGCCGACATCCAGCAGACGCTGCCTTTCATCGTGCTCATCTTGGCGCTGGTGGCCGTGCTCGGACCGTCCAAGGCCAACTTGATCCTCGTCGTCGGCCTCGGTTCGTGGGTCTACTATTACCGCATCGTGCGCGGCGAAGTCGCGGCCGTGCGTGAACGGCCGTACATCGAAGCGGCGCGGGCCCTGGGCGGATCCACGTGGCACGTCCTCTTGCGCCACGTGCTGCCCAACGTGCTCCCGTCGGTCATCGTCACCATGACGCTGTACGTGCCGCAGGTGATCCTGTACGAAGCCGCCCTCAGCTTCCTCGGCCTGGGCGTGCCGCCGCCCGAGCCGACGTGGGGCGGCATCATCGCCGAAGGGCGAGACTACGTGGAAATCGCCTGGTGGATTACGGTCTTCCCCGGCCTGGCGCTGGTAATCACGGTGCTGTGCCTCAACACGTTGGGCGAGTCGCTGCGGGATTTTCTGGACCCGCTGCAGAGCTACGCAGCGCCTGCCTCGCTTTTTCGCCCTCGCGCCGCAGCCGCTCGACGTCGCCGCCCGGAATGACCACTTCCAGCGACAAGAGGCCCCGGTAGTTCTGCGCCCGCAGCTCGCGGACGATCTCGGCCAAATCGAGCACGCCCGTGCCCAGCGGCAGGTGGGGGCGTCCGTCGTCGGCGGCGTCGCTGGCGTGGACGTGGAAAAGGCGCGGACCGAGGCGGCGGATGAAATCGGCGCAGAGCTGCTGGTCGCCCAGATGCGCGATGTCCAGGGTGACGCCCAGCAGCGGATGGGAAAACGGCGCGAGCGCCTGCAGCATGTCGTCCGCGGTTTTCACCGTGTGGAGGGGGTTGCGCACTTCCATATTTTCGAAGCCGATGCGCATCCCGAGGGCGTCCGCTTCCTCCAGCAGGCGCTCCAGCGCCTCCCGCTGCAGCCGTCGGTGTTCGTCCAAATCGTCCCATTGGGTCGCGACGCGGCCGGGGTGCAGCACGAACAGCTCCGCGCCTAGGTCGCGGGCTTTGCGCAAGGCGCGGATTTGCTGGCGCAGCGACTCGGCGCGGATGCCGGCGTTGGGCGACGTGATGTTCAGGTCCAGGATGGGACAGTGGACCGTGGCCGCCAGGCCCGTCTGCGCCAGGGCCCGGGCCACCCGCTCGTACTCGTTCTCATCGCCGAGCCGGTCCACGTGCTCGATCCAGATTTCCGCCGCGTCGAAGCCGGCGTCCGCAATTTTACGCACGGCTTCCGAGGCCGGATCGTTCCAGAACACCATCGTGGTCGTGCCGATGCGCATAGCCAAGCCTCCGTTCGGGCGACGCGCCCGCGGGCGGCGAGGCGAGGAACCGGGACGAACGTTCCTCCCCCACCGTCGCGGATTCGGTATAGTGGAAGCGAGGGGAAGGTGCAAGACATGAACCACAAACTGCGTCGCTGGGTCGTGATTTTTGCCTTGCTGCTGGGGCTGCTGCCCGCATCGGCAGCGGCTGCGCCCAAGACGCTGATCATCGGCTTGAGCAACGAGCCAGGCGATCTGGATCCTCACTACGCGGCCCATGCGTCGGCCTTCGCCGTCGCCGAGGCGCTGTTCGACTCGCTGGTCATCGCCGACTACGACGGCCGCATCGTGCCCCTCCTGGCCGAGTCGTGGACGGTGCTGGACGAGACCACCATCGAGTTTGTCCTGCGCCGGGACGTCGTCTTTCACAACGGCGAACCCTTCGACGCCCGCTCGGTGAAGTTCTCCCTGGAGCGGGCCAAGGATCCCGCGAAGCAAACGGCGTTGCAGGCCGCCTTCGCCAGCGTGCGGGAGGTGGAAATCGTCGACGACTACACCGTCCGCATCCGGCTACACGAGCCGGACAGCTCGCTGTTGTGGAATTTGACCCGGCTGGCGATGGTCCCTCCCGAGTACATCGAACGCGTGGGCGACGTGGAGTTCGGCCGCCGGCCGGTGGGGACGGGCCCCTTCCGGTTCGTGGAGTGGGTGCGGGACAGCCACGTGCTGCTCGAGGCGAATCCGGATTACTTCCCCGGCGGGCTGAAAGGAAAGCCGCAGGTGGACAGGGTGCTGTTTCGGGTGGTGCCCGAGCGGGCCACCAGGCTGGCGGAGCTGCGCACGGGCGGGCTGCACTTGATCGAGCGGCTGTCGCCCGACGCCGTGCCGCTGGCGGAACGGGCAGGCCTGCACGTGGTGCCTGCAGACAGCGGCCGATTCTATGTGGTTTGGTTCCGTATCCGCGAGGACTCGCCGCTGGCCGACCGGCGGGTGCGGTTGGCGCTGAACTACGCGATCAACCGGGAAGCCATCGTCCAGGCCGTGTTCGGCGGGTACGCGTCGCCGCTGGCCACGCCGTTCACGCCGTCCACCTTCGGCTGGCGGCCCGACCTGGCGCCGTATCCCTATGATCCGGCCAAAGCCCGGCAGCTGCTGGCGGAGGCGGGATACGGAAACGGCCTGACGCTGACGCTAGACGTGACCACGGGCTCTGCGGAAATCGGGCAGCTCATCGCCGGCCAGCTGGCGGAGGTGGGTGTACAGGTCGTCTTGCGCCCGCTGGAGGTGTCGCTGTTCAACTCCAACTGGGTCAACCGGAAAACGGGCGACCTGCTGGGCGCCAGCTGGGGCGGCGCGGGCGACCCGCAGGCGTACCTGGAGGCGCTCATCCACTCGCAGGGGTTCCTGAGCGGCTACGCCAATCCGCGCGCCGACGCCCTCATTGACCAGAGCGCCCGGACGCTGGACGAACAGGCGCGGCGGGAAGTCCTCTACGAGCTGCAGGAAGTGCTGTACGAGGACCCGGCCGGGATTTACTTGTGGAGCGTGGCGGACATTTACGCCTACAGCCCGCGGCTGGTGAACTGGCGGCCGCACCCGACGGACCGGCTCATCATCGGCGAGGCCACGCTGCGGGATTAACGAACCCCCGCCGGGCCAGGTCGGCCACGAAGGCGTCGTAGCTGCGGCGCATTTCGCTCAGCGAGTCGCCGCCGAACTTTTCCAGCATGGCCCGGGCCAGTTCGAAGGCCACGGCGGCTTCGGCCACCACGGCGGCGGCGGGCACGGCCGTTACATCCGAGCGCTCGATGGCGGCGGTGGCAGGCGTTCGGGTCGCCATGTCCACCGACGGCAGCGGCGTGTACAAGGTCGCCAGCGGCTTCATGGCCGCCCGCACCACGATGGGTTGGCCGTTGGACATGCCGCCTTCGATTCCGCCGGCCCGGTTGGTCGCGCGGTGGATGCCGCGCGCCTCGTCGACGAAAATCGCGTCGTGGACCTGAGAGCCGAAAAGACCGGCGGCTGCGAAGCCCAGCCCTATCTCCACGCCTTTGATGGCTTGAATGCTCATCACGGCCGCGGCGAGGCGGGCGTCCAGCTTGCGGTCCCAGTGCACGTGGCTGCCCAGCCCCGGCGGCACGCCCCAAGCCACCACTTCGAACACGCCGCCCAAGGTCTCGCCTTTCGCCTTGGCTTCGTCGATCACCGCCACCATCGCTTGCTCGGCGGTGGGGTCCAGGCAGCGCACGGGCGAAGCGTCGGCGCGGGCCAAGTCCTCCGGAGAAGGCGGCTCTTGGCCGCGACGGGCCGCGACGACGGGACCGATCTGCACCACGTGGGAGCCGACGACGATGCCGAACTGCTCCACGAGCGCCCGGGCCACGGCGCCGGCCGCGACCCGCATGGCCGTTTCCCGCGCACTGGCTCGCTCCAGCACGTTGCGCGCGTCGTCGAAGCCGTACTTGAGCATCCCCGGCAAGTCCGCGTGTCCCGGGCGGGGGCAAGTCACCGGGCGCAGGCGCCAGTCGCCTTCGCCGCGGGCTTCGCCGGTTGTTCTTGCCGCGTCCGGGGGCTCGATGGCCATGGCCTGCCGCCAGCGGTCCCAGTCCCGGTTACGGATGAGGAGGGCGATGGGGCTGCCAAGCGTTTGGCCGTGGCGCACGCCGGACAAAATTTCGACTTCGTCGGTCTCGATTTGCATGCGGCGGCCACGGCCGTAGCCTAGCATGCGGCGGCGCAGCTGGCGCTGGATGTCGGCGGCCGTGAGCGGCACGCCGGCGGGCATGCCCTCGACGATGGCGGTCAGGGCGGGTCCGTGGGACTCGCCGGCGGTCAGAAAGCGCAGTGACATCGTCATGCCTCCTGGTCGTCGGTTTGCAGCTCGGTACGCGGGCCCGGCGGCCGGGCTTGACCCGCCGGACGGCGCGCGCGACGATCGTAGCGAAAAATTCCGCATGAAAGCCAGTGTTCTTGCGCGAGGTGCGAGGCGCAGCGATGGCGCAGCCGCCGGAAGAGAGCAGGCAAGTGGACTTGCTCGTCAAAGCCGCCGAGTTGTATTACGAGTTCGGGATGACCCAGGAAGAAGTGGCGGCGCACTTAAACGTCTCGCGCCCGACGGTGTCGCGCCTTTTGCGGCAAGCCCGCGAGCGCGGCATCGTCCGCATCGCCGTGGTCAACCCAAAGTCCCGGGCCGGCGAGCTGGAGCGCCGCCTCGTCGAAACGTTCGGGCTGCACGACGCTTTGGTGGTGGCGACCCTCACCACGGGCGATCTGCTCATTCGCCGCCTGGGCGAAGCCGGCGCGCGCTACGTGGAGCGGCACTTGCCGCCGGGCGCCACGCTGGGCACCGGTCTGGGACGTACGGTATACCGCCTCGTGTACTCGCTGGAAGAAACCCGCGCGGCGCCGCACGTTGTGCCCCTCTGCGGCGGGACGGCGTTCGCCGAGCCCGCGTACCACGTAAACGAAATCGCCCGTATGGCCGCCAAGCGCCTGGGCGGCCGCTGCACGTACCTGCACGCGCCCGCTGAAGCGTCCAGCCGGCAAGTCTACGAAGCGCTGCTGGTCGATCGAGGCGTGGCCGAGGTGATGGCCGCCTGGGAGCGGCTGGACTGGGCCGTGGTCGGCATCGGCGCCGCGGAGTACCCCCAGTCGCCGGAGTTCCGGGCTTACGTGGAGCGGGCGGTGCGCGCGGGCGCCGAGCCCGTGGCCGACTTGTGCCATCGTCTCATTGACGCCGAGGGGCGGCCGTGCGCCGGGGACGCGGAGGGCTGCACCATCGCCGTCACCATCGAGCAGCTGCGCCGGGCGAAACGAGTGGTGGCTGTGGCGGGCGGTCCCCACAAGGTGCGAGCCATCTTGGCGGCACTGCGCACGGGCGCCATCGACGTGCTGGTGACCGACGAAGAAACCGCTATGGGCTTGCTTCGGGCAGGGAACGCAGCCGGGTAGAGTCGCAAGGCCGCAGGCGGGTAAAGTCGGGCGCTGCCCCGTAGGCGACAGGAGTGGACGTAAGGCGAAGGCCGACGATGGTGCGGGCGCGGCCGCGGAAGAGCAAGGTCCACAAGGCGTTGCGGACAGGGTTGCGAGGGCGCAGCGTGCGGTAGGTGACCAAGGGCGAGCCGGCGCGGCTGAAGCCCGTGACGATGGCGCTGTGGGTGAAGACGCCGTCGCCGTCCCAGTCGTAGTAGATGACGTCGCCGCGGCGCAGCAGGCGAGCGAGGCGCGGATTGGCCGACAAGATGAGCACTTGCCCGTGGTTGGCGCGGAAGTAGCGCAGGTGCGAGTCGGCCACCGCCCACGAGCACGACCACCAGTCGTCGAGGTTGCGGTCGTGCGGGTCCGCGCCGACGCGGCGGTACCACCATTCCTTGTCGAAGGCGCTCTCGCGGTAATCCAGCGGCCAGCCGCCGGCCAGCAGGCACTGGGACACGAAGTTGGCGCAGTCGCCGCCCGACCCTACGGTGTCGAGATTGGCGAAGCGCGGGTTGGGATTGTTCCAGTGCCGCAAGGCATAGCGCACGGCGGCGAGACGGTTGTAGCGCCGGCGTGTTTGCAGCGCTTCGGTTTTGTCGGTCACGGGGCACCCTCCCTCGAGCGCCGGCGGCATCGTCTTGGCCGGCGACCCGGGCGCTGTGCGGGCGCCGTCCCGCTCTTCACCGCCGCAGACCATGACGCAGACCATGCAGGCCTCGGCCGCCCGCCCTGTACGGCGTGCCATTCCATCCTATGCGGCGGAAGCGCCCCGCAACCTCTGCTGGGACATGCAAGTGGCCTTGTTTCGCTTGTTTCGCGATCTCAGCGCGCCGGCGGCCCGCCGGCGCCCGGCACTTCGCAGGCCGCTGCGTGTGGCGGAAAATCGCGTGCGAGGCCAGTTCGACGCGGGCTTCGGCGACGGCCGCCTGTACCCGCCGATCCGTCAGCACGGCCCACTCGGCTGTCTGCTTGTCCACATACGGGGCGCCGGAGCGGCGCAACCCGTCGTCAACGACGACCGGATGCCTCGCCGCTTCGCTGATCCCCGCCGGAAACTGGCGCAGCATGGCGAAGAAATTGCCCACGGAGGCGTTGTCAAAGAAGCCGTCGACGAACGCGTCCGGCGCTCCCGGGAAGTTGACCAGGGCGGAGGTGGACGTGCCGACCCCTTCGCGCTAGGCGCGGACGATGCCTTGGGTGACCCCGTCGCTGCGCCCCAAGTCGCCGGCGTTCACGATGAGAAGCCGCGCGTCGAGCTCATTCTTCGCCCGGCCTTCCCGCAGACGGCAAGGGCGAATACGTCACCGTCGGCCGCTGCCCGGCCGGCTGCGGATACAGGTCCATCAGTTCGTAAATCTCCTCGGGTAGGTCCGTCCGCACCGGGATTCCCAGCGCCTCCAGCTGGTCCTTGCGAATCGGGTAGTCGTGGGTCCAGCGCCCTTCCGTCAGCGTGCGAGCCAGCTCCCGGGCCTTCTCCTCCGGGAACTTGTCCGAGAGCAGCTCCGTTACCGTATCCTCCACCTGCCGCATCGCCTTCCTGGCCAAGTCCGCCAAGATGAGCGTCTCGTCGTCCACTTCGGCGATGGGTTTTTGCTCCACGGCTTTCAAGATCGAGGCCGCGGGATACCCGCCCACCTGCGGGTCAATGGGGCCCACGACCGCGTGCTCGTCCATCCACAGCTCGTTGGCCGCCAGCGCGATCATCGTCCCGCCCGACATGGCGTAGTGGGGCACGAACACGGCGGTACGGGCCGGATGCTTCTGCAGCGCCCGGGCGATTTGCTCCGCCGCCAGCACGAGACCTCCGGGCGTGTGCAGGATCAGGTCGATGGGGACGTCCTTGGGCGTCGTCCGGATGGCGCGCAGCACCTGCTCGGAGTCTTCAATGCTGATGTAGCTGCGCTGGAAGAGCCCGAGAATGCCGAAGGACTCTTGCCGGTGGATGAGCGTGATGATGCGCGACCCGCGCTTGCGGCGCAGCCGCTGGATCAGCTGATACCGGCGCTGCACGATGCGCCAGCGCTGGTAGGAAGGCAGCAGCCAGCTCAGGATGAGAAAAAGCCAAAACAGGTCGAAGACCGACAAGGACAAAGCGCTCGCCCCCGTGCCTTTTCTTTCCTGCCCGCGTCTGTTCGGCGGCGGCAGGTGCCGCCCCTCGCGTTTCATTCTGCCGAAGAATCAGTCATTCAGCACGCTTTCCGCCGCCCACAAGCCCAGTAAAGCGCCGGCCACCACGTCGGAAGGCCAGTGGTCGCCTGTTTCTACCCGCGACCAACTGACCAGGAGGGCGAGCGCATACCAGAGCCACTTGCGCTCAGGGTATTCTTCGGCCAGGACGCGTGCCACGGCGAATGCGGTTGACGTATGGCCCGACGGAAACGATACGCAGGCGGAAACGCTAAACCAGTGGGAAGCGCACGAGGCCGGATCTTCGTACGGCCGGGGGCGCGCGACCGCGGTTTTCAGGACCCAGGTCGCCAGGCCGGCTCGCACGCTGGCGCGAGCCACCTTCTTGGACGCCTCCGGGTCCAGCTTCCACAGCGCCGCGGCCACGAGTGCCGCCGTCGCCCCGTCGCCCAGGTGGGTGATGTCGCGGAAAAAGGGGTCGACCCCTGGAATGTGGGCAAAGTGCGCCAGGTCGTACAGCGAGTGATCGACCAGCGCCGCGGCTCCGACCAGGGCCAGCGCCCAGGCCAGTAGAGACGGCGTTTGCGTTTCCGGCGAGAACGCGTCATCCGCGAGCGCACTGGGCGAGGCGGCCAGCGCCGCCGCCAGGACCAGCGCCGGCAGCCACGGCGCCATGGGGCGAGCGAGAGTCCGGAACGGTCGGAACAGTCGCGCAGAATGAAACTCTTTCATCATGCCCAAGAATATACTGGACGGGGCAGCCATTTCCTGCCGCGCCGCGGAAAGGTGCAAGCGAAGGGGAACGTGAAAACGTGCACGATATAGCGTTTTCGGGCAGGTACTTTCCGAATCGTGTAGAAGAAAAGATTATAACTCACGCGCCGGCGGTTGTGCAAAGCGGTCTTGGCCTGCTCGCCGCGCGAAGGGCCCGGAAGGCGGGGAGAACCGGGCGAGCGGCCGCGGCGCGGAACGGTGAGGCGATGCTGGTGCGGGTTATTGCGGTGGACTTTCGCCTGAGCCCCGCGGTTCGGCGGCTGGCCCGCAATTTCTCCCGGCTGACGGGAGTGCCGTTGGCGCGCCTCCTCGAGCCCGAAAGGGACTGGGCGGAGCAGTACTCGTGACGTAGGAGGCCGACATGCGGCGTCTGACCGGTGAAGATATACAGGCCCTCATCCGCTTGATGGGCGACATGGATCCGCGGACGTCCAAGATGGCTCGCGAACGACTGCTGCAGGCCGATCCGCGGGAGGTGCTGCCCCGGCTGGCCGCGGCGGTGTCGGATCCCGATCCGCTGATTCGCGGCCGGGCGCGCATCTTTCTGGAGGAGCTGCGCCTGGGGGATTTGACCCGGCGCTGGGCGGCGCTGGCCGAGCTTCCCGACGATGAGATCGACCTAGAGGAAGGAGCCTTTCTCATCGCTCGCTACCGGTACCCGGAGGAAGACTTCGAGCCGTACCGGCGCTGGCTGGATGAGACGGCGCAAGCCGCGGCCCGGGACCTCAAGCCGGAGATGGGCATGTACCAGATCATCGGCGTGCTGAACATGCACCTGTTCGAGCGGGCCCGGCTGCGGGGCGACGACGTGCGCTACTACGACCCCGACAACAGCTGCATCAACCGGGTCATCGACCGGCGCCGGGGCAATCCCATCACCCTGTCGGTCATCTACATCCTGGTCGCGCGGCGGCTCGGCTTGCCCGTGTACGGCGTGGGACTGCCGGGCCACTTCGTCGTAACGTACATCGACGGCGACGAGCGCACGTGGATCGATCCCTTCCACCAGGGGCGTCTACTGTCCCGCGAAGACTGCATTCGCTACGTGCGCGAGATGGGGTATCCGTTCCGGGCTCACCTGCTGAAGCCCGTTTCCACCCGGAGCATTCTCGTGCGCATGCTCGGCAACCTGCACCGCATCTACGTGGAGACGGACCAGCCGCTGCAGGCCGAGCACATGAAGACCTTCCAGGAAATCCTCTCCCAGAGAGGCTGAAGGCCGACAATGCGCATCGATTTGCACGTCCATTCGACCGCGTCGGACGGTACGCTGTCGCCCGCCGCCGTGGTAGCCGAAGCGCGCGCTCACGGCGTGGGGATTTTGGCGCTGACCGACCACGACACCATGGGTGGGGTGGCGGAGGCGCTGGCGGCCGGGGAAGCCGAAGGCGTCCGGGTTATCCCGGGGGTGGAGCTGAACACGGACTCGCCGGCGGGGGAAGTGCACGTGCTGGGGTATTGCATCCCGCCGGAGGATGAAGCGTTTACGGCGCTTCTGGAGCGACGCAGCCGCGCTCGCATCGAGCGGGCGCATAAGATGGTGCAGCGGCTGCATGAGCTCGGCATGCCCATTGCGTTCGACCACGTGCTGCGGCTGGCGGGCGGCGGCAACATCGGGCGGCCGCACGTGGCGCGGGCGCTGGTGGAGGCGGGGTACGCGCGCGACGTACGCGAGGCTTTCGACCGGTGGCTGTACCGGGGCGGGCCGGCGTACGTGCCGCGGGATCGCCTGACGCCGGAGGAGGCTATCGCGGCGGTGAAGGCGGCGGGCGGCGTGCCCGTGCTGGCGCATCCGGGGCGCATCGCGGACCAGAGCGTCATCGAGGAGCTCATTGCGGCCGGGCTGGAAGGGCTCGAGTGCTTTTACCCGGAGCATTCGCCGGAGCAGACCGAGCGTTACCTGGCGCTGGCGCGCAAGCACGGGCTGCTCGTAACGGGGGGAACGGATTTTCACGGGCCAGGGTCGACGCACGACACGGTCATCGGTTCCGTGTCGGCGCCGGCGGAAGGGGCCGCGGAGCTGCTGCGGCGCTGGCGCGAGCGAAAGGTGCCACGGTGACCGGCGGCTCGGCCAGCGGGCGGCGAGCCGTCCCTGAGGGAGCGGAGGTGGGGTGTGTGCGGGCGTTTCCCATCGTGGCTACGACGTGGACGCTGAACGATCGGCCGCTGTTTGAGGCGCTGGACCTCCTGCACCTTTTGGGCGCGGCGGACGTGGAACTGTGGGGCGAAGGGGGGCACGTCGACCCGCGGCGGGAGCCGCCGGACCCGGACGAGCTGGCGGCGGTGCTGGACCGCCTGGGTCTGGCGGCGTACAGCATCCACGCGCCGTTCACGGGGCTCGATTTGACCTCACCCGACGCCGACGTGCGGGCCCGGGCCGTGTCGGCGCTGAGCCGGACCATCGAGCTGGCCGGGCGTCTCCAGTGCCCGCGGGTGGTCGTGCATGTGGACGGGACGGGCGACCCCTCGGGGAGGCAAAGCGGCGGTGTGGCGGGCGCCAGGGGCGAGCCGGGCGTGGCGACGGCGTCTTCGCCCGAGCGTGCAGGCCTGTCGGGCCGGGCCGTGTTCTTGGGCCGGTCCGAGGCGTTGGAGAGAGCGGCCGCGTCGCTGGCGGTGCTGTGCCGGCACGCCGCGGAGCGGGGCGTCACAATCCTGGTGGAGAACCAGCCGGATCCGGCGGGGCGGCGTTTCGGGGCGCGCGTCGCCGACTTAATCGAGCTCATCCACATGGTGGGTGCCGACAACATCGGCATCTGCTTCGACGTGGCGCACGCGGTGGTGTCTTCCGGCGGCTGGGAAGCCGAGCTGCGGGCGTGTTTGCCCTACGTCCGCTCCGTCCACGCTTCGGACACGCGCGGCGCCTCCGACGACCATTTGCCGCTGGGGGAGGGCGCCGTCGACTGGCGCCGCGTGCTTGCGGTGTTGGAAGAGGGCGGCTTTCGCGGCGGATTCGTGCTGGAAGTGGCCGGCGGGGAGCGGGCGCTGGAGAGATCGCTGGCTTATTTGGCGGCGGAACCCGAGGCGGAAGAGGCCCGTTGACGCAGCGTCGCGTTTCCGGCCGCCGGGCGGGGCGGCTCCGGCGCGGAGCAGGAAACCGCTGGCAGCCGCCGAATACGATGGTCGGTCCCGGAGCGCAACAATTGCATGTTTTCAGAGCAAGCGTTCGTGAGGGCACGAGCCGGCGCGGGCCGGCCGGGGGCGCGGCGCGGCGGGCCGAGGAGGCGGCCGGATGGCCACGGTTGTGACCATGCCCAAGCTGGGCATGACCATGGAAGAAGGGACCGTCCACGCGTGGTTCAAGCAGGAAGGCGACGCCGTGCAGGAAGGCGAGCCCCTGCTGAGCGTGCTGACGGACAAGATCGACATCGAAGTGGAGGCGTCGGCGTCGGGCGTCGTTCGCAAGATCCTGGTGCCGGCGGGCGAGACGGTACCCATCAACACGCCCATCGCCATCATCGCCGACGCAGACGCCGACATCTCGCACCTGCTCGGCGGGCCGGGCGACGAGGAGCGGCGCGCGCGGGCCACGCCGGTGGCGCGCCGGCTGGCGAAGGAGTACGGCGTCAACTTGGCCGAGGTTCGGGGCACGGGGCCGCGCGGGCGGGTGACACGCGCCGATGTGGAGGAATACGTAGCGCGGCGGGAAGCGCAGGCATCCCCCCGCGTCGCGGAGAATGAGAGTCCCGCCGGCGCGGACCGGCACGGGTCCGCGATCAGCCGCGCCTCGCAGCGCGTGCCGCTGACCGGCCTACGGCGCGTCATCGCGCAGCGCATGAGCGCGAGCGCCTTCAGCGCGCCCCACGTCACGTTGCTGACCGAAGCCGACGTGACGGAGCTCGTGCAGCTGCGCTCCCGGCTCAACGAAGCCGACCGGGCCCGGGGCGGCCCGGGCGTGTCGTACATCGACTTTTTCGTCGTCATCGCCGCCCGCGCTTTGCTTCAGCATCCGTACATGAACGCCCGCCTGGAGGACGACCAAATCGTCTTGGAGCCCGGCATTCACATCGGCATTGCCGTGGACGTGCCGGGCGGTTTGGTGGTGCCCGTCATTCGCGACGCAGCGGAGCTCAGCGTCGGCGCGGTGGCTCGCCGGCGGGCGGCGCTGGTGGCCGCGGCCCGCGGCGGCACGCTGTCGCCCGACGATCTGCACGGCGGCACCTTTACCGTCAGCAACCTGGGTCACTACGAGATCGACGGGTTTACGCCCATCATCAACCCGCCGCAGGCGGCCATCCTAGGCCTGGGCCGCGTCGTGGAGAAGCCGGCGGTGTACCAGGGGCAAATTTGCGTGCGGTCGCTGATGACGCTCAGCTTGTCCTTCGATCATCGCATTGTCGACGGCGCTCCCGCCGCGGCTTTTCTGCAGACCGTCAAGCGCCTGGCGGAGGAGCCGGCGCTGCTGCACTTGTGACGGGCGGCCTTTTCCGGGGAGGCGGTACCGTGTTCAGCACCGTGGAGCGGCCGCCGGCGGCGCCAGTCGATTTGCCGCCGGAGCGGCTCGTTCACATGTACCGGCAAATGCGGCGCATCCGCCACTTCGAGGAAGCGGTGGATCGGCTGTACCAGCAGGGCCGCATCTGGGGCACGTTTCACCTGTACATCGGCCAGGAAGCGTCGGCGGTGGGCGCCATCGAAGCGCTCCGCCCGGACGACTACATCACGAGCACCCACCGGGGGCACGGCCACTGCATCGCCAAGGGCGCGTCCCTGGCGCTGATGATGGCGGAGCTGCGGGGGAAAGAGACGGGCTACTGCCGCGGCCGCGGAGGCTCCATGCACATCGCGGACCTCGAAACCGGGAACCTGGGCGCCAACGGCATCGTGGGCGGAGGCGTGCCCATCGCGGCCGGCGCGGCGCTGGCCATCAAGAAGCAACGGCGCGACCAGGTCGTCATGTGCTTTTTCGGCGACGGCGCGCTGCAGCAGGGCGCGTTTCACGAAGCGGTCAATTTCGCGGCCGTCTTCAAGCTGCCCGTCGTCTTCGTGTGCGAGAACAACCGGTACGCCATGTCGCTGCCGGTGGAGAAAGGCCTGGGCAATACGGACATCGTGGCCCGGGCGGCGGCGTACGGGATCCCGGGCCGGTCGGTGGACGGCAACGACGTGCTGGCGGTGTATGCGGCGGCGAAAGAGGCGGTGGAACGGGCCCGCGCAGGCGGCGGACCGACGCTGCTCGAGACGCGGACGTACCGGCTGCGGGGGCATTCGAAGAGCGACGCCAACCGCTACCGTACGAAAGAAGAAATCGAGCAGTGGCGGCAGCGCTGCCCGATTCTGCGCTTCGAGCAATGGCTGCAGGCGGCGGGCCTTCTGGGTCCCGACGACTTTGAGCGCATCAAGGCCGAGGTGCTGCAGGAGATCGAGGCGGCCATCGAGTTTGCGGAGGCGCAGCCGGATCCGGACCCGGCGCGGCTGGCGGAAGGTGTCTACGCGTGAGGGAGATTACGTACGCCCAGGCGATTCGGGAGGCGCTGGCCGAGGAGATGCGCCGCGACGAGTCGGTGTTCCTCATGGGCGAGGACATCGGCGTCTACGGCGGCGCCTTCGGCGTGACGCTGGGCCTCATCGATGAGTTCGGGCCGGAGAAAGTGATGGACACGCCGTTGTCCGAGGCGGCCATCGTCGGGGCGGCGGTGGGCGCGGCGCTGCTGGGGATGCGGCCGGTGGCGGAGATACAGTTCTCCGACTTTCTCACCATTGCCGCGGACCAGCTGGTCAACCAGGCGGCGAAAATCCGCTACATGTTCGGCGGCAAGGCCAAGGTGCCCCTGGTAGTGCGCACGCCGCTCGGTTCGGGCACGGGCGCCGCGGCGCAGCATTCACAGAGCCTGGAGACGTGGTTCATGCACATTCCCGGCCTGAAGGTGCTGGCGCCGGCTACGCCTTACGACGCCAAGGGGCTGCTGAAGAGCGCGATTCGCGACGACAACCCGGTGGTCTTTTTCGAGCACAAGCTGCTGTATCGCACCAAAGGGCCGGTGCCCGAAGAGGACTACACGGTGCCCATCGGTCAGGCCGCGGTGCGGCGGGAAGGCCGGGACGTGACGATCATCGCTTCGTCCGTCATGGTGCTGCGCAGCCTCGCGGCGGCCGAGAAGCTGGCGGAAGAAGGCATCGATGCGGAAGTCATCGACCTGCGGAGCTTGCGGCCGCTGGACGCGGACGCCATCGTCAAGTCGGTGTGCAAGACGGGACGGGCGGTGGTTGTGCACGAGGCCAATCGCTTCGCGGGGTTCGGCGGGGAAATCGTGGCCACCATCGTGGAAAGCGAGGCCTTTGATTTTCTGGACGCGCCGGTGGTTCGGCTGGGAGGAAAGGACGTGCCGATTCCGTACAACCCCGTGCTGGAGCGGGCGGCGGTGCCGCAAGAGGAAGACATCGTCGAGGCGTGCCGGCGCGTCATGCAGGAAAGCCGGCGCTGGCGTTAGGGCGCCGGCGGCCCCCAGTGGCGTGGGCAGCCGCCACCGGCGACATGCGGCGGCCGGGCGCATCGCCCCGTTACTTGCGCCGCTCGTCGCCCTCGTCGCGTCCCTCCGCTTGGCGCTGCTCGGCGGCCCAGCGGCGGAACTCCGCCAGCTGCATGGCGTCCTCGATGTCCAGGTCGTTCAGGCCGGCCAGCGACTCGATGTGATGCCGGATTTCGTGCAGCATCGTCTCCCACAGCTCCTCCTCCCACACTTCCGGCGGCTCGTCGGCGAACAGCTTGGCGAAGGAGCCGTAGTAGAGGACGATGTAGCGGCCCAGGCCGTACGGGTCTTCCACGTACTCGCCCAGTATGTACACGTCCGGCAAGTCAGGGTCCCGCTGCTCCGCTTCCTCGCTGATGATGATGCCGCCCGACAAGCCCTCGAGGAACTTGGGCGGAATTTCATCGTACAATTCGTTGGCCAGCTCTTCGAATTCCTCGATGCTCAGCACGTTGCGCACCTTCTCTCGACAAGGCCGGCTCGCATTCAGGCTCGCTCGCCTTAAGGCCGGCCCGCCTTCACGCGCCCTTGCCGGCACTTTCACCTTTTTACGCGCTTGCCTGCCCTCAGGCGTGCCCGTACGCTCACTCGCGTTGACGCTCGTACGCCGGCGTGCCTCCAGGCGCCCGTTGCAGGCGCGGCCGAAACCCCCGCTCCCGTCGGCAATAGGCTGCTGCAGTGGCCAACGATATGGTCGCCTGGTCGCTTGGGCGCTGTCAAGGGGCGGCGGCGACTCGGGCGAGAGGGCCACGGCATCGGCTCTGGCGCCGCGAGCCGGCACCGGGTCGATCCGGGAGAAAGGGACGGCTGCTGTGGCCGGCGAATCGGGAGGGCAGTCGGCGGGCCGGTAGCATGCGGAAGGTGGGATGCCGATGGCCATCGACGCGGGGAAGTGGACGTCGGACTGGTACGTGGCCCGGGAAATCGCGGCCGCGTATCAAGATAGCCGCAAGACCGAGCTGTGCATCATTTGCCTGGGCGACCCGGCGACGCCGGCCGGGTATCTGGTTCGACCGGTCGGCGACGCGCTGGCGGAGTATCATCCGGAGGTGTACGGCACGAGCCGCGCACCGGTACACGAGGGGAACCTGGCGGAGTGCTGGGCGACGTGGGGGCCCCGCTGGCGGGAGCGGTTTCAGATCGTGGTGGTGCCTCGGGGCGGCGAAGACGAGGACATCGGCTTCATCGTTCCCACTCGATCGCCGTGGACGCCTCGGCAGCCAATGCCCGGCGTTCCCCCGCTGGGGGACATCGTCTTGCAGGCCACCGTTTTCTTTGCCGGCATGGAGGATGCGGGCGTTCCCGCCAACCCGCACCTGGCGCGGCGGGCGGCGAAAGCGGCGGACGTGGTGGTCGACGGCATTTTGCGCTTTTTCCATAAGATCGGGTATGACCACACCGCCTTCCGGCGCGCCTGAGGGCGGGTGCCGCGCGGCACAGGCGCTGCATCCCGGGCAGGCGCGGCGAGGCGAGGAGCGGGAAAGCGCGGCGCGGAACAGCTCGGGACGGCGCGTGGGAGTTTGCACGGCGCGTGAGGAGGACCGGAAACTCGGAGCGGCGCGGAGCAAGGCGGTTCGGCGCCGGCCGAAGAGGAGGCTAGTGAATGAACTTGGCGATGACCTCCATCAGCTCGTCCACCGCCGCGTCGCCTTTTCCGTCTTGCACCGCCCGGGTGACGCACCCGCGGGTGTGATCTTCCAGGAGCAGCAGCCCGACCCGGTCCAACGCCGCGCGCACCGCGGCGATCTGGACCAGGATGTCAACGCAGTATTGGTCTTCCTCCACCATGCGCTGCAGCCCGCGCACCTGGCCTTCGATGCGCCGCAGCCGCCGCAGCAAGTCCTCTTTGTTCCGTCGCATCGGCGTCTTCTCCATTGAAGGTCCACTCCTGCCCGTTTCATCCGAAGCGCGAGCGGCGATATCGCGGGCGGCGGAAGCACGCAGCCGCGGCTCCTACATACCCGTATGGGGTATGCGTTCCGAGTTCATTGTAGCGGAAGGGGCAACACTGAAGCAAGGCGGAAGGAAGGGAGCTGCGGCGTGGGCGGTATCCATGGTTCGACCCGCGGCGGAGTCGAGGAGGACGCCAAAGGGCCTGAAAACGGAAAGATGAACCTAGGGAGTGCCAAAGGGGGCGCCGAGGTGAGCGGCGTGCGGCGGAGCGAGGACTTGCCCGGGCCGCGGGCGGAGCCGCTGCAGGGAAGGCCAGTGTATCGCCCGGAGCGAGGACCCTTCGACGTCATCGGCGACGTGCACGGGTGTTTCCTCGAGCTGGTGGAGCTGCTGCACCGGCTGGGGTACGTGCGCCGCCGGGGACGATTCGTCCACCCGGAGGGTCGGCGCGCGGTGTTCTTGGGTGATCTTACGGACCGCGGCCCGCTCAACGCCGACACCATTTCGCTCGTCTACGCCATGGTCCGCGGCGGCTCGGCGTTATACGTGCCCGGCAACCACTGCTGGAAGTTGTACCGGTACTTGCGCGGCGCGCCCGTTCAGGTGCAGCACGGGCTGGAGGTGACGGTGCGGGAGCTGGAGGCGCTGCCGCCGCGGCGGCGGGCGATGGTGTGCAAGAAGTTTCAGTGGCTGTTCGAACAGGCGCCGCCGTACCTGGTGCTGGACGAGGGACGGCTCGTGGCGGCCCACGCGGGCATCCGGGAAGAAATGATTGGGCAGGTCTCCAAGCGCATCATCCGCTTTTGCCTTTACGGCGACGTCACGGGCGAACGCACGCCTGACGGGTTCCCCGTGCGCCGGGACTGGGCGCAGGACTACCGCGGCCAGGCGCTGATCGTGTATGGCCACACGCCGGTGCGGGAGGCCGTGCTGCGCCACAACACCATCAATATCGATCAAGGCTGCGTGTTCGGCGGCAAGCTGACGGCGTTCCGGTATCCGGAGAGGGAAGTGGTGCAGGTGCCAGCGTACGCGACGTACGACCCAAGGGTCGCGTTTCGGGAGCTGACCCCGCCGGCCGCCGGGCCGCAGGAGGAAGCGCCGCCGCAGGAGGAGCCGGAGACGCGGCGAAATTCGGGTTGACGCCAACGGCGCGGCGCGATCGTGCCGGCGCCGACGAGCCAGGGAGGGAACGTAGTGAGCCGACGCAAGCAGCCGATTGCTTCCGAGGCGGCGCCGAAAGCTATCGGGCCGTACTCGCAAGCGGTGCGGGCCGGGGACTTCATCTTCGTGTCGGGCCAGCTGCCCATCGACCCGACGACCGGCACGCTCGTGGAGGGTGACATCGCCGCGCAGACGACTCGGGTGCTGGACAACATCCGAGCCATCCTGCAGGCGGCGGGCGCCGATATGAGCGACATCGTGCGCTGCACCGTGTACTTGGCCGACATGAACGACTTCGCCGCGGTCAACGAAGCGTACAGCCGCTATTTCAGCGCCGACCCGCCGGCGCGGGTGGCGGTTCAGGTGGCGCGGCTGCCGCGGGACGCGCGCATCGAAATCGACGCCATCGCCTACGTGGGCTCGTAACGCCGGCGGCCGCCTGAAGGACGAGCACGCGGGGTAAAGGGCAACGGAGGGTACCAAGCGGAACGAGGAGGCGCCCAAGGCGCCGGAAAAAGCGCGCAGCGAAACAACAAAGCAAAACGGCAAAGCAAGACGACAAGGCAAGACGACAAAGCGAAGCGACGAAGATGAAACGGAAAAGCGGGCCTCCGCGGGGAGGCCCGCTTTTGTCGTCGTCCGCGGCGTCGGCCGCCTGGTCTTTAGCACGTGCTGTGGCCGCACGTCAGGCAACGGCCGCAGCCTTCGGCCTTGATGAACGAGAACGTGCCGCAGGCCGGGCACAAGTCCGCGCTCGTCTGCCGCGGGTGCACCAGCGAGTTCGGGTCGAACTCGTCTTTGTCGTCGTGCGAGTCGCTGAAGGCCGGGCCGCCATAGTCCGCGACGCCGGATGTCGTGGCCGCCGGCTGGGAGCCCGTGCCCGTCGCGCCGCCCGCCTTGGTGGCCTTCGCTTTCGTCTGCAAGTACCGCTCCAGCGCTTTCGCCAGCGCATCCGGCAGCGACAGCACCCGGTTGGGGCCGAAGCCGAACGGCTGAGCGCCGCCGATGCCCGACAGCTGCTCGACCACAAGGCTGAGCTTGCGCGTGTTGGAAATGGGGCTCGGCGTCCGCAGGTACAGGGAGATGAGCCGCCCGATGGCCTCGGAGACGGCGTTGATGTCCATGCCGCCTTTGCCCAGCACGATGATGGTCTCGAACGGCTCGCCGTCCGCTTCGTTGATGGTGATGCGCGCCGTGCCCACCATCGTCTTTTGCCGGAACGTGTAGCCTTCCACCACCTCGGGCACTTCTCGGATGACCGGCCGCAGCTCTTTGGCGGCCGTGCCGTCGCCGCCGTCCTGGCCAGCCTGCGTGGCCGCGTTCCCTTTGGCCTTGGCCTCGTCTTCCTCCTTGCGCTGCAGAACCTGCTCGTCCCGCGACTTGTCGCGGTAAATCGTAATGCCCTTGCAGCCCAGCTCCCTAGCCAGCCGGTACAGCTCCTCCACTTGCTCCACGGTCCAGTGCGACGGGCAGTTGGTCGTCTTCGAAATGCTGGAGTCGACCCAGCGCTGAATGGCCGCCTGCACCCGCACGTGCTCAGCCGGATCCAGGTCCAGAGCCGTCACGAAGAAGTCCGGCAAGTTCTCGATGCCGCCGACTTCGGGATGCTCCGCCAGCCACTCTTCCACGATGGCCTCTCGCACCTCGCGGCGGCCGAGCCGGCCCATGCGCCAGTACGTCCACTGGTAATACGGCTCGATGCCGGTCGATGTGCCCACCATCGTGCCCGTGGTGCCCGTCGGCGCCTGCGTCAGCAGCGTCGCGTTGCGGATGCCCTTCTTGCGCACCGCCTCCCGCACTTCCTCGGGCATGCCCTGCATGAAGCCCGACTGCAGGAACTTCTCCGCGTCGAACATGGGGAAGGGACCTTTCTCTTCCGCCAGCTCGACGGAAGCCATGTACGCCTCTACGGCGATGGTGCGGTACACCTTGTCGATGATTTCCAGCGACTCGTCCGAGCCGTACCGCACGCCCAGCTTGATGAGCATCTCGGCCAGGCCCATGGTGCCCATGCCGATGCGGCGCTCGGCTTTCTGCACCTGCTCGTTTTCTTTGAAGAAGTACGGCGTGATGTCAATGATGTTGTCGAGGAAGCGCACGCCCAGCCGGGCGGCCTTCTTCAGGTCGTCCCAGAGGATCTGGCCGTTTTCCACGAAGCGGCTCAGGTTGATGTGGCCCAGGTTGCAAACGCCCCACGCCGGCAAGAACTGCTCGCCGCAGTTGTGGACGACCAGGCCGTTGGCCACGAACGAGTGCGTCTCGGGCTGGGTCAAGTCGTAGACCATTTCCTCGCCGTCGGGCAGCAGCGCCTCGAACGTGGCCACGAACCGCTCCGCGTGCGGTTCGCGCGCGACCAAAGCGACGGCGGCCCGCAGCGCCTCGTTCTCGGCTTCTTGCAGGAAGCCGATTTCGTCGGCGAAGCGCACGAGGCTGCGCCCCGTGATGACGAGCTGAGGCGCGTCCGCCTGCGCACACGCCTCAACTTCGCCGCAGCCTTCGGTCATGAGCCGGTTGGCCGGCTGCCGCGCCGCTTCGATGCGGCTGTAGATGCCGAAGTTGAGGAGCAGCCGCTGCACGTCTTGCAGCAGCTCGAGGCGGCGGGACGTGAGCCGCACCGCATAGCTGCCCGTGGCGTCATCGACTTCCACGCGGCCGGATGCGCTGAACAGCGCTTGCAGGAACGACTGCTGCATCTCCCGCGTGCCGCGGAAGACGACCTCGGGCACGTGGGGCTTGTCCGCCGTCAGCCCGTACCGCTCGCGCAGCTTCCGCAGCTGCTCGGACGGCACCAGGACTTCTTCGCGCTCCTGGACCGCCACCGCTGCTCGCGCGTATTCCCGGCTCGTTTCGCTGCACTGCACGGCCGCCGGCACCGCCGCGGCCAGCGCCGGCGCGAGCTCTCGGCCCTCGGCTGCGAAGGGAGGCACCGCCCGCTCCGACGCCACGGCGCCGTCGCCGGCAAGCCAGCCCAGCGCCAGCCCCAGCTCCCGGGAGCCTTCCCGGCCGAAGGCACCCGGCCGGTTGAGCACGTAAATCTCGTCGCCCGGCCGCAAGTCCTTGGCCGCCACCCAGCCGCGCGTCGTCATCACCCGGTGGTCCGCCGTGAGCCGGAGCGAAAAGCCTTCGCGCGTCGTCAGCTTGTATACGGGCTTAATGCCCGTGGCGAACACCGGGGAAGCCGGCAGCAGGGCCTCGTCGCTCAGGCGCCCGTCGACGACGACTTTCAGCGGACGATTCGCGAAGTACAGGTCTTCCGCGCGCTCGAGGCCGTTTTCGGTCGCGATGAGCGTGTCGCCGGTGACGCACGGGTTCGTCGCGATCAGCTCATGGAAGTACCACGTGTTGGACATGCGGTTGGCGTAGTCGAGACGCACGATGCCCGGCTCCGCCGAGGCCCAGGCCGACTCGACGATCATGCGCCAGAGCTCGCGCGCCCGCACTTTCCGGTACACCTTGACCGGGTAGCCCTTCTGGCGCCAGCGCGTCAGGTTCCCGTCCCACTCGGCGTCGTACACCTCGCGCCCGACCGCCTCGTAGTCCGGGAACACCAGCTCCCACTCTTCGTCGTTGTCCAGCGCGCGCTCGAAGTCGTCCGTCAGGCCCACGGAGATGTTGGCGTTGGTCATGACGCCGAAGTCGCGCTTGGCGTTGATGAACTCGATGACGTCCGGGTGCCAGACGTTGAGAATGAGCATGAGCGCGCCGCGCCGCGAGCCGCCTTGCTCGACGAGTCCCGTAGCCGTCGAGAACAGCTGGCCCCAGCTGACCGCACCGGAGCTCTTGCCGTTGACGCCCTGCACGTAAGCCAGGCGCGGCCGCAGCGTGGACAAATTAATGCCGACGCCGCCGCCGCGGGACATGATCTCCACCATGTTGCGCAGCGTGTCCATGATGGCCCGGCGGCTGTCGTTGCCGTACTTGGGGTCGTCGGCGCGAATGGGAATGACGTAGCAGTTGTAGGCGGTCAGATCCTGGCCTGTGCCCAGCATGGCGTTGATGCGCCCGCCCGGGACGAAGCGCCAGTCCTGCAGCAGCCAGCGGAACTCCTTCTCCAGCTTCTTGCGCTTGCTGGGCTCTTCCACCTCGACGATGGCCTTGGCCATCCGATCCCACATCTGCTCCGGCCGCGTCTCCAGCGGCAAGTCGATCTTCGAGCGCTGCTGCGTAAACAGTTCACCGGAACGGAGGCGTACCGTGATGTTGTCGCCGTCGATGGCCTCCACGACGCCGACTTCTTTTTGCGGGTAGCGCGGATGCTCTTTCGTGAGAACGACGACGGTGTCGCCGACGGCGATGTCGGCCCGATTGCCCTTCAGCGCGTAGCGATCAAGAAAGATCAGCTCTTGCAACTCGCTCCAGCGATAACGCCGTTCCTGGGCGGTCGTGCCGGTCGGCCCCGTGGCCATGTTCGTACCTCCTGTACGTGATGAGATATCCTTGCGTTGAATGACGGTGCTCCGCCGAGCCGCCGCGCGACATCTTGTTGTCGCGGCGGCTCGCACAACGGAGAAACCACAATATATTGTGGACTATCTAATTATACCGCACGAAATGTAGTCGGTCGAGGGGGAAAACGGCGCGTCCCGGCCGGCTGGCGGATATTCGAAATTGTACCGAGAATGTCGAGCGGTGCAAGTTCGAGGCCGGGGCCGCGGCGCGCAGGCGGGGACAGCCGGAGTCCGTGACACGAGGGCAGGCGAGGCCCAGTTCGGCAAGAAGCGAAGGGCAGCCTCCGCGGGGTGTTCCCGCGTGACCGCCGGCGGCGGTCACTTGGGCCGGAACGTGTAGCAGCACGTCTCCCTCGACGCCCGGGCCGGCGTCTCGCCAATTTCGCCGAACTCTTCGTCGTCGCCCAGCCCCTTCTCGAGGAGCTTGACTGCCTGGTCGCTGACGACGAGAATTCGCTCCGCGACGCACACGTTGCCGTCGCCCCAGTAGTAGCAGTTACTCACGGTGCAGCGCACTTCCGTCACGTCGTTCACCTCCCGCGCCGGGTCGCAAGACGTACCGTTAGCGTTCCCCGCCGGGGCGCGTCGCATGCGGCCGGGCGGCGCGGGAGCCGGCGCCAGCTCGGGGCGGCTGCGCAGCGGTGCGAGCCGCCGGGGAGAAGCCCCGCGCGGCCGCGTGGCCGGCCGCAGGAGGGCGAGCAGGCAGCGTAGAAGGGTGTCGTTCGTGCGGCGCCGGGCGGGCGGAAGGCCCAGGAGGCCCATGGGCGGCCAACGCCCACGGCGGCGGACGGCCGCGGCTGCCGCAGGCAACGTTTGGGGGACGGCGGGGGAACTATCATGGCGCAAGGGCTGGAGACACCGAACTTTCGCTCGGTGGCGGAAAAGATCGTGCGCGATTGCGCGGGCGTGCGGCCGGGCCAAGTGGTGCAAATCGGCGGCGGGATCCACAACTTCGGCTTCCTGGCGGCGGTCGCGGCCGCGGTGCGCCGGGCCGGGGCGTTTCCCGAGCTGAACGTGACGTCGGACGACTTGCAGGTGGAGATGCTGACGACCACGCCGCTGGAGCACCTGCGAGCGCTGCCCGAGCACCGGCTGCGCTGGCTGGAAGACGTGGACGTCATCATCGCGACGGACGCGGTCGAGAACCCGCAAAAGGCGGAAAGCGTGCCCGAGGAGCGGCGGCTGGCGGCGCTGGCGGCGGCGAAAGCGATGGAACGCCACATTTTCGAGCGGGGCGTGCGCTGGGTTTACGTCGGCTGGCCGACGCCCGCGGCGACGCCGGGGCTGGCGCTGCCTTTCGCCGGCTTCTGGCCCATGTTCTGGCGGGCGGTCGACGTGGATTACCGGCAACTGGCCGCCGAGGCGGCGAGCGCGGCGGCGATCCTCGAGGTAGCTGAAGAAGTGCGCATCGTGAGCGAACGGGGCACCGACCTGACGCTGCGGCTGGCGGGCAGGCCCGTGCTGGTGGACGACGGGGTCATCTCGGACGAAGACGTGGAGCGCGGCGATACGGCGGCGACGCTGCCCGCCGGCAAAGTGTTCGTCGCGCCGCAGGAAGACTCCGCCGCCGGCCGGCTCGTGGCGGACTTCGCCGTCCTGGGCGGGCGGCCTGTGTCCGGCCTCGAGCTGACGCTGGCCGAGGGCCGCGTGCGGGCCGTCGGAGCGCACCCGAGCGCGGCCGCGGTCGAGCGGCTGCTGGCCGGGGAACGGGGCGAGGTCGACCGCGTCGGCGAATTGGGCATCGGGCTCAACCCGGCGGTGGATCGCTTTGCCGGGTACTCGTTGACCGACGAAAAGCGCCGCGGCGCGTTGTATCTGGGCTTGGGCGACAACCGGCTGCTCGGCGGCGCCAACGCGGCGACGGTTCGCTGGGAGTTGTTCGTGGAAAACCCGACGGTGCTGGTGGACGGCCGGCCGTTCCTCGAGGCGGGGAGGCTGACCTTGCGTTCGTGACGAGGCGCCGGCGGAGAACGAGGTGCGGCTAAACGACGAGGCGCGGCCGATTGACGGGGCGCAACCGAACGACAGAGCACGGCCGGGCAGAAAAGGGGGAAACGAACAAGGGCCGCCGGTCACACCGGCGGCCCTTCTCTCCGGCGATGTGTGAAACTCAAGCAACCCGCGCCGGCTGTTACTCGATGACGAGCCAGCCGATCATGCCCAGCGCTTCGTGGCCAGGCTCCGTGCAGATGGCCTGATACCGGCCGGGAGCACCGGCGGTGAACTCGAAGGTGGCCGTCTGGCCCGCCCGAACCAGCGGGGTGTTCAGGTCCAGCGCATCCACGTACCAGTCGTGGGCGACCGAACCGTTGTTGCGGATGACCAGCCGGACCCGCTCGCCGCTCTTGACGCGGATCTCCTGCGGTTCGAACATGAAGTCGTTGAACACGAGGTTGATTTCACGCACGCCGGCAGTGGCCGTCGACGAAGCCGTGGCCGAGGTGGACGTCGTCGACGACGCAGCAGGAGTGCTGGACGTCGAGGACGAGGTCGAGCTCGGCTGGTTGCTCCGGCCGCCGCACGCGACCAACAACAGCGCCAGCGCGAGGACCGCCACGAGGCCAAGCACGCGCCGCCGTCCCAACACAGCGATAACCCCTTCCCGTTTGTGTGTGATTTATGTCATACGCCGTGACGCCCCACACGAACACCGTGTGATTCGCGCACCGCGTCGACCGCCAGAGCCCATCGTCCATTCTATTTAAGGGACATTTGTCTCGTCAAGGGACGAATATCCCAGCCGTCGGAAAATCGCCGCTGTGCAGCCTTTTCGACTGGCCGCAAAGGGATGGACGCGGTTGGGCCGCGCCGGTCGCCAGCTCCACGCCCGCGCGCCAGGTACGCGCGAAGCGAATTCGCTTAGAACCCACGACAAACCGTTCGCGGGCAAACACGCGCGCTCGCCGTTGCAGTAAAATACTTCACAGGTAGCCTGTGCACCGTACGCTTGACAACGTTCCGAAAATCGGAATGAACAACGGCGTCGTCTTCGTTCCACCGCCGTAAAGGAGGCATCGGCCGCATGGCGCGGGACGGCCGCCCGAGATACTTTCGCGTCGCGGAAGTCAACGCGATGCTGCCCACGCTGGCTCAGTTGATGGAGCGAATGCGCACGCTCATGGACGAGGCGCGGGCGAGCCACCGCGAGTTGCGCCTCATTCACGCCGTAGGCCATCGCGAAGACGGCACGCTCATCATGGAAACCGATTATGCGCTGGCTCGGGAGCGGCTGGAGACGGTTCTGAGCGAAGTGGACGAGATCAAGCAGAGCATCGAGAGCACGGGCTGCATCGTGCGCAGCGTGGACTTGGGCCTCGTCGACTTCCCCGCGGTCATCAACGGCCAGGAAGTTTTTCTTTGCTGGCGGCTCGGCGAGGAAGAAGTCATGTATTACCACGGCCTCGAAGACGGGTACGCCGGGCGGCGGCGCCTGCACCCGGAGGACGACGACACGCCGCCCTAAAGGCGCGCCGTCAGAACCGGCCTTGGCGAATCAGGGCGAACGCTTCGGCTCGGGTGCGCTCGTCGGTGAGGAAAATGCCCCGCACGGCCGACGTCACAGTGAGCGCGCCGGGCTGGCGCACACCTCGCATGCTCATGCACAGATGCTCCGCTTCCACCATCACCGCGACGCCCAGTGGCTGAAGATGCTTCATGAGCGTGTCCGCGATTTGCGAGGTCATGCGCTCTTGCATCTGCAGCCGGCGCGCGTACGCTTGCACGACGCGGGCCAGCTTGCTCAGCCCCGTCACGCGGCCGTTCTTCGGGATGTAGGCCACGTGGGCTTTGCCGAAGAAGGGCAGCAGATGGTGTTCACAAAGGGAATAAAACGTGATGTCGCGCACCAGTACCATTTCTTCGTGATTCGCGTCGAAGTAAACTTCCAGATGGCGCGCGGGGTCTTCGTGCATGCCCGACAGCACTTCCTCGTACATGCGCGCCACCCGCGCCGGCGTATCCACCAGGCCTTCACGGTTGGGGTCTTCTCCGATGGCCTCCAAAATCATGCGCACGGCGCGTTCGATGGCGTCGCGGTCGAAGGGCCGCGCAGCCACGGCGTTTTCGGTGTGCAACGGCGAAGGTCCGCGTTCCATGCGAAACTCTCCCGCGTATTTTTCTCCGATTATATAGCAACGGGATGAAAAGTGTAGTGCGCCGGTGCGCTACCTCCGGCTTTCCGCGCGGGGCCCGTTCAGTCGCCGATGGTCAACCGCAGAAGCCATGCGCCCGTGCCGGCTTCGTACGACAAGGACAGCCGGCTGCGGGCCGCGTAGAGGCCGAAGAGGCGCCCCTCGAACAACAAGCCCGCCTCCGCCGCCGGATACAGGCGTGCGACGCCCGCCTCGTAGGTCGCCCCGACGCCCACGCCTACGTACCAGTGCACCGCGCCGCGCAGCAGCTCCAGCACGTTCTGCGGCTCGCCCAACTGGTAGCGGCGCCACAGCGCGGATGCTCGCACCGCCTCGCCCGGCGGTCCGTACAGCCCATGCGGATCGCGGCCGACCTGCAGCTGCAGCTCGCTGCCGACGACCGTCAGCGCGGTGGGCGCCGGTGCCTGCACTTGCAGGCGCCAGGCATCGCCGCTCTCATCCGGGCGCCGTTCCCAGAAGGCGTGCCAGGCCGCAGCGCCGCTGGGCGAGCGGCCCCCGCCCAGCGTCCCCGACGCCATCAGGCCGAGGCTCCAGACGTCGTTGCCGGCCGCGCCGCGAGTGAAGACGCCCCCGCACAGCTGCGCACACGAGCCGGCGCCGGCGGCCACGGCGTGGTGCCATCCGCCTTCACCGCTCCGCAGCGAGTACGCTGCGAACAAGGGCCAGTCGAGGCGCGCCCAGCGCAGCGGGATATGCACCGCAAGCCCCGCCCGCGGCGCCGCCTGGGTGGAGAAGGTCAGCTCCGCCGTCGCCTGCGGCGAGCGGCGGGCGCGGGCCATGGCGACGGCGGCCGCTTCGCCGGCGAGGCGAGGAAAATCTTCCATGGGGATGCCCGGCTGGCGCCGCGGCGCGTCGAACCGAAACGAGGGGTCCAGGCGCCGCAGGGCGGCCTTGAGCTCGTCCATGGCCGCCAGGGCGGCGCGGTAGCCTTCCGCGATGAAGTGCTCGGCCCGGTCGAACTCCATGTACGAACTGTCGGCCACCGCCGGCGTTATCAGTACGTCGGCGTCCAGCACTTCGGCGTCGGTTTGCTTGTCGAGCAGCACGGACAGCGCGAGCTGCAGGTTGGCGAGCACGTTGCCGGGCGCCACGGCGTCGACGTCCCGGCGCACGTCCACGGCGATGACGAAGTCCGCACCGGCGACGCGCGCCGCCCGCACCGGCACCGACGACACGAGCCCGCCGTCCACGTACAGGCGGCCTTCGATTTCCACCGGCGGGAAAATGCCGGGAATGGACATGCTGGCTACGATAGCCTTCCCGATGGGCCCGCGGTTCAGGGCCACCGTCTCTCCCGTGCGCAGGTCGGCCAGCACCGAGTAGAATGGTATCGGCGTCTCCTCCAGCCGCATGCGGCCGGTGAGCTGGTCGAGAAAGTGCGCGAACGGTTCGGCGTCGACGAGGCCGCCTCGCGGCGGGATGCGCGGCGCAAACAGGCGGTTCAGGTCCAGCTGTGTGGCCAGGTACGTCAAGTTCTCCACCGACAGTCCGGCGGCGTACAGCCCGGCCACGATGCTGCCCATGCTGGTGCCCACCAGGATATCGATGGGAATGCCGTGCTCTTCCAGCGCGCGCAGGAGGCCGATATGGCTGAGCCCGCGGGCCGCGCCGCCGCCGAGTACGACTGCGACCGTGGGACGCCCGTCCGCCTGCGCCGCCGCGGCGGCCGGCGCCAGGCACAGGCAGGACGCTACGGCCGCGCTCAGCGCGCCCGCGAGCAGCCGGCGCCTGCGCATACGAACGCTGCTGCGAGCCGCGCGCGCGTGCTCCGACGGTCTCCTTGCCGCGTAGGCCACGTTCATGCGCCCCTTCCCGCTGGGCTTATCTTCTGCATGCATCGTCCCGGTTCTTGCCGCGCGCCATCGTGCAGCAATTCCTGCGCAAGTGGCGGAAAGGTGCGGAAAACTACGTCGCCGCTCTCGCGCGGCTCGACAGACCGGCGGCGCCGGCGGTGCTAGATTCGGAATAGTTCCGGCCGGGCGCCCGTGCGGGTTGGCTGTCTCGCCCCGGCGCGCGGCCAGGCGGACGGCGGTGGGAGAGGAGACCCGCGGTGCCGGAAAAAGGACCAACTCTTCTCGTTCGGACAAGCGCGGCGTCTGCCCGCGCCGCGCGGTGGCGGAGCCTGACGGCGGCGCGCGTGGCGCGGGCCGGTAGAGCTCTTTTCGCCGCACGCAGCTACTGGCTGGTGCCGCTGGCGCTGGGGCTGCTGCTGGGCCGCGCGACGGTGCTGGGCGTGATGAAGCCTTTCGGGGCGGCGTACGTTATCACCCTGGCGGCTCTGGGCCAGCACGCGCGGGCTCTGTCGGCCACCGCCGGCGCCGTGGCGGGAGGCATCTTGGCGCCGCGGCTGGACGGCGGCGTCGAGCCATGGCTGGTGCTGCTGGTGGCGTGGTGCATCGTGTTGGCCGCCGACCGCTGGTTTCGGCTGCCGCCTTGGGTGAGGGCGCTCGGTGCGCTGACGGGTGTCGCCAGCTTGCGCACCGTGTTTGCGGCGTTTACCGGCGGCGATTTCGTCCTGGCCTCGGCCGCGACGGCGGCGGAGCTGGCGGCGGTGGTCGTGTTCTTCCCTTTCGTTCGCCTCTGGACCGAGCGTCCGGCCACGCTCAGCCGGGCGCAGCTGGCCGCGCTGCTCACCGTCCTCGGCCTCCTCGTGCTCGGCATGGAGAACGTCTATGTGTACGAGTATTCGCTGGTGGACATTTTCATGCGGGTTTTGCTGCTGCTGGCCGCTGCGGCCGGCTCCTTGGGCACGGGCGCCGCGGCGGGAGCCGCCCTGGGGCTGCTGTCGGTCCTGAGCGCAGGCAATCTGACGTGGCAGGCCACGCTGCTGGCGCCGGCGGGGTTGCTCGCGGGCTTGGGCAGCCAGCTGGGCCGCTCGGGCGCGCTGCTGGGCATGCTGACGGTGCACATCCTCTTGTCTCCTTACGCGTCCGACGGCGTCGAGATTGCCCGCGCCTTGGGCAGCTGCATCCTCGCGGGCGGCCTGGCGGCTTTGGTGCCGCGGCGGGCGCTGCGCGCGCTGTCGGACGCGCTGCCGGAGGGACGAGGGCCGGCGCGAGCACAGGGCGCGGAGGAGCGGCCGCACGGGGCCGAGACGGCGGCGGAGGACCAACTGCGCCGCGTGGCGGCGGTGTTGGAGGACGCGGGCCGCTGGCTGGAGACGCCCTCCGGGCGACCCCGCGCCGGGGGTTCGGTTGACTCGTTCGAAGGCTTCGCCGCGGCGGTGGCGGAAAACGTGTGCGCCGGCTGCCCGAGATTTTCCGTTTGTTGGGAGGCGCACGTGTACAACACATACCGCGACTTGATGGCGTTCGCGGCGTCGGCCAGCGGCGACCGGGGAGCCGAAGCGTTGCCCGAAGGCTTGCGGCAGCGCTGCATGTACCAGGAGCGCTTGGTCAGCGGCGTGCGGAGCCTGCTGGCAGGCGGGAGCGGCGCTGGGTGGGGGGCTTCCCGGCACGGCTCAGATCGCGACTTGGCCGCAGCCGCGGCAGACGTGTACCAGGCCGCGGCGCGGACTTACGCCGGCGTGGCCGCGATCCTCGATGCGGCGGCGGACGAGGCGGCCAAAGCGGCGCGCGCCGCTGGACAGGTCAACGGTTTCGGGGCCGGGCGCGCCGGCGGCAGGACGAGCACGGCGGAGGCCGGCCGGATTGGTGCAAGCGGGGAGCGGGCCGCCCGGTTCCGGCTGGTGGTGGACGTGGCGCAGGCCGCCGCGGGTCCCGTTTCCGGCGATTGCTTCCGCCGGGTGGATTTGCCCGGACACCGGGTGGCTTTGATCGTCAGCGACGGCATGGGCACGGGGCCTCGCGCCGCGGCCGAAAGCGAGGCGGCCGCGACGTTGATGGCGCGCTTTTTGCTGGAAGGCTTCGACCCGCAGTTCGCGGTGCGGGCCATCAACGCCGCGCTGGCTCTGCACGTGCCCCACGAATCGTTTGCCACCCTGGACGTGTGCCTCTTCGACCTGGCCGAGGGCACGGTGCGCATGCTGAAGACCGGCGCCGCGCCCACCTACGTGCGGCGCGGCCGCCACGTGGACGTGCTCCGGGCCGACAGTCTCCCCGTCGGCATCTGGCAAGGCGTGGAAGCGTGGGCTGTGTTGTATCGCCTGTCGCCGGGCGACCTGGTCGTGATGGTGACCGACGGGGCCCTTGAGACGGAGACCGTAGGCGAAGATAAGGCGGCCGCCGCGGCGCGGGCGCTGCAACGCCTGGAGCAGCCGGACCCGCATGCGGCGGTGGACGAGCTGTTCAAGCGGGTGCGTCCGCCTGCGGGGCGTAGTCTCAAAGACGACGTCACCATCGTGGCCGCCCGTTTGCTGCCACGCTGACGCTGCGGTGAAAAGGCTTCCACGGGGCCGGTCGTTTTTGACGCGCCGCGCGGCGCGGTGCTACACTGGAACTACTACAAGAGCAACGACAACCAGCGGAAATACCATATAAGGTGCCCGGGAGGCGAGCAGGCTGGACTTGCTGGACACCGTGCGGCAGGCCGTCGTGCGGTATCGCCTGATCCGGCCGGGCGAGCACGTGCTCACGGCGGTGTCGGGCGGTCCGGACTCGGTGGCGCTGCTGCACTTGCTGCTGCGGCTCAAAGACCAGCTGCCCATGGAGCTGTCCGTCTTTCACATGGACCACGGCCTGCGCGCCGAGTCGGCGGACGATGCGGCTTTCGTGCGGGCGCTGGCGGAGCGGTGGGGCGTGCCCGCGATCGTCGTCCGGGAGAACGTGGCCGCGCAGCGCCGCCCCGGGGAGTCGACGCAGGAGGCGGCCCGCCGGCTGCGCTATTCGGCCATGCGCCGCGTCGCCGCGGAGATCGGCGCGACGCGCATCGCCCTGGGCCACCACGCCGACGATCAGGCGGAAACGGTGCTGATGCGCTTCCTGCGCGGCGCGGGCACGGCGGGGCTGGGAGGCATGCGCCGGCGGCGGGGTCCTTTCATCCGGCCGCTGCTGGACGTTTCCCGCGCCGACGTCGAGGAATATTGCCGCGCCTTCGGCCTGGAGGCGCGCCAGGACCCAACGAACCTTCAGACCAGCTACCTGCGCAACAAAATTCGCCTCGAGCTGCTTCCCAGGCTGGAAGCGGAATACAATCCCGGCATTCGCCTGGCCTTGAACCGCACGGCCGCGCTGCTGCAAGACGACGACGACTTGCTGGACGTCTTGGCGCACCGGGCCTACCGGCGCATGCGGCGCGAGACCGGCGACGGCGCGGTGGCGCTGCCCGCGGCCGAGCTGGCGCGCACGCCCCGGGCCCTGCGCCGCCGCATCGTGCGGCACGCGTGGCGGGAGGCGGCGGGCTTGACCGCCCGGGAGGACGCGGACGAGTGGACGCCCGCGGCTCTGGCCTTCGAGCACGTGGCAGCGGTCCTAGCGCTGCTGGAAGGGAACGCCGGCGACGCCGTCGACTTGCCGCGGCGGGTGCGAGCGCGGCGAGAAGGCGATTTCTTGACGCTGCGGCGGGTCGGGGAGAGCGACGCGGCGCCGGCGTTCGCGGTGCCGCTGACGATTCCAGGTACGACCGTCATTCCCGGCGTGGGCGCCATCGAAGCCCGCTTCGTCGACGACCCCGAACGGGCCGACCGGCCCGGCCGGGACGGCGCCTGGCTCGACTGGGAGAAGCTGGCGCCGCCGCTGGTGGCGCGCTCGTGGCGCGCCGGCGACCGCATGCGCCCGCTGGGACTCGGGGGGACGAAGAAACTGCAAGATCTGTTCGTGGACGAAAAAGTGCCGGCGGCCCAGCGCCGGCGCGTGCCGGTGGTGGTCGACGCGAACGGCATCGTGTGGGTGGCCGGGTTGCGGGTGGACGAACGGGCGGCGGCCGGGCCGGAGTCCAGGCGAATCCTGCAATTGCGCGTAGTGTCGTTGTAACAGGGCGGGGCACATGCTATAATAAACGAGCGAAAATATCGCCACAGGCATCGGAATGAGGTAAGAGCTGTCAAGAACCCGCGCCTGGACGAAGCCAGCCGATTCCCGCCGGTTCGGCGGGTTCACGGGGCGCCCGAGGCGCGATTTGTTTTTGAGCGCCCTGCGAAGGGAGGACGACTTTTGAATCGATTTTTGAGAGGCATCGGCATCTACCTGCTCGTCGCCATAATCGCCGTCTACATCGTCAGCAGCCTCTACACGACGCAGGAACGCCGCTATGAGGCCACGTTCTCCGAGTTCATGCAATGGGTGCAGGCCAACCGGGTCGACTCCGTGGTTCTGGTGGGCGAGCAGCGGGTCGAAGGGCGGTTGCGGGACGGCACGCTCTTCGTGACGTACGTGCCGGCCGGCACGACCAATTTGGGCACGGAGCTGCTCCAGCGCGGCATCTTGGTGGACGCGCGGCCGGAGCCGGCGGCGCCGCTGTGGGTCTCGTTCCTGCCGCAGCTGCTGACCATCGGCGTGTTCGTCCTGTTCTGGATCTTCCTCATGAACCAGATGCAAGGCGGCAGCAACCGCGCCATGTCCTTCGGCAAGGCTCGCGCCAAGCTGCACACCGAGGAGCGCACCAAGGTGCGCTTCGACGACGTGGCCGGCTTGAACGAGGCCAAAGAAGAGCTCATGGAGATCGTCGAGTTCTTGAAGCATCCGAAGCGGTTCGCCGAACTGGGCGCGAAAATTCCGAAGGGCGTGCTGCTGGTGGGGCCGCCGGGCACCGGCAAGACGCTGCTGGCGAAAGCGGTAGCCGGCGAGGCGGGGGTGCCGTTCTTCAGCATCAGCGGTTCCGACTTCGTCGAGATGTTCGTCGGCGTCGGCGCTTCGCGGGTGCGCGATTTGTTTGAGACGGCCAAGAAGAACGCGCCGTGCATCGTGTTCATCGACGAGCTGGACGCGGTGGGCCGGCAGCGCGGCGCGGGGCTCGGCGGGGGCCACGACGAGCGGGAGCAAACGTTGAACCAGCTGCTGGTGGAGATGGACGGCTTCGAGTCCACTACCGGCGTCATCGTCATGGCCGCGACGAACCGGCCGGACGTGCTGGACCCGGCGCTGCTGCGGCCGGGGCGGTTTGACCGCAAGATCGTGGTCGATCGCCCGGACGTCAAGGGCCGCGAAGCCATCTTGCGGGTGCACGCCCGCAACAAGCCGCTGGCCGCGGACGTGTCGCTGGAGGTGCTGGCCCGGCGCACGCCTGGCTTCTCCGGCGCCGACCTGGAGAGCGTCATGAACGAAGGCGCCATCCTGGCGGCTCGGCGGGGCCGCAAGGAAATCACGATGGCGGATCTGGAGGAAGCCATCGACCGGGTGATGATGGGTCCGGCGCGCAAAGGCCGCATCCTGACCGAACGCGTCAAGGAAGTGTACGCCTACCACGAGGCGGGGCACGCCATCGTGGCGCACTACTTGCCCCACGCCATGCCGGTGCACAAGGTGACCATCGTGGGACGGGGCATGGCCGGCGGCTACACCCAGTTCCTGCCCGATGAGGACCGCGGGTACCTGCTGACCCGCTCCGAGCTCCTGGACGAGCTGGCCACGGCGCTGGGCGGCCGCGCGGCCGAGGAGATCAAGTTCAACGAGGTCAGCACCGGCGCCAAGGGCGACTTGGAGCAGGTGACGAACCTGGCCCGCAAGATGGTCATGGAGTGGGGCATGAGCGACCGGCTGGGCCCGCAGGCTTTCGGGCACCCGATCGAGGAGAACATCTTCCTGGGCCGCGACATCGTTCGCGACCGCAACTACAGCGAGGAAGTCGCGGCGGCTATCGACGCCGAGGTGCGGCGGTTCATCGAGGAGGCCCACCAGCGGGCGCGCGAGATTCTGGAGCGGCACTGGGACAAGGTGGTGGCCGTCGCCGAGGCGCTGAAGGAGCGCGAGACGTTGACGCGGCGTGAGTTCCTGGAGGTCATCGGCGAAACCGAGCTGGCCGAGAAGGAGGCCGCGGAAGAGGCGCGCATCGCTGCGGAGCGGGTCAAGGCCGAGGAGGCGGCGCGGGCTGCGGCGGCGGTGGAGACCGTGGGCGTGGGCCTGCAGGAGGCCGAACAGGAGCGGCCGGGCCTGCTGGAGAAAGGCAAGCAGCCGAAGCCGGCCATCGGCATCGAATAAGGCACAGGAGCGAATTGCGAGCCGACCGGCGACGTTGGCGATGGGAGCCCGGGATTCCGGGCTCCGCTCGTCTTTGGCCGCCGGCGCGGCGTTTCGCCGCCGCAGGGAGGTAGCATGGCGTGGCCGACCGGATTCGCCTGGCCAACATGGTCTTCTACGCTTATCACGGCGCGTTTGACGCCGAGCGGCAGCTGGGGCAGCGCTTCGAGGTGGACGTGGACCTGTACACCGATTTGCGCGGGCCGGGGCAAAGCGACCAGCTGGCCGACGCGCTCAATTACGTCGACGTGTACAACCTTGTAAAGAACGTAGTCACGGGTCAGCCGTACAACTTGCTGGAAGCGCTGGCCGAGCGGATCGCGGCCGCGCTGCTGGCGGCCTTCGAGGTCGATGAGGTGACGGTGCGGGTGCGCAAGCCGGGAGCGCCCGTGGGCGGGCTGCTGGACTACGCGGAAGTGGAAATTACGCGCGCGAAGCCGCGGCCGGCGTAAGGCCGCCTGGGCCACCGGACCGGCGCGGCGCAAAGAGGGAGGCGGCGCCGCACGTGGGCGGAGGCGGCGTCTTGGGGCAGCGCATCATTCGCCTGGAGGAAACGGGTTCGACCAACGACGACGCGAAGCGCCTGGCGCGGGAAGGCGCGCCGGAAGGCACCGTCATCGTCGCGGAGCGGCAGACGGCGGGCCGCGGCCGGCACGGGCGCCGGTGGTTCGCCCCGCCGGGCACGGCGTTGACGTTTTCCGTAATCTTGCGGCCGCCCGTCGCTTTCGGCCAGGCGCCACTTTTGGCCTTTCTTGCGGCCGCGGCGGTGCGGGAGGCGGCGGAAGCGGCGCTGGCGGAAAGCACGCCGGGTGCGGCGGAAAACGAACACGGCCAGGGCCGCCGCTGGACAGAACCGGTGCTGGTGAAATGGCCCAACGACGTCGTGGTCGGCGGGCGGAAGCTGTGCGGCGTGCTGGTCGAGACGAGCGCGGCGGAGACGGCCGCCGGGCCGGCGCGGCTGCCGTGGTGCGTGGTGGGCGTGGGCGTCAACGTCAACCAGCGGGAGGAGGACTTTCCGGCGCCGCTGCGCGGGCAGGCCACGTCGCTGCGCTGCCTGGCGGGGCGGGAGTTTGACCGGGAGCGGCTGCTGCGGCACATCCTCGCGGGGATGGAACGCCGCTACCAGGTCATCGCCGCGCGCGGCTTCCAGGAACTCCTGGACGAAACGCGCCGCTGGTCGGCCACGGTGGGCCGGCCGGTGCAAGTCCTGGAAGCGGACGGCTCGGCCTGGGACGGCTTCGCGGTGGACATCGGCGACGACGGGGCGCTGTTGGTTCGGCCCGCGGGCGCGGACGACGGCCGGCTGGTCGCCTTGTACGCGGCGGACGTGTCGGTGCGGCCGGCCGCGGCGGAAAAGAAGCCAGACCCGGAGCGCGCGGAGGCTCCAGCGGCGCCCGAAGCGGCATTCTAACGACGATAAGCTGGCGACGACAGGGAGGTGCGGCCCGTGTCCCGGCGGATCATCGTGATCGGAGGCGGCTTGGCCGGCTCCGAGGCCGCATGGCAAGCCGCGAATTTGGGCGTGGACGTGGATTTGTACGAGATGCGGCCGGAGCGGCGCACGCCTGTTCATCATACCCACTATTTGGCCGAGCTCGTTTGCACCAACTCGCTAGGGTCCAATCTGTTCAACACGGCCAGCGGGGTGCTGAAGAATGAGATGCGGCTTCTGGGGTCCCTCATCATCGCCGCGGCCGACGCGCATCCCGTGCCGGCCGGCGGCGCGCTGGCGGTAGACCGCGAGCTTTTCGCCGCCACGGTCACTCAGGTATTGGAATCTCACCCGCGCATCCGCATTCACCGGCAGGAAGTGACGGAGATCCCGTCCGGCGCGCCGGTGGTCATCGCCACGGGGCCGTTGACGTCCGACAAGCTGGCCGCAGCCATCCAGGCGTTTACGGGCGAGTACGACTTGTACTTCTACGACGCCGCGGCGCCCATCGTCTCGGCGGATTCCATCGACTGGGAGAAGGGCTTCTGGGGGTCGCGCTACGGCCGCGGCGGCAGCGACGACTATTTCAACTGCCCGCTGACGAAAGAAGAATACGAGGCGTTTTACGACGCGCTGGTAAAGGCCGAAGTGCACCCGGGACACCTGGAAGACGAAATGAAAGTGTTCGAGGGCTGCATACCCATCGAAGATTTGGCGGCCCGCGGGCGCGACACGCTGCGCTTCGGGCCCATGAAGCCGGTGGGGCTCATTGACCCGCGCACGGGCAAGCGGCCCTACGCCGTCGTTCAGCTGCGGCGGGAAAACCGGGAGGGCACGCTCTTCAACCTGGTGGGCTTTCAGACCCGCATGCGCTGGGGCGAGCAGAAGCGCATCGTGCGCATGATCCCGGCGCTGGCCAACGCGGAAATCGTGCGCTACGGCGTGATGCACCGCAATACTTTCATCAACTCGCCGCGGGTGCTGCTGCCCACGTACCAGGTGAAGAAAGACCCGCGGGTGTTCTTCGCCGGGCAGATTACGGGCGTGGAAGGCTACGTGGAGTCAGCTTCTTCGGGCCTCCTGGCGGGCATCAACGCCGCGCGGCTGGCGCTGGGCCAAGAGCCCCTGACGCTGCCGCGGGGAACGATGATGGGCGCGCTGGCTCACTACATCACCAGCGCCGATCCGGAGCATTTCCAGCCCATGAACGCCAATTTCGGACTGCTGCCGCCTCTGGAAAACCCGCCGCGGGACAAGCAGGAGCGGCGGCAACGGATGGCGGAGCTGGCGTTGGAGACGATGCGGCGGTTCATTGCGGAGAACGGCCTGCAGCCGCCGACCCCGCGGGTGCACGCGGCGGCGGGAGAGCGCGCGTAGCAAAATTCCCAGACGGCACTCACGCGTCCCGGCGGCCGCGGCGGGTTTGCAGCCGCTCCTCCAGCCGGCGGGCGGCGAAGGCCAGCGGGGCGATGCCGCGTGCCTGCAGGCGGGGGTCGAGGTCGCTCCGTTGGGCCAGCGCTTCGATGGCGCCGTGGAGCATCGCCAGCCGCTCCTTGTCGCTCAGCGGCGGCGAAGGGCGTTTGAACAGCGGGCGGTTCGCCACGGGCGTCGCCTCCTCGCGCGATGCGCTCGGCGGCAGGGGCCGCCGGCGGGCGGCGCACCGCCGCCTGCTCGCGAGAGCTGGGACAAGCGCTGGTTCTAGTATGTGCCGGTATTGGACAAAATATTCCGGATATGGTCCCTCAGGCGCGCGGGAAGGACCCGTGCGATTGATGGAGGAGAGGTCCTCGCCGGCTTAGAGACGAGGGCCGTGTCGTGACAAGAGCAGTGTATAGGGAGTATTGGCGGCCGCGCGTCAGCCGTTGCGGCGAACCAGTTCCGCGTAGGCGACGGCGATCTCCGCGGCGAGCCGGGCGTTGTTGATCACCAGCGCGGTGTTGGCCTTCAGGCTGTCGCCGCCCGTGATGTCCTTGATCCGCGCCAACACAAAAGGCGTTACCGCCTTACCCACGATGCCCCGCGCTTCCGCGTCCCGCAGCGCCTGCTCGATGGCGGCGTCGATGACGGCGCGCGGCACCTCGTGCTCCTCCGGAACCGGGTTCACCACCAGAATGCCTTCGCGCAGCCCCAAGGCGTCCTGATACGCCATCTGCGCCGCGATGTCGGCTACGTCGTCGACGCGGTGCTCGAGGACGAGGTCCGTGTCGCGGCTGTAGAACGAAGGAAAGACGCTGGTCCGGTAGCCGATCACGCACACGGACAGCGACTCCAGCAGCTCCAGCGTCGCCGGCAAGTCGAGAAACGCCTTCGCGCCGCTGCAAACGACGGTGACGGGCGATTCAGCCATGGCCCGCAAGTCCGCTGAGATGTCCATGTGCCGCGCCCAGCCTCGGTGGACGCCGCCGATGCCGCCCGTGGCGAAGACGCGGATGCCGGCCAGGGCCGCGATGGTGGTGGTGGCCGAGACCGTCGTGCCGCCCGCCGCTTTCGTCACCAGCGCCCGGGCCAGGTCGCGCCGGCCCACTTTCACGGCGTCCTTGGCGGTACCGAGCCGCTCGATTTCCGCCGGCGACAAACCGACCCGCAGCGCGCCGTCCAGGACGGCCGTCGTGGCCGGCACGGCGCCGGCCCGGCGAATCGTTTCCTCCACCTGCAGCGCCGTCTCGACATTGGCCGGATACGGCATGCCCTGGGCGATGATGCTGGACTCCAGCGCGACCACGGCGCGGCCTTCCGCCAGCGCCTGCGCCACGTCCTCTTTGACAATCATCGGCACGGATTGCCTCCGCATCGTCATAGCCGTTCTTCCTCCCTCATGAGGCGCCTACGTGCTGCACGACGTGAGCCGCTCGCGCGTTGCCGGCGGCCAACGCTTCGGCCAGCGGCGCGCCGGACAAATACGCGGCCAGAAAGCCGGCGTTGAAGGCGTCTCCCGCGCCCGTGGTGTCGACGACGGGCACGTGCAAAGCCGGCGCGTGCACCGTTTCGCTGCCGCGGCGCGCCCGGGCGCCGTCGCGATCCAGCTTGACCACGACCAGCGGGAACAAGCGGGCCAGCCGCTCCAGCGCTTTTTCGGGAGAGTCGCTCTGCGCCAGCACGGCCGCCTCGTCCCGGTTCGGCAGCAAGATGGTGGCCGGCCGGCACCATTCCAAGAACTGATCGGCGCCTACGTCCAGGATATTCGCGTAGGAAGCGGGGTCCACGGCGACGGGAACACCGGCGGCTCGCGCGCGTTCCATGGCCAGCCGGGCCGCGGAGCGGGTCGGCTCCGCGAAGAGCGCGTAGCCCGACACGAATAAGGCGGACAGGTGCTCGGGCCAGCGCCGCAGCAGCCGCTCGGGGGTCAGGTGCAAATTGGCCCCGCGCTGGGGAAACATGGTGCGCTGCCCCGTTTCGTCGACGAAAATGGCGATGGCGCCCGTCGGGACGCCGGGGATCGTCTCCAGCGCGGCATCCAAACCGGGCTCCTTCAGGGCGGTGCGCACGAACTGCGCCAGGCCGTCGTCGCCCACGCAGCCGATGAACCGAACCGGAATTCCCAAGCGTGCCAAGTGCACCGCGATGTTGGCGCCGGCGCCGCCCAAGCCCAGGCGGATGCTGCTGTCGGTGTCGGAGGCGAAGCGAACGGGACCGTGCGGTTTGATGGCGATGTCGACCATGACGTCGCCGATGACGACGACCGGATGCTGCACGGCGCCGATGGCGGCCACGTCCTTTCCGGCAACGTTTTCGGCGCGCCGCGGCCGAGAACCTGCACGCCGGAGGCCGGAAAGCGGGCGGTTCCGGGCGCAGGAGGATCCTTTTTCCGGAAAGCGAAGTCAGGCAGCACGATTACAACGCAGGCAACAGAGGGGCATCGTCCATGTCTCGTACCGTCAAGCCTTACGGACTGTGGACCAGCCCGGTCACCGCCGCCGTGGTGGCGCGCGGCGTTTCGTTGAGCGACGTGCGCTGGGCGGCGCCGGAAGGCGGCCCGCTGCGCTTGGTCTGGCTGGAGCGCCGGGCCGGCAAAGGGGTCTTGGTGGCCACGGACGGCGGCCACGCGCCGTTCGAGGTGACGGCCGACTTCAACGTCAAGGCGAAGCTAGGCTACGGCGGCGGGGACTTCTCCACCTTCGGGGACGACGTCTTCTTCGTCGCCGACGGCCGCATTTACCGGCAACCCATCGCGGGTGGCGACGCGCGGCCCATCACGCCGCCCTTCGGGCAGGCTGCATCGCCCACTCCTTCGCCCGACGGGCGCTTCGTCGCGTTCGTGCACAGCGCCGAGCGACGGGACTGCGTCGCCGTCGTCGACGCGGCAGGGCGGCTGTGGCCGCAAAAGATCTTGCAAGGCGACGATTTCTACATGCAGCCCGCCTGGCATCCGAGCGGGCGGATGCTGGCCGCGATCGCGTGGAATCACCCGCACATGCCGTGGGACAGCACCGAATTGCGCCTCGTGCGGCTGCGCTTCTGGGACGGCGACGACCCGGTGCCGCCCGTGGCCGCCGAGACGACGGTCGTGGCCGGCGGGCCGTCCGAATCGGTGCAGCAGCCCGTCTTCTCCCCCGACGGGCGGTACCTGGCGTACGTGTCGGACCGCTCGGGCTACTGGCACCTGTACCTGTACGATCTCGAGACGGGCCGGCACACGCAGCTGACCGAGGGGCCGTACGAGCACGGCCAGCCCCCGTGGGTGCAAGGTATCCGCACGTACGGTTTTGCGCCCGACGGCCAGTCGATCTTTTACCTCCGCAGCGACGCGGGTTTCTGCTCGCTGTGGCAGTGCGTGCTGGAGGACGAACAGGGCCGCCTCGCGCCCCGCCACCGGCGGGTAGAGGGCGTGTTCGACGAATACCCGGACCTGTCCCAGATCGCCGTGGCGCCTGCGCCGGATGAGGCCGGCCGCGTCGCCGTCGCCTGCATCGCTTCGGCGCCCAGCATTCCGCCGCGCATCGTGGCGGGCCGGCTTGCTCCGGACAAGGAGGCGGAGGGCCCAGCGCCCCCGACGGTTCTCCGGGGACCCGCGGCCCTCATCGTGCGCCGGAGCCAGTGGGAGAACTTCGAGCCGGGCGCGCTGGCGCAGCCCCGGCCGGTGCAGTGGACTTCCGCCGGCGGCGCCACGGTGTACGGGTTGTACTATGCGCCCACCAACCCGCACTTTACGGCCGAAGGCCTTCCCCCGGCCGTCATCAGCGTGCACGGAGGGCCGACGTCGCAGGCGGTGCCTGAGTTCAACCCGCGGGTCCAATGGTTCGCCACTCGCGGCTACGCCGTGCTGGAAGTCAACTACCGCGGCAGCACCGGCTACGGCCGGGCGTACCGGGAGCAGCTCAAGGGCCGCTGGGGCATTGTGGACGTGGAAGACGCCGTCAGCGGGGCAGAGTTCCTCGTGCGGGAGGGGCTGGCCGACCGCGGGCGGCTGGTCATTATGGGCGGCAGCGCGGGCGGCTACACGGTGCTGCGGGCTCTCATCACGCATCCGGGCTTTTTCAAGGCGGGCCTTTGCCTGTACGGCGTGGCGGACCTGTTCGCGCTGGCGTCCGACACGCACAAGCTGGAGGAGCGCTACACCGACTCGCTGGTCGGGCCGCTGCCCGAGGCGGCGGCGCTGTACCGGGAGCTGTCGCCGGTGTTCCATGCCCGGCGCATCAAAGATCCTGTCGCGATTTTCCAAGGCACCGACGATCCGGTGGTAACCAAGGCGCAGGCCGACGCCTTGGTGGCGGCGCTGAAGGAAAGCGGCGCGCCCTACGAATACCACGTGTACGAAGGCGAAGGGCACGGCTGGAGCAAGCCGGAAACCATTGAGAAGTTCTACGCGGCGGTGGACGCGTTCTTGCGCAAGTACGTGGTGTTCGCATGAGGAGACCGGTGGTGGGGATGAAGCGGGGCAACTACCGGGTTCTTTCGGAGCCGGCGGTGATTGGGCCAACAAAGGTTTCACCCGTACGAGCGGCGCTGGCGGCCGTCGTGGCGCTGGCGGCGCTGGCCGGCCTCCTCGCGCCGGTGACAAGTGCGGCGCCTTCTTTGCGGAGCTGGCCCGCGCCCGGCGAGCTGGCGTGGACGCCCATCGGGCCGGGCGTGCACTATGCGGTTGCCAGCGTCGCGGCTGACGGTTGGCTGCAGCATATCCAGGTGGTTCGCGTAGAACGGGACAACCCGTTCGTGTCGCTGGCCGCCACTTTGGGACGGGGACAGGTCGAGGGAACCGAAACGGTGCTGGCCCAGGCGCGACAGCTAACGGCCGCCGGCTTGGCGGGCGCGGCGACGGCAAGGACGGAGGCGACTCGCGCGGCGACGTCCGGCACGGCCGTCAGCGGCTCGCCTTTAAGCGACTTGTTGAGCCGCCTGTCCAAGGGCGGCACCGAGGCGTCGCCCGTGCGCACGGTCGTCGCGGGCGTCAACGCCGACTTTTTCGCCTCGGCGCCCACGGCGGGCTTGCCCGTTGGGTTGCACGTGCAAGCAGGCGAAATCGTCACCAGTCCCAACGGCCGGCCGGCCTTCGCCCTGCTGGCCGACGGGCGAGTGGTCATCGGCGTGCCGGAGCTGAGCGGGGCGGTGTGGCGGGAAGAGGCGGCGGAAGCGCTGGCCGGCGGGCAGCTGTCTTCGCTGGAGGAGATGCCGGCGCGGGCGGCCATCACGCAAGTGAACCGGCCGCTGAACGGATTGGGGCTCGTGCTCTACACGCCGCGCTTTGGACCCGAGACGCCGCCGCTGACGGGCACCGTGGTGACGGTCCGGGGCGTGCCGGGACCGCTGGTGGGCGGGCGGACGTATACGGGCGTGGTGGCGAAAGTTCAGGCCGCCGCGGGGACGCCCGGCCTCCGCGTCCCGATTCCGGCCGACGGCGTGGTGCTGGCGGGGCGGGGTCCTGAGGAAGTGCTGCTGGAGGATCTGCGGGTAGGCGAGTGGGTGCAGTTCCGGGTCGACCTGGCGCCGCCCTTCGACCAGGCGGTCGAGGCGGTGGCGGGCTGGCCCGTGCTCATTGAAAACGGCTCGCCGCGGCCGCTTCCCGGCGGCGATTCGCTGGTGACGGGCCGCCATCCTCGCACGGCCGTCGGCTTCAACGACCAGTATCTTTACCTCGTCACCGTGGACGGCCGGCAGCCGGGCTGGTCCGACGGCATGACGCTGGCGGAGCTGACGGAGCTGCTGCTGGCATTGGGCGCCACCCAGGCGCTGAATTTGGACGGCGGGGGTTCGACGACGCTGGTGGTACGTCCCCCCGGCGAGGCGGAGCTGGTGGTGGCGAACCGGCCGTCGGACGGCTACGAGCGGGTCGTGGCCAACGCGCTATTCGTCGTGAGCACGGCTCCGCCGGGCCCCCTGGCCACACTGCACATCCGTCCCGCCGCGCCGGCCGCGCTGGCGGGCTCGGCGCTGCCGCTAAAGTTGCTGGGCCAGGACCGCTACAACAACCCCGTTGCCGTCGCGGCCGCGGACGCCGAGTGGACGGTCCGGGGCGAGGCGGAGGTGCGCTTGGACTCGGCAGCCGGCGTCCACGCGGCGTTGCTGCTGGTGCGGGAACCGGGCGAGGTCGTCGTGACGGCCCGCGTGGGCGGCGTCGAGGCGGAAGTTGTCGTCGACGTGGTCCACGCCGTGCACCGGATTGACCTGGCGCCGGACATGATGCACCTGGCCGCGGGCGAGCGGAGCGCGTTCTCCGTCCGGGCCTACGACGAAGCCGGGCGGCCGGTCTGGGTGGAGCCGCGGCAGCTGACCTGGACGGCGGCCGCGGACGGGGCGGCAGGAGACGAGTCGCCGCCCGTTGTGCTCGTGGACGAAGGCGGCGGCGTAGCGGGCCTGCGCGGCGGTACGGCTACCGTGTCGGCTCGCCTCGGCGCTGTCGCGGGCAACGCTTTGGTGACGGTGGACAGGGAGCCGGTGGTGCTCTCGGACTTTGAGGCGCCGGGCCTTTGGTACGCCAACGCCGTGCGGGCGCAGGCGGCCTTCGACCTGGTGGAGGCGCCCGAACCGGTCTACGAAGGGCAGCGGGCCGGGCGGCTCGTGTACGACTTGAGCGTTTCGGGCGGCGGTACCGCGGCGGCGTACGTCCAGGCGGCCACACCCATTCCGATCCCCGACCGGCCGCGAGCCATCGGCGTCTGGGTGTACGGCGACGCCAGCGGCCACTGGCTGCGCGCCCATTACATCGACGGCAACGGCCAGCGGCAAGTGCTGGACTTGACCCGGGTCGGAGGCCTGGATTGGACGGGGTGGCGATTCGTGCAGGCGGAAATTCCCGCCGATGCAGTGCTGCCGCTGGCGTTCGAGCGGGTGTACGTGGTGGAGATGCATCGCGAGCGGCAAAGCCGCGGCGTGCTCTACTTCGACAATCTCGTGGCCATTTACGGCCAGCCGTGAGCGCCGCGGGCCTCTTGGGCAAGGCCGCCGAAGATGCAGGCGGCGCTGCGTTGGCAACGCGGGCGGCTCCGGCCTGAACGAAAAGCTGCGGCCGAGTTGGCCCTCCACCGGCACGCATCCGCGCCGGAAAATGACGTTCCAACGAGTTTCCAGTCGCAGGAAAAGCCGGTGCAGGAAAGGCGGCGCCGCTGGTGAACAGCCTAGGAAGACTGGTTCCGCGGCGAACGCAAGGGGGCTGCACGCATGGATCGCTTGGAGCCGATGCGGCCGCTGGGCGACTGGACGCCGGAGGAGATGGAACAGGCGGGCCGGGAAGTGCTGGCGGCGGTGAAGAAGTACATCGCCGAGCTGGAGGAGACGCCCGTCCTGCCTGACATCGGCGCGGCGGAACTGCGGCGGCTGCTGGACGATCCGCTGCCGCAGGAGCCCCAGTCGTTTTCCGACATCGTGGCCGACACCCAGCGCCGCATCATTCCCCACCTGACGCTCTGGAATCATCCTCGCTTCTTCGCGTATTTCCCCGTGGGCAGCAGTGGGCCCGGCGCCATGGCCGACCTCTTGGCGTCGACGCTTAACATCAACGGCATGCTGTGGAAGACGGCGCCGGCGGCCGCGGCGCTGGAGGAAGTGGTGCTGCGCTGGCTGGCGGAGATGATCGGCTACGACGTGAACGCCGACGGCGTGCTGGTCAACGGGGCGTCGCTGGCGTCGTTTTACGCGCTGGCCGCGGCCCGGGAAGCGGCGGGCCTCGATGTCCGGATGAAGGGGATGGCCGGCCGCGACTTGCCGCGCCTTCGGGTGTACGCGTCGGAGCACGCGCACAGCTCCATCGACAAGGCGGTCATCGCCCTCGGCATCGGCCTGGAGAACCTGGTCAAGATCGAGACGGACGCGAGCCACCGCCTCGATCCCGCCGCGTTGCGGCGGCTGGTGCAGGCGGACGTGGAGCGGGGCTACAAGCCGCTGGCGGCCGTGGCCGTCGTCGGAACCACCTCGACGGGGGCGGTGGACCCGGTGGAGGACCTCGCGGCCGTCTGCCGGGAGTACGGTATGTGGCTGCACGTGGATGCAGCCTACGGCGGCTTCTACAACATCGTCCCCTCGGTGCGCGAGCAGGTGGCGCGGCTGCGCGGGGAGCTGGCGGCGGCCGACTCCGTCGTCGTCAACCCGCACAAAGTACTGTTCACGCCGCTCGAAGTGACGGCGCTTTTTTCGCGGCGCAAAGGCGTGCTGAAGCAGACGTTCTCGCTGGTGCCCGAGTACCTGCGCACCTACGATCCGGACGAAGTCGTCAATCCGATGGACTTTTCGCTCCAGCTGGGCCGCAATTTCCGGGCGCTGAAGGTGTGGTGGGTGATTCGCGCCTTCGGCCTCAGCGGGCTGCGGGCGCGCATGGAGCACCAGTTGGAACTGGCCGCGTGGCTGCGGCGGCAAATCGACGCGCACCCGGACTTCGAGACGCTGGACGCGATGACGGCGGCGCGCCGGAAGACGAGCGCGGGCGCGGTCGGGGAGGGGTCGGCGCCGCCGTTTTCTCCGTATCCGCTCGTCTGTTTCCGTGCATTCCCCCGGGCCTGGCGGGAGCGGCTCGCGCCCGGAGAAAGTGCGTCCGGCAAAGGGGGCTTGGAACCGACCGCCGTCGCCCGGGCCGTGGACCGGCTCAACGAGGCGCTCCTGCAGCGCGTCAACAGCCGCCGGGACCACTTCATCTCGCACACGGTCGTGCGCGAAGGTTACCTTTTGCGGGCGGCGGTAGGCAACATCCGCACCGAGTTCCGCCACGTGGAGTCGCTGTGGCAGACCATCCAGGAGAGCCTGGCCCAGCTGCCGCAGGCGCTGGAAGACTGGATTTAAAGAAGACTGGACCGGAGGACTGGATCTAGCGGAGCAAAACAGGGACCGAGCGGCGGGCGAAAAGCTCTGGCCGCTCGGTCCCTGTTGCATCCTCGTCCCTGCCGCACGCATCGAATTGCTGACGCGGCGACAGTCCGCCGAGCGTCCGCTGCCGTAGGCGGAACCAGGCCGGCGCAGCCCGTGCAACGGTAGGAGAAGCGGCGGCAGCCTGCGGCGGAGCCTGATTAGCCTACGAGCAGCTGCTCCAGCCGGTCCACCAGGCTCGCCAGCACGCCGAAGGTTTCCTCCACCGGCTCCGGCGTGGACAAGTCGACGCCCGCCTTCTTCAGGATATTGAGCGGATAGTCCGACCCGCCCGCCTTCAGGAATTCGAGATACGCCTCCGCCGCGCCCGGCACGCCGTCCAGCACCCGCTTGGCCAGCGCGTGCGCGCCGGAAATCCCCGTGGCGTACTGGTACACGTAGAAGTTCATGTACAAATGCGTCGAGAATTGCGCCCACGTGATGCCGACCCGCTCGCGGTCCATCTCCACTTCGTCGCCGTACCCTTCGGCGAACAAGTCCGCCAGCAGGCCGATCATGATGTCCGCCGTCAAAGGCAGCCCCTTTTCCGCCCGCTCGTGAATGGCCAGCTCGAAGCGGGCCAGCGTCGGCATGATGAAGAAGTAGCGGTGGAAGTTGCCCATGGCCTCTTCGACGAGCGCGATCTGGAAATCCCGGTCGGGATTCGTCTTGAACAGATGCGCCCGCACCAGGGCCTGGTTGAAGTTGGACGCGACTTCCGCCAGGAACGTGCCGTACCACGCGTAAATGCGGGGCTGGTGCTTGCGCGTGTAGTACGAGTGCATCGAGTGCCCCAGCTCGTGGGCCAGCGTGCTCATGCTGCTCAGATCATTGGTGAAATTCATCAGGATGAACGGATGCGTGCCCGGCGCGCCCGTAGAGAAGGCGCCCTGCCGCTTGCCCTTGTTCGGGTAGCGGTCAACCCAGCGCTCCTCCAGGCAGCCCCGCCGCAAGATCTGCACGTACTCGTCGCCCAGCGGCCGCATGCCTTCGCAGATCCAGTCCACGGCTTGCTCGTAGGTGACGACCGGCTCGTTGCTGGTCAGCGCCGCCCGGGTGTCGTAGACGTACAGCTTGTCCAGACCCAGCGCCTTCTTGCGCACCCGCCAGTAGCGATGCCAGATGGGCAGGTGCTTGCGGAACGTCTCGATGAGGTTGTGGAACACTTCCACCGGGATGAAGCCGGCCGCCGTGGCCGCCTCCAGCGCCGAGCCGTAGCGGCGAGCCCGGGCCATGAACACGTGCTGCTTGACGCCCGCGGCCAGCGCGTTGGCCAGGCCGTTCTTCAGATCCAAGTACGCGTCGGCATAGCTCTCCCACGCGGTCCGGCGCAGCTCCCGGTCCGGGCTGCGCAAGAGCGCATTGATGGTGCCGTGCGCCACGACGTACTGCTTGCCCTGGCTGTCCACGGCAGGCCGGAACTTCATGTCGGCGTCGGAAATGACCCCGTGGATGGAGGCGGCGGTGCGGAAAGGATCCTGCACCATGCTCAGCAGCTCTTCGACTTCCGCCGAACGGATGTGGGCGGCCTGCCGCTTGAGCCGGTCGAAGTAGTGGCGGTAGATGGCCAATCGCGGCTCTTCCTCGGCCCACTGCAGCAGCTTGTCCGGCCCGATGGCCAGCAGCTCGGGCGTCATGAACGACGTCGCCGCGCTGTACTGGGCGAACAGCGCGCGAGAGCGGTCGTTGAGCGCTGCGGCCTGCGGGTCCGCCGTGTCGACCGTAAAGCGCAGGGTCACGTACGTTTGCAGCTTGCCTACCGTCAGGGCGACCTGGTCCAGCAGCTCCAGGAAATCCGCCAAGACGGACGGGCTTTCGCCCAGCCGCCCCTGGTACGATCTGAGTTGCGGCAAGCGGGCCATGACCTCGGCCGCGGCCTGCTCCCACGCCTCGTCGGACGGGAACACGCTGGCCACATCCCACGTGTGCTCGACGGGCACATCCTTTCGTTCCGGCAGCGTCGCCATCGTCGTCGCCATGCAAGAAACCCCCCGTTTAGCCCATCTGTTCCGTGATGGTGACGTGAACGCCCCTGCGGGCGAGTTCCGCCAGAAACTCGTCGGGATCAAACAGTCCCGGCGCCTCGGGCGGCTGCACGCCCGGCAGCCGCGCGCGCCCCTGGGCAACCCAGAGAGCGCCGACGGCCAGCGGGACCGCCGTCATGGCGCGCATGGACGTGGTCACGCCCGCCTCGAGCGTGACCGGCCGGCCGCCCCGCTCGCCGCGGACGCGCACCACTGTACCGGATACGGCCGGGCGCCTCGGCCCCAGGCGCGACAGCAGCGGAATCATGGGCACCAGCACCCGGGCCCAGAACTCCCGCCAGCCGTGGGTGCGGGCCAGGCCCAGCCGCCTCGTCAGCACCGCGAGCCGGTGCAGCGTCGGCTCCACCAAACCGCCTTTCAGCGCGACGCTCCGGACGCCGGGAATATGCTGCGGCAGCGTCAGCGGCTCCGGATGCCCCACGTGGCATACCCGCACCTTCCCGAGGGGCGGCGGGAACTCGATGTCTTCGCTCCCGCTGCCGGCCGGCACCTCCACGTGCCGCCCGTCCGCGAACGTCGTCACGCGGCCGTCGAAGATGTAAAGCGTGTGCAAGGCTACAGCATGGCCGCTGGACTCCATGGCGCTGCCCGCCCAGGCCACCGTGATGTCCGTCGGCTTGTCCAGCCGCGCTGCCAGCCGCCGGGCCAAAATGTTGGTCAGGCCCGGCGTCCAGCCCAACCCCGTGACGATGGTGACCCCCGCCTCGCGAGCCGTGCGGTCGTAGCGCAGCGCCGCGGCGGCCGCGACGGCGTCGTCGCACAAGCTGACGTACGGAGTGCGGGAGACGATGGCCGCTTTCACCATCGGCTCTTCATAAAGGTAGAAAGGGCCCAGCGCGCCCAGCGCGACGTCGTGCCGGCGCATGAGCGCCACGACGGCGTCGTAGTCCCGCGCGTCGGCCGTTTCGATGACGACCTCGGCGGTGGCCGGGTTGACGGCCTCTCGCTGCGCCGCCAGCGCCTCGGCGCGCGCTTTCTCCAATGTTGACTGTGTGCGGCCGACGATCGTCACCAGCTCCACGCCGGGCGTGACGGCCAGCTCCGCCACGGCGCGCCGGCCCATATCGCCGCCGCCGCCAAAAACGACGAATCGCATAAAGCGCCTCACACCCGCATGACCGCGGCCGTCTCCGGCAGGCTGCGCAAATGCTCGAGTTCTTCGGGCGACAAGGGCTGCGGCCGGTCGCGGTCCGCGTCGACGATGCACAAGAAGCCGAACGGCTCGTCGCCCGCGTTGACGAACTGGTGGGGCGTCATCGGCGGCACGTAGATGACGTCGAAAGGCCGCGTGTCGTAGACGTCGTCGCCGACGATGACTTTCCCCCGGCCCCGGAGCGTCATGACCACGTGGACGTGCTGGTGTTTCTCCAAAGAAGAAAAGCCGCCCGGGCCGACTTCGAAGTAGCGCAGGCGGAAGGAGCACGGCTCGCCGAACCGCCCGGCGATGACTTGCCGGGTGATGTCGCGCCAGCCTTCGCCCGGCCGGTCGCCCTTATGTTCCTTGTACTCCTGCAGCGGAACGCCGTCCCAGCGGAAGTTCTCGAAACGCCGGAATTTGACGACGTCGTCGTTGTCAGGCATCGTCGCCCGCCTCCATCGTCACGATGACTTTCAGCGCGTTATGTATGTCCTGTGCTGTTCGGTACGCTTCGGCTACCTCCTGCAGCGGAAAGCGGTGCGTGATGAGCAGCGACGCGGGCAGCACGCCCGCCGCCACGTGCTCCAGCGCCCGCCGCATTTCGCCGGGGCCCGCGGAGTAGCTGGTGACCAGGGTGATTTCCCGGAAGAAAAGATCGTAGACGGGAAACGGCACCAGCTCGTCCGGCGGCGTGGGAGCGAACAGCAAGAGCTTTCCGCCGCGCCGCACCGCCGCGGCGCCGGACACCATGGCCCGCGGCGACGCCGGCGTCACCACCACCAAGTCGAAGGCCTCGCCCGGCGGGGTCTGCTTGGACGCATCGTAGATCGCGTCCGCCCAGTGCTGCTCCGCCAGCGCCAGCCGCTTGGGCACCAAGTCGGAGCCGGCCAGATGCGCCGCACCGAGGCGGCGCAAGAGGAAGCCGAATATTTGCCCGACGAACCCGAGCCCGACGACCAGCACCCGCATGCCGGGCGCGAACCCGGCCCGGTCCAGCCCCTTGACCACACACGCCAGCGGCTCCACCAGCGTGCCTTCTTCGAACGAGAGGTGATCCGGCATCCGCCAGGTGTCATGGCGGACGGCCTGCCGCGCCACCACCGCGTATTCCGCCATGCCGCCCGGGATGAGCGCCGGTTCGCGCCAGACGGCGCAGTGGACCACATCGCCCCGCCGGCACGCCTCGCACTCCAGGCACGGCGCGTGATGGTGCACCACCACCCGATCGCCGGGCTTGAACCCCGTCACACCTTCGCCGACCGCCGCCACTTCGCCCGCCGGCTCGTGGCCGAACACGAACGGCGCCTTTTGCTTGATGTACCAGTCCATCAGGTCGCTGCTGCAAATGCCGCACGCCCGAACGCGGACGAGCAGCTCGCCCGGACCCGGCTGCGGCACGTCCGCCTCGGCGACGGCCACATCCCCCGGGCCGCGCAGGACAGCGACCCGCATCGTCCGCGGCCAGTGTGCTCGCGCCATCATGCATCCCAGCCTTCCGGCCGCAACGCGAACTTCACGCCTTCGCCTCGCTCCAGGGCCGCAAACGCGTCCGCCAGCTCCGCCAGCGGGCGCTCGCCCGTGATGAGCCCGCCCAGCTTCAGCCGGCCTTCGGCCAGCAGCCGGTACGCTTCCTGCACGTCGGGAGGCGTGTAGTGGAACGAGCCCAGGAGCGTCACCTCGTCGTAGTGGATGCGTTTCGCGCTGAAGGAGACCCTCGTGTCCCCGGCGAGGCCGCCGAACAGCAGCGCCTTGCCGCCCGGGCGCACCAGCGCCGGTGCCTGCTCCCAAACCTCCGGCCGGCCCGTGCATTCGATGACGACGTCGGGCTCGGCCAGCCCGGCTCGCCGCAGCGCCTCGACGGCCTCCGGTACGTGGCCTTGCACGACGTGATGGGCGCCCAGCTGCTGGGCGAGCCGCAGGCCCGCCTCGCGCCCGCCGACGACGGTAATGCTGGGCACACCCAGCGCGCCGGCTACGGCGACGTGCAGCAAACCGATGGCCCCCACGCCGAGGATGAGGACGCTGTCGATGCCGCCGCGGCGGGCGATCGCGCCGTCGCGCGCGCCCGTGCCGCCGACCAGCGGTTCGCCTGCCGGCAGCGCCCCCAAGCGGCGCCAGCCGCGCAGCACGCACGCCAGCGGCTCCAGCAGCGCCGCTTCCGCGAAGGACAGATGCTCGGGCTTGCGGAAGACGTGCTGCTCCACGATGGGCCGCGGCAGCAGCAGATAGTCGGCGTACGCGCCCATGGCGACGCGATCGAACATCGTCTCGCAGTGATTGTACAGCCCCCGCCGGCAGGCGCTGCATTCGCGGCACGGCGCCGTGGGAACCCACATGATCGCGTCCCCGGGCGAGAACGCCTCGACGCCCGGGCCTACCGCCGCCACAAGGCCCGCCGCCTCGTGGCCCAGCGGCCCCGGCACTTTCAGCTTCGCATGCCCCCGGCGCAGCGTCTTCAGATCCGTCGCGCACGTGAGCGCGGTATGGATGCGGACCAGCAATTCGCCCGGGCCCGGCTCGGGCACGGGCAGCTCCCGGAAGACGAGCGAGCCCACTCGCTCGACGTAGGCTTGCTTCATGAAACGACATCACTCCTTGGGCGAGACGTCACCTGACGACGAAGTAGAAGCGGGCCGCCGGCCGACCCTGCCAGTAGAGGATCAGCTCGTGCACGCCCGGCCGCTGGAAGCGGATGTTGCGCCACGTCCCTTCCAGCGTCTGCGTCCAGTTGTCTTCCTCGGCCCGCACGGTGGCGAAGCTGATGCGCTCCAGCTCGTTGCCGGCCGGGTCCAGCAGCGCCATGGCCAGCTGGTGGCTGCCACGGGGCAAGATGACTTGGGTCAACGTCTGGAAGGACACGGTGCCGCGCTCGAAGCCGACCAGGACGTCTTGCGCGATAAAGCCGCCGTCGGCCGTGCGCACGACGCGCGTCGTCAGCACGTGGTTGCTGACCAGCAGGCTCGCCTGCGCATGCACGGCGGGCGCGGCCAGCGGGCCCGTGGCCAGCGGCGTCAGCGCCTCCAGCAGCCAGCCGCCCGCGACGAGCAGCAAAGCCGCGGCTGCGGCGACGACGCTGCGCCGGGCCAGGCGTTTGCAGGAAGCGACGAGTGAACGGATGAACGCCCGCGTGGATGAAGGAACGGACGAATGCACGGATGTACGTACGGATGGGCGCGCGGATGCACGTACGGATGCATGTGCGGACGTACGCACGGATTCGTCGACGGGCCGCGAAATGACCGACGAGGGGCCCATGCGGTTGCGAAACGTTGGCGTGAGGACGGCTCTCACGGGATCAAGAAACCTCCTTTCAGCTGCGCGGGCGGGTGGGTGACCGGGGCGCCGGAAACGGCGGAGGCGCTGGCAACGCCAAGCGTGGCGCGAATCGGGGCGCCCGAGGGCGATTCGGGCTCCCCAGGCACCGAAAGTGCCGAAAGCGCGCCGGCCGCCGGCACGACGGCTGCGTCGCCCGTGGCCGCCGCGGCGACGCCGCGTGTCGTCAGGCCCGACGCGCTTGCGAAGTTCACGTCCGAAAGCGCCAAGATGGTGCCTCCCGGCCACGACCGGCCGACGGAGCCTTCGCCGCCCGCCGGCCCGCCTCCGGGCAGCGAGGGCAAGAATGGCTGGCCGCCGAGCAGGATCGCCAGCAGCAACACAGCTGCGGCGGCCGCCCAGGCCGGGCGCAGCGGGCGCGGCCGCGCCCGCGACGACGCTGCCGCCGCCTTTTCCCGCGCCGCTTGCGCCAGTACGCTGTCCACGAACGCCGCCCGGACGGGCTCTCGCAGTCCTGGGTCGGCCGCGGCGGCTCGCACTTGCGCCGACAGCCGCCAGTACGCGTCGAGATCCGCCCGGCACGCCGCGCACATGGCCGCGTGCTCCAGCAAACGAGCGCCCAGCGGGTCGCCGGGGCCGCCGACGACCAGCGCGGCCCATTCGTCTTCCGAAAATCGTCCGCATCCCAGCGGCCGCCGCTCAGCCATGGCCCATCCTCCCTTGAGCTTTCGGCGGTTCGGCGGAGCGCTCCTGCATATAAGCCCGCAGCTTGCGCAAACCGTCAAAAATGCGCTTCTTTACTGTACCAACCTGCACGCCCGTAACTTCGGCGATACGCTCCTGCCGCCAGCCCAGCCCGTGAAACAGCAGCACCGCCTGCCTTTGCTCCGGCGTCAGCGGCGCCTTCGCCAGCGCCTCCCGCAGCAGCTCCCGCTCCCACGCCTCCGCCACTTGCTCGTCGGGCGAAGGCCAGCCTTCCGGCCAGCGCGCGCCCAATCCGCCGCCCGGCGGCCAGTTGCTTCCGAGGGCGCCGTCTACGGCGCTGCCCGCCCAAAGCTCGCCCGGCGCCGCCGCCGACGCTTCCTCCCACACGTGCCGGCGCCGCCTCTCCCGCCAGCGGTCCCGCAGCAGCGTGCGCATCTCGTTGCGGGCGATGGCGTACAGCCACGTGCCGAACTGCACCCGCTGTCCCAGCGGCCCGCGGCCGCGAAAGGTTGCGAGTTTCGCCGCCATGCGGCAGCACGCCGCGTGGGTGATGGCCCAGGCGTCGTCCTGCATCCGCTCGTACAGGTCCGGTCCCCCGGCGTGCAGGACGTCGGTCAGGTAGCTGCCCCGCGCGTGGCGCTCGCACAGCATGGCCAAGACGTTGGGAAAGAGGAACTCCATGGCCCAGGCGATAAGCTGCCGCAGCGCTTCCTCATCGCCCGCCCTGGCCGCCTCCACCAGCTGGTTGACGTGTGCCGCTTCGCGTTGATCCACGGCCGTCCTCCAACCTATAAGAAACCCGTGCCGGCTCGCAGGTTACCGGCGTGGCCGCCGACCGGCTCCGAAGCGGACCCGCGGGGGCAGGACGGGAGGGCCTCGCGCCGGACGCGCTGGCCTTTCGGCGCGGTGGCTTCTTTCTTTTCCGCGCCTTGGTAACCAACGGTCCGCTTGCAGCTTCCAACGTGGCGGAAACCGGAAGCGAAAGGGGAGTTTTCCATGTTCAACGCCCGTTGGAGCGGCAAGCGCAATAAATTGTTCGGCTTCCATTGTACAGCAACGCGCCCGATCGCAACCCGCCCGGCCGGTGTCCGCCCGGCGAGGCCGGGGAAGGCCATGGCGGCTGCGCTGGCGTGGCTCACGGCGGCCGCCGTGCTGGCCGTTTTCGCCGCGGCGGCGCAGGCGCAGCCGTCCCGCACCTGGCGCGAGATGTTCGACCTGCAGCCCGGCGTGACGTACACGTACACGCTGACCTATGAGTCTGACAGCCGTGGCGGGAGGCCGCCGTGGCTGTGGGTGACGCCGGACGGCTGGTCGTGGGACGGCTGGTCTTGGGAAGGCCCGGGCAGGGGCGGCCAGCGCGTCATCGCGGGACAGCTCAACCTGTACCGCACGGGCGGCGGCCGGGACGAAGTGCGCTTCTGGTTCGTGTTCGGCGACGTGCGCGTCAACGGCAGCGCGCCGGTCGATCCGCAGGCGGTGGCGGGCGCCGTGCTGGTGGCGGCGCTGACGGGTCCCGACCCGCTGCCCGGCGAGGCCGTGCGTCTACTGGCGACGGCGTTCCACTGGACCTTGTGGCGCGACCTGTTCGCCCAGGCCACGTTCCGGGACGGCTTCGTGTGGGAGTCGCTGCAAAACCCGGCCTACCGCTTCACCGCCCGGCAGCGCGGGTTTGCGCTGTACGAAGGCGAGGTTACTCGCGGCCGCGACGTGGTGCTGGAGCTGACCATCGACTTGACCAAGCCGCTGCCGCTGGAGATCGTCGCCTACGACGGCCGCGACCGCTACGAAGCGGTGCTGGTGTCGTCGCCGGTTGCCGGCCCGCGGCGGTAAGCGGCCGGGCGGCGCGGGCGCGGAAAGGAGCGAAGCAGCATGAGCTTTCGGCGACTGGCGGAACGCATGCGGAGACCGGGCTGGTGGAGGGCCCTGGCGCTCCTGGCATTGGCGCTGGCGGCGGCAGGCTGCCACTGGCTCGACGGCGGAGACCGGCCCGGCATGATTTACGGCAGAGCGCAGGCGGAAGTGGGTGGGGTGTTCCTGCCGCTTTCGGACGTGCGCGTCGCGGCGTCGGGCGCGACCAACGCGGTCACCCATACTCGCCGCGACGGCGGCTTCACCCTGGCCCGCCTCAACGAGGGCCCGCACACGGTGCAACTGCAGGCGCTGCACGGGACCTACCACCGTTCGGTCTTCGTGCACGGAAAGCACGAGCTGCCCTTCGTCGTCAAGCCAGCAGACATCTCCGCCGCCCTCTTCTTTGAACTGTCGGGACTGAAGCGGGTGGACGTGGACGACGACGGACGCTTGTTTTGGTACTACGGCGAGCTGGTGCGCTGGGAGAAGCCGCTCGTCTCGGTGTATATGGACTTGGCGACGGCGCCTCCGGAGGTGGACTGGCGCACGGTCGAAGAGTATTGGAAGGAATTAGAACGCTGGGAGGCGTACCTCGGTAACAAAGTCCGCTTCACGAAAGCCAACAGCCCCGAAAAGGCTGACATCTACGTACAGTGGGCGCCTCCGGATTCCATGTGGCCGCAGGTGGGGGTAGCCCGGCACACGGCCCGCTACGTGGACGGCTCCCTGAAGCGGGTTGACATCGAGATCGACGCGGCGTGGGCGCGTTACCCCGGCTTGTGGGCCCACGAGCTGGCGCACGCTATGGGCGTGATGCACGTATCTGACCCCAGTTCGGTCATGTACCCCATTCTCGCCGGTGATCAGCGCTCGACGCTGTCGCCGCGGGAGGTCGATCACGTGCGGCTCATGTACGACGTGCCGTCGGGTCAGCGGCTGGCTAGCGGGCTGCGGGTCGCGGCCGAGGGGTGGACGGAGCCGGAAGCCGTCGAAGAGGAGCGGCCCAGCGGCGTCCGCACGGGCGTCCTGCGGGTGGCGCCGGATTTGCGGCCGTAGAAAATTTCTTCACGGGACGTTTGTCCCCGCCCTTTGTCCACACCGGCCGAACCGCTTGCACCTAGCGGGGGCGCGATGCCTCTGCTAGAGTATTAATAACCGGAAACGCGTATAGTTTTACAGAACAGGCGGGAGCGCATATGAGAATCGCCGTGGCAAAAGAAATCGTCAAAGGAGAGCGCCGGGTGGCGCTGGTGCCGGACGGCGTCGCGAAGCTGAAAGCCGCGGGATTCACCGTGGCGGTGCAGAAAGGCGCGGGCGAAGCGGCCTTCTTCAGCGACGCGGACTATGAAAAGGCCGGCGCGGAGTTGGTCGAGGACAAGCGGAAGCTGTGGGGCGAGGCCGACATCGTCCTGAAAGTGCAGCGCCCGGTCATGGATGAAGAGTTGGGCGTGCACGAGGTGGAGCTGCCCAAAGAAGGCGGCGTGCTGGTCGGCATGCTGAACACGCTCTACGAGCCGCAGATCGCCAAGCGGCTCGCGGAGCGCAACGTGACGGGCATCGGCTTGGAGGCCATTCCCCGCATCGCGCGGGCGCAGAGCATGGACGTTCTCTCCTCGATGGCGTCCATCGCCGGCTACCGGGCGACCATCATCGCAGCGTACCACCTGTCCCGGTACATGCCGCTGCTCATCACCGCGGCGGGCACGGTGGCGCCGGCCAGGGGCCTCATCCTCGGCGCGGGCGTCGCGGGCTTGCAGGCCATCGCGACGGCGCGGCGGCTGGGCGCGGTGCTGGAGGCGTTCGACGTGCGGCCGCAGGTGAAGGAAGAAGTCCAGAGCCTGGGCGCGACGTTCGTTGAAGTCGACTACGGCGTCGACACCGTGGCCGAGGGCGGCTACGCCAAGGAGCTGCCGCCGGACGCGCTGGAGCGGCAGCGGGCGGCCATTCACGAGCGCATCCGCGGCGTGGACTTCGTCATTTCCACCGCGGCGGTTCCGGGCAAGCGGGCGCCGCTGCTCATCACGAAAGAGATGGTCCGGGACATGAAGCCGGGCTCGGTCATCGTGGACATCGCCGCGGAGACGGGCGGCAACTGCGAGCTGACCAAGCCGGGCGAGACGGTGGTCGTGAACGGCGTCACCATCATCGGTGCGGTGAATCTGCCCAGCGACATGGCGACGGTAGCGAGCCAGTTCTTCTCTCGCAACGTCACCAACCTGCTGCTGCACATGACGAAGGACGGCCGGCTGACGTTCGACTTCAACGACACCATCACGGCGGGCGTCGTCATCACCCACGCCGGCGAGGTGCGCCACGAGCCGACGAAAGCGCTGCTGTCGAAGAAGGAGTGAGCCTGCATGGGAGAAGAGCTGGTCATCGCAATCTACTTGCTCGTTCTGGCCGCAATTGCGGGCTATGAGGTCATTACGAAAGTGCCCCCGATTTTGCACACGCCGCTCATGTCGGGCACCAACGCCATTTCGGGCGTCGTCGTCATCGGCGCGTTGCTGGTGACGTTGTCCAATGAGCCGGGCCTCCTGCAAGGTCTGGGGTTCTTGGCCATCATCCTGGCTACTATCAACGTCGTCGGCGGCTTTTTGGTCACCGACCGGATGCTGGGCATGTTCAAGCGGCGGGAAGGTGACAAGCGGTGATAAGTGAAGTCATTTGGGTCGAGGCCATATACATCGTCGCGGCGGTACTGTTCTTGCTCGGCATCAAGCGGCTCGGGTCGCCGGCGACGGCTCGGTCGGGCAACATCATGGCGGCCATCGGCGCTTTGCTGGCCATCGGTTCGACGTTCTTCTACGCGGGCAACCTGAACTACGTAGTGATCGTCCTGGCGCTGGCCATCGGTTCCCTCATCGGCGCGGTGTGGGCGTACAAGGTCCCGATGACCGCCATGCCGCAGACGGTCGCGCTGTTTAACGGCTTCGGCGGCGGCGCTTCGGCGCTCATCGCGATCGCCGAGTACTTGCGCGTGCGCATGGCGGGCCTTCCGTTTGACCCGTACAGCGCCCTGAGCATCGGGTTCGGCGGCGCGGTCGGCGCGTTGACGTTTTCGGGCAGCGTCATCGCGTTCGCCAAGCTGCAGGAACTGATGGACGGCCGGCCCACCGTCTATAAGTACCAGAACGAGACCAACATGATCATGATGGCGGCCACGGTCATTCTGTGGATCGCCATGGCGTTCTATCCGAGCCCGTGGGTGTTCACGCTGGTGATGCTGCTGCCGTTTATCGTGGGCGTCACGGGGGTTATCCGCATCGGCGGCGCGGACATGCCGGTCGTCATTTCGCTCCTGAACTCGTTCTCCGGCGTGGCCATGGCCGGCGCGGGCTTCATCATCCACAACAGCATCCTGATCGTGGCGGGCGCCACGGTCGGCGCTTCGGGTCTCATCCTGACGGAGATTATGGCGCGGGCCATGAACCGGACGCTGGGCAACATCTTGTTCAGCGCCTTCGGCTCCGAAGTGGCTGCAGTGGGCCAGGCGCAGGAGAAGGCGGTCCGGTCCGTCACCCCCGAGGAAGCAGCCATGGTGCTGGCCTATGCCCAATCGGTCATCGTGGTGCCGGGTTACGGCTTGGCGGTGGCGCAGGCGCAGCATGATTTGGCGGAGCTGGGTGCGCTGCTGGAGAAGCGCGGCATCTCGGTCAAGTACGCCATTCACCCGGTGGCGGGCCGCATGCCGGGCCACATGAACGTGCTGCTGGCCGAGGCCAACGTGCCGTACGACAAGCTGTACGATCTCGATGAGATCAACCACGAGTTCGAGCGCACCGACGTCGTCATCGTCATCGGCGCCAACGACGTGGTGAACCCGGACGCGCGCACGAATCCGGACAGCCCGCTGTACGGCATGCCGATTCTGGATGCGGACAAAGCCAAGAGCGTGCTGGTCCTCAAGCGCAGCATGAATCCGGGCTTCTCCGGCGTCGACAACCCGCTGTTCTACCTGGAGAAGACGATGATGCTCTTTGGCGACGCCAAGAAGTCGGTCGTCGCGCTGGTGAACGAGATCAAGAACTTGTAACGGTAAGCCGTACGCCGGCCGCGGGCGGCGGCGGGCGGGACGCGGCGGGAGAGCCGCGCCGGTCGGCAAGCCGCGGGGAAGCGGCATGGCGGCGCGGCGAGCGAAAAGGCATAAAGGGGCAGGCTCCGCGCCGCGGAGCCTGCTCTTTTGCTGTGCCGGATCTGAGCATCGGGTCTCATTGTTGGACGTATCGCTGTTGACGCGCCAATTTGACATTTCCTCTGCTAAAATGAAGCTAACCGCATATCCCGTGCGGCGACGCGCTTTTCGACGGCTTCCCGGAATTCTCGGCACGACGTAAGGCGGGCAATACCCTTGGCGATCCCGTACTACCGGCGCAATCTGTATGTCCTCTGGTTCGCGGTCTTTCTCGTATCCGCCAGCTGGACGCAGGTCATCCCGTTCTTGCCCCTTTTCCTGGCGGAGCTAGGCGTCGAAGAAAACCTCGACTTCTGGTCAGGCCTGGCGGTGAGCGCTCACTTCGTTACGGGCATGATCATGCAGCCCATCTGGGGCAAGATCGGCGACCGCTACGGCCGCAAGCCGATGCTGGTGCGCGCCGGCCTGTCGCTGAGCCTCATCTACTTTTTGACCAGCTTGTCTACGCAGCCGTGGCACGTGGTGGTGGCGCGGCTGGCCAACGGGGCCCTAACCGGCTTCATCCCCATGTCCATTTCCCTGATCGGCACCAACACGCCGCCGCCATTCTCGGCCCGCTACGTCGCCTCCGTGCAGACCGCCTCAGCCATCGGCACCATCGTCGGCCCCGTGCTCGGCGGTACGCTGGCCGCCGTGTTCGGCGTGCGCGGGTCGCTGCGGGTCTCGTCGGCTCTGGTGTTCATCTCGGCGCTGCTGGCCATTCTGTTCGTGCAGGAGCGGCGCAAGCCTGCGGCCAGCGCGCCGACGACGTTGGCGGCCGACTTCCGCACGGCGCTGCGCATGCCGGTGATGCTGGTGGCGCTGTTTTCCAGCCTCGTGGGGCAAATGGCGTCTATGAGCACGCAGACGGTGCTGGTGCTGAAGGTGGAGTCGATGGTGGGGCCGGAGAGCTCGGCGCTCTGGTCGGGCGTCATCTTGTCGCTGCCGGGCGTAGCTTTCGCGATGAGCGCGACGCGCTGGGTGGCGCAGCTGGAGAGGCGGTCGGTGTATGCGGTGCTGGCGGGAGCCTTCGTCGGCACGGGCGTGGGCTACGTGCTGGCGGGCCTGACCGGCTCCATCTGGGTATTCGTGCTGCTCTTCTTCGCAGCCAGCGTGTTTGCTTCGGCTTTCCGGCCGCTGGCCGCGGCCATGATCACGACCGGCGTGGAGGCGGATTTCCGCGGGCGGGCCTTCGGGATGCAGACTTCGGCGGCGACGCTGGGGGGCTTTCTCGGGCCCCTGTTCGCCGGATTCGTGGCCGATCACTTCGGCCGCTCGGCGGTGTTCGTGGCCATGGGCTTCATCTTGCTGGCGAGCCCGCTGCTGGTGCGGCGGCCGGCGTTGGCGCTGGGGGGCGTGGGCGCCGCCGCGGGGCGGACGGAGACCGCTGGGGAAGGCGCAGCCGGCGTCACCGGAGGGCCGGAAGCGGGCAAGATCGCGGCCGGGACGACGGGCGGACGGTTGGAGGCGGGGCGAGGCGGCGGCGGGGTCGCCGGCGGCGAGTCGGAGGCGGTCGCCGGAAAAGAGTAGCCTAGCCCTCGCCGTGGCAAACTGACGGCGGGGGTATGCGCGATGGCAGACTTGACGGCGGCGGAGCTCCACAACTTACACGAGCTCATCTGGATGGAAGCGGCCATGTTCGAGAAATTCCGCCATTACCGGGAGCAGGCGGAAGGCGAACACGTGCGCAAGCTGTGCGACCAGCTGGCGGACCGGTCGCGGCAGCACCTGACGGCTTTGTCACAGCTGCTGGCGCAGGGAGGAGGGGCTTCGTCGTGGCAATGAGCGAGGCGGCGGTGCTGCGGGATTTGCTGGACACGCTGAAGCACGCCTCCGCGTGCTATTTGCGGGCGGCGCACGAAGCGGCCGACAACGACTTGCGCCGGACGTTCGAGGGCATCGCCGTGGACAAGAGCGAGCAGAAGAACGCCGTCTTCAACCTGATGCGGCAGGCGGGGCATTACGAGACGAAACCGGCCGCGGAGGACCACATGCTTGAGCTGAAACGCCAGTGCGACGACTTTTTGGCTCGCATCGGGACAGACCGGCCGGTCGAGCGGGAACTGCGGCGCAACTGACGTTGCGTCGCCGGCCGCCGCCCCCTTGTATGTTCTTGCTATTTCGTTGTATAACTAGCCGTCGACACCGCGGCGGTGCTTCCATCTCCTCCACCCTCTGGCGGTGCCGCACATTCTGCCATCAACAGTGGGGTAATCACCATGGCGAAGACGTTTCGAAAAGTGGTTTTGGCGTACTCGGGCGGCCTGGACACGTCGATCATCATTCCGTGGCTCAAGGAAACGTACGGCTGCGAAGTGGTCGCCTACGTGGCCAACGTAGGTCAGGGCGACGAGTTGGAAGGCATCGAGGAGAAGGCGTTGCGGAGCGGCGCTTCGCAGGTGTTCGTGGAAGACCTGCGGCGCGAGTTCGTGCAGGACTACATCTTCCCGGTCCTGCGGGCGGGCGCCATTTACGAAGGAAAGTATCTGCTGGGCACGTCGATGGCCCGGCCGGTCATCGCGAAGCGGCAAGTGGAAATCGCGCACAAGGTGGGCGCCGACGCGGTGGCGCACGGCGCGACGGGCAAAGGCAACGACCAGGTGCGCTTCGAGCTGGCGTACAAGGCCCTCGACCCCTTGCTGGCCGTCATCGCGCCGTGGCGCGAGTGGCACATCCGCTCTCGCGAGGACGCCATGGAGTATGCCGCGGCCCGCAACATCCCGGTGCCGGTGACCAAGGACAAGCCGTACAGCATGGACCGCAATCTCTGGCACATCAGCTACGAGGGCGGCATCCTGGAGGATCCGGCCCAAGAGCCGCCGGAAGACGTGTTCCGCTGGACCGCGTCGCCCGAGAAGGCCCCCGACGAGCCGGAGTACGTGGAGATCGGCTTTGAGAAAGGCTACCCGGTGTCGGTGAACGGGACGTCGTGCGATCCCGTCACGCTGCTGGAGAAGCTGAACGCCATCGGCAGCCGCCACGGGGTCGGGCGTGTCGATATCGTGGAAAACCGCCTGGTGGGCATGAAGTCGCGCGGGGTGTACGAAACGCCGGGCGGGACGCTGCTGCACGCGGCGCACCGTGAGTTGGAAGCGCTGACCATCGACCGGGACACGCTGCACTTCGTCGCTGGAGGAGCTGCGCCGCTTCAGCGCAGTCATCGAGGAGGACGTGTACGAGGCGCTGGACGTGCGGCGGTGCGTGGAAGCGCGGCAGAGCCCCGGCGGCACGGCGCCTGCGGCCGTGGAGGAAGCGCTGCGGCGCGCCCGAGAGCTGCTGAGCCGGTAGCTTCCGTCGCCCGCGCCGAAGCCGGCGCGTTGAACGCGCGGGCCGAGGCCGCCGCATTGGGCGTTCGGACCAAGCCCGCGGCATTGGCCGGACGACTCCGATACATTGGCCGGGCGACTCCTATATTTGCAGCTCCACCTTGTACTCCCGCAGCCACAGATCGACCTCGATCAAATACGCGCAAAACTGCGGGCCGGCCATCAGCTGCCCGAACCAGGGCTCGGCCGCCGTCGGGCCGGCGGAGGCTATGCCGCGCACGGCGGGCACGTCGAGCAGGGGTGCCAGGGGCGAGGCCGGGTCGCCCAGGATGTCCAGCAGCCCGCGGCGCACCGCCTCGGCATACTCCGGCTGGTGGGTCTTCGGGTACGGGCTCTTGCGCCGCTGCAAGATCGCGCCGGGAAGCACGCCCGCCAGCGCCCGCCGCAGCAGGCCTTTCTCCCGCCCGTCGCAGTTTTTCATCGCCCACGGCACGTTCCACACGTACTCCACCAGCCGGTGGTCCGCGAACGGCACCCGTACCGCCAGGCCCGCGGCCATGCTCATGCGGTCTTGGCGGTTGAGCAGCGTCGCCATGAACCACGTGAGGCTCAAATAGGCCACTTCGCGCAGGCGGCGCTCGCGGGGCGGCTCTCCGGGCAGGTGTGGCACTTCCGCCAGGCTTTCCCGGTAGCGCTGCGCCGCGTACTCTTCCGGCCGGATTTTCTCTCGCAGCCACGGCGCCAGCCACGATGCCCGCCAAGCGACCGCGCGCGACCACGGGAACGTATCGGCCCACAGCAGCTCTTCCCGGTGAAACCACGGATAGCCGCCGAAAACTTCGTCCGCGCCCTCGCCCGAGAGGGCAACGGCCGCTTCTTTCCCGATCTCGCGGCAGAACAGGTACAGCGACGTGTCGACGTCGGCCATGCCGGGCAAGTCGCGGGCGCGCACGGCCGCCGGCAGCGCCTCGGCTAGCGCGCGGGCATCGAGGAGCACCGTGCGGTGGGCGGTGCCGAAGCGCCTCGCCATGAGCTCGATGTAGGGGGCGTCGGCGTCGGGTTGGTAGGCGCTGGGCTGGAAATGCTGCGCGTTGCCGGCGTAGTCCACGGAATACGTCGGCAGCGGGCCCACTCCCCGTTCCGCGCAGGCTGCGGCGGCGAAGGCCGTGACGGCGCTGGAGTCCAGGCCTCCGGACAGCAGCGTGCAGATGGGCGCGCTGGCCGCCGCTCGGCGCCGGACGGCTTCGTCCAACAGCTCTCGCACCCGTTCGGCCGTCGTGTCCAGATCGTCCTCGTGCGGGCGGCTTTCCAGGCGCCAGTAGCGGCGGTGGACGACGCCTTGCGGCGAGGCGGTCACGCAGTGTCCCGGCTTCACCTCGCGGATATCGCGGTACACACCGTGCCCGGGCGTACGCGCCGGCCCCAGGGCAAACACTTCCGCCAGCCCTTCCGCGTCCACCACCGGCCGCACCCGCGGGTGCGCGAGCAGCGCCTTGGGCTCGGAGCCGAACACGAAGCAATCGCCCAGGTCGGCGAAAAACAACGGTTTGACGCCCAGCCGGTCGCGGGCGAGAAACAGCGTCTGCGCCGCCTCATCCCAGACCGCGAAGGCGAAAACGCCGTTGAGCCGCGACAGGCATTCAGGGCCCCAGTGGATGTAGGCCGCCAGCAGCGCTTCGGCGTCGGAGCGGGTGGAAAAGCGCCAGCCCAGGCTTTCCAGCTCCGCCTGCAGCTCGTCGCCGTTGTACAACTCGCCGTCGCAGGTGATGACGTAGGTCTTCTCGCCGACCTGCCTGCCCAGCGGCTGGCCGCAGCTCGCCGGATCCACCACCTCGAGGCGGCGGTGCACCAGCGCGCACGCCTGCGAAAGATAAATGCCTCCCGCGTCGGGGCCCCGGCCAACCAGCGTCTGTTGCATCGCCTGGGCGGTTTCGGGCGCGTTGCGCGCGTCGCCCCGGCGGTCAATCCAACCGGCGATTCCGCACATGTCGACTCCGCTCCTCGTAGGCCTGCAAGCCTAGTCTCCTCCCGCCAGTATAAGCATGGCTCGCGGCGGATGGTGACCGGCCGGAAATCCGGCGCGCCGCGGCCGTCGAATTTGATGCGGCGCGTCGAATTTGATGCGGCACGGGCGCGTGTTATGCGTGTTCTTCCATGGCATCCGGGCCGGGGAGGTCGCTCGGGCCGGGAGGAGTCGCGCCGGCGCGGCGTGAAGGTGTGGGCTGACGAGTACCGCATCCGGAGGCGCGGGTAGAACCGTGCGGGTCAGCGTGGTCATGCCGGTGTTCAACGCACGCCGGACGCTGGAGCGGGCCGTCGCGAGCATCTTGCGCCAGCGGGGCGTCGAAGTGGAGCTGGTTTGCGTCGACGACGGCTCGACCGACGGCAGCCTGGCGCTCTTGCGGAGGCTGGCGGCCGCGGACGGCCGCATCAAGGTTGTCGCGCAGCCGCACCGCGGCATCGTGGCGGCCCTGAACGCGGGGCTGGAGGCCGCGACCCATCCGCTGATCGCCCGCATGGACGCGGACGACGTCGCCCACCCCGACCGGCTGCGCTTGCAGGCCCGGTTCCTGCTCGACAACCCGCACGTGGGGGTCGTGGGGACGCAAGTGCGGTCGTTCCCGGCCGCTGCGGTCACCGAAGCCTTTTACAAGTACGAGGCGTGGTCCAACGCGCTGGTCGACCCCGCGGACATCGCCCGGGAAATTTACGTCGAGAGCCCCATCGTCCATCCTTCGGCCATGTTCCGGCGGGAGGAGGCGCTGCGGCTGGGCGGCTACCGGGAGATGCCGTGGGCGGAAGACTACGATCTCTGGCTGCGGTACCACCAGGCGGGGTACGCGCTGGCCAAGCTGCCCCGGGTGCTGCTGGGTTGGCGAATGGACCCGAACCGCCTGTCGTTCCGGGACCCGCGCTGCTCGCTGGGCGCGTTTTTCCGCTGCAAGGCCCACTTCTTGGCGCGGGATGTCCGCGTGCGGCGGGGCCCGGTCGTCATCTGGGGCGCAGGCATGACGGGCCGGCGGCTGGGTAAGGCGCTGCTGCGGGAGGGCGTGGCCATTGAGGCCTTCGTCGATATCGCGGAACGTTACGTGGGCCGCACGCGCCTGGGCCGTCCCGTGTATGCCACCGGCTACGTAAGCCGCACGGACCGCTTCGTCATTGTGGCCGTGGGCGCACCGGGGGCGCGGGCGGAAATCCGCGCGCAGATGCGGGCGTGGGGACGAGCGGAAGGTGAGTCGTACATTTTCGCGGCTTGAGAGGGGGTTCGCGGCTTAAGGGGGAGCGGCGGACGGGTGCCGCGGGTTGCCAAGTTTGGCGCGTGTGTTATAATACCTTTATAAACACGACGTCGTTGAAGGTCGCTGAATTCTCCGTGCAGGAGAAACGGGGGACCCGTATTTCGGGGCGCATCCGTGCGGGGCGCCGGTAAGGCGTGGCGTACGGTAGGGTGGATTCCTCTGGCCCGAGCCCGTCAGCTAACCCCGTAAGCGCAGCAGAGGAAGTCTTGGGGTTCAACGTGCAGATCGGCCAGCCAGCAGCGCCGCGTAGGTGCGGCCTGGCCGGCTCCCGCACCCGAGGCTTTCTCGGGTGTTTTTGTTTCTCTGCGGGTCCCAATCACTGGCGGAAAGGAGGGAAGCGGTACAAGGCGACCACGGCGTCACCAACAAACGAAAAGGAGGCGGAGGACTCTTGAGTGCTCGGCACGCAAGATCTTCCCGATGCTCGTCGTTGTGGGTGACTGCCTGCATTGTGCCTCTATTCACCCTCACAATGTTCTTCTTCTCGCCGGCATCGGCCGCCCAGGCCCAGCCGGTGGTATTCGTCGACTTCAGCTGGGACAGCGTGCAAGTCCACAACCGCATCGCCGGTTACATTCTGGAACACGGCTACGGCTACGCCGTCGAGTACCTCTTCGCGGACACCGTGCCGGGTCTGCTGGCCCTGGAGCGGGGCGACGCTCATTTGAGCATGGAGATTTGGCGAGACAACATCGCGGAGGCCTGGCAGCGCGGCGTCGACCGAGGACGGTACGCCGAGTTGGGCCTCAATTTCCCCGACGCGCCCCAGGGCTGGTATGTGCCCACTTATCTTATTGAAGGAGACCCCGAGCGGGGCATCGAGCCGCTGGCGCCCGATCTGCGCTCCGTCACCGACCTGGCCCGTTACTGGGAGCTGTTCCGGGACCCCGAGGTGCCCGGCAAAGGCCGCTTCTACAACGCACCCAACGGCTGGGTGGTGCACGACCATAACTTGGACAAACTGCAGGCGTACGGCCTGCTGGATTTCTTCGTGCCCTTTGACCCCGGTTCCGACGCGGCTTTGGTGGCGTCTATGGCCGCGGCCTACGAGCGGGGCGAGCCGTGGGTGGGCTATTACTGGGAGCCTACCTGGGTCATGGGGCTCTACGACATGACGCTTCTGGAAGAGCCGCCCTATTCCGACCAGTGCTGGGCCACCACCAAGGCGTGCGCATTCAAGCCGGCGGAAGTGCTCATCGGCGCCAACGCCCGCTGGCTGCAGGAGCACCCCGAGGTGGAAGCCTTCCTGCGCCGTTACGAGACGACGCTGGCGCAAAACAACGACGTTTTGGCCTACATGAACCGCGAAAACGCCGGCCCCGACGCAGCGGCCCGCTACTTCCTCCGCACGTACGAGGAAGTATGGCGCGCGTGGGTGCCGGACGACGTGGCCCAGCGGGTGCTGGACGCGCTGGCGGCGGGGAAGTGATGCCGGTGGAAGGGAAGGAACGGACCGCCGGCATCCGCGTGCGGCATTTGTGGAAGGTGTTCGCGCCGAAAGGCGCCTGGACGGGCAGGGGCGCGCCGCGAGCCGGCGGCGCGCCCCTGCGTGAGCTGGATCCCCAGCGGGTGGCGGAGCTGGAGCGGCGCGGCGCGGTGGTGGCCGTGCGCGACGTGTCGTTCGAGGTGCAGCCCGGTGAGCTGTTCGTCGTCATGGGGCTGTCGGGCAGCGGCAAGTCCACGCTGATCCGGTGCCTGCTGCGGCTGGTGGAGCCCACGGCGGGAACTATCCAGTGCGGCTCCTACGACGTGACCGCTTTGAGCTCAGCCCAGCTCACCGAGTTTCGCCGCCGGCAGGTGGCCATGGTGTTCCAGCACTACGGTTTGCTGCCGCATCGCACCGTGCTGGACAACGTCGCGTTCGGCCTGAAGCTGCGGGGCGTGCCGCGGAAAGAGCGCCTCGAGAAGGCGCGGGAGGCGCTGGCGCGCGTGGGGCTGGCGGGCTGGGAGGACCGGTATCCGTCGGCCCTCAGCGGCGGCATGCAGCAGCGCGTCGGCATCGCGCGGGCGCTGGCCAACGACCCGCCGGTCATGTTGTGGGATGAGCCGTTCAGCGGCTTGGACCCCTTGATCCGCCGGGAGCTGCAAGACGAATTGCTGCGGCTGCAGCAAGAGCTGCGCAAGACCATCATCTTCGTGACCCACGACCTGGACGAAGCGGTGCGGCTGGGCGACCGGATGGCCGTCATGCGCAGCGGTTCCTTCGTGCAGGTGGGCCAGCCCCGGGAGATCATCGAGAACCCCGCGGACGATTACGTCCGGCGCTTCGTGGAGGCGCGCCCGGCGGCCGAGGTGACTCGGTATGTTTCCTGAGCAACTTCAGGTCCACATCGCGCCGCTCATCGACGAGCTGGTGGACCGGATCCTTTTTGAGTACGGCGACGTGTTCGACGCTTTCTCGGGCGGCATCTTGCGCTGGCTGCTGGCCATCGAAAGGGGGCTGCGGGCGCTGCCGTGGTGGCTGGTCATCGCCGGCGCCGGCGTGGCGGCCCGGCTGCTGCTGCGGCGCTGGTCCGCGTCCCTGGCGCTGATGGCCTTGCTGTTCATGGTGGGCATGTTCGGCCTGTGGGACCTAGCTACGGAAACGATGGCCATCATCGTGGCCGCGGTGGTGTTGGCGCTGCTCATCGGCCTGCCGGTGGGCGTGGCCATGGCGGAATTCCGCGGGCTGCGCAGCGTCATAGTGCCGGTGCTGGACGCGATGCAGACTTTGCCCAGCTTCGTGTACTTGATCCCTGCCATGATGCTGTTCGGCCTGGGCAAAGTGCCCGCGGTGCTGGCCACCCTCATCTACTCGGTGCCGCCCGTCATCCGTCTGACCGATTTGGGCTTGCGGCAAGTGCCCGCGGGCGTGCAGGAAGCGGCCGCGGCCTTTGGCGCCAACCGGTGGCAGCTGCTGTGGGAGGTGCGGCTGCCTCTGGCGGTGCCGTCGATCCTGGCCGGCGTCAACCAGACCACTATGATGGCGCTGGCCATGGTGGTCGTGGCGTCCATGATCGGAGCGCGGGGCCTCGGGCAAGAGGTGTTGCTCTCCATCAACCGCATCGAGGTGGGGCGCGGCTTCGAGGCGGGACTGAGCGTGGTGGCGCTGGCCATCGTCATCGACCGGTTGACGCAAGGTTTCGCCCGCCGCTTCGAGCCGCCGCGCTAGCCGCGCCCTGGCCCGCGGGCGGGTGCCACAAGAAGAAACCGCCGGCGCGCAGCCCGCGCCGGCGGTTTTGTTTCGGGCCGCGAGCGGCAGCCGCGGCCCGCCTCCCTGCGGCAACGATCGCCGCTCACCGCTCAGCCAAGCGGTTCAGCAGCTTCACGTAGCAGCGCACGCCTTTGTCGAAGCTTTCCAGCCGGAAGAACTCGTTGGGTGCGTGCACTTGCGTGTCGGGGTCGCTGAAGCTGAAGAAGATGAAGTCGGTCTTCAGGATGGACTTGACCATGGCCGCCACGGGCAGGGTGCCGCCCGTGCGGGTCAACACCGGCTCTTCCCCGTATACCTCGGCCAGCACCGCCTTGGCCTTTTCCAGTACCGGATGATCCGGCAGCATCAAATAGGCCGGCGCCGAGCCCGCGTACTTTGTAACGGTTACCGTCACGCCCGGCGGCGTGTGCTTCCGGACGTGGGCTTCGATCGCGTCCAGTACCTTCTGGGGGTCTTGGTCGGGCACAAGGCGGCACGTGATCTTGGCGTGGGCTTCGCTGGGCAGTACCGTCTTGGTGCCCTCGCCTTGGAAGCCGCCCCACATGCCGTTCACTTCCAGCGTGGGTCGCGTCCACAGCCGCTCCAGCGTCGAGTAGCCCGGCTCGCCGAAGGGCTCGGACACGCCGATTTCCGCCAGGAACTTGGCTTCGTCGAACGGCACCCGGGCCAGCTCTTCCTTCTCCCGGGGCGTCAACTCCCGGACGTCGTCGTAGAAGCCTTCGACCAGGACCTTACCGTCGGGCGAGCGGAAACTGGCGATGATGGCCGCCAGCGCGTGCAGCGGATTTTGGATGGCGCCGCCATAGCTGCCCGAGTGCAGGTCGCCTTTGGCGCCCTTGACGTCGATTTGCAAGGCGCAGATGCCCCGGCTGCCCACCGTGATGTCGGGCTGTTGCACCCGGTAGAAGCCGCCGTCGGCGCACAGCACCGCGTCGCAGCGCAGCTCCTCGGCGCGCGCCTTGAGCAAGCCCGGCAAATGGGGGCTGCCGATTTCCTCTTCGCCCTCGATGAGGAACTTGACATTGACCGGAGGCCGGCCGTCCACGGCCGCCAGGGCCTCGACCGCCTTGATGGGGATGAATACGCAGCCCTTGTCATCCGCCGCGCCCCGGGCGTACAGGCGCCCGTCCTTCAAGGTGGGCTCGAAGGGCGGCGTCTCCCACAAGTGCTCCGGGTCCACCGGCTGCACGTCGAAGTGGCCGTAGATCAAATACGTGGGCAGCTTCTCGTCCACGATCCACTCGCCGAACACCGCCGGATGGCCGCCGGTTTCCCAAATCTCCACCCGCGGCACGCCGATGCGCCGCAGGCTGTCCGCCGTCCACTGGGCGGCCCGGCGCACGTCGGCCGCGTGCTTCGGCAGCGCGCTGACCGACGGGATGCGCAGGAACTCCACCAGTTCCTGAACGTGCCGGTCGCGGTGTTCTTGCAAATACGCTTCGTACGTCGACATCGCCGTCACCTCGTCGTGCGTGATTGCTGGTTGTTTCTCCCAGGCCCGACCGCGCTCCTTCACGGAAAGCGTGCGCGAATGCGCCGGCGGCTTGCGACTTACTCGGGTCCGTGCTAGTGGCCACCCCGGCCACTATATACCGACGCATGGAAGAGCAGCCGTTCGTCACCGCGGCCATGGGTCCGGATACGGTCAAGTTCCTGCTCAAGGAACATGCGCAGCGTACGCAGCAGCCCGTCTTGGACTTCCTCGCACAAGCCCAGGTCCGGGGCGACGTGCGCGTCTACAACAGCTTCTGGATCGTCAACGCCGCTGTCGCCGAAATTCGCGCCGGCGCCGTCGAGAAGCTGGCGACGCTGCCCGGCGTGGGGCTGATTTATGAGGAATACACCTTCTCCATCGAGCCAAATGAACGCGTGCGGCAGGCGGCCGACGCACCCATTTGGGACAGCTACGGCACCACGTTCGTATATGACGTGTGGGAGCTGGGCTACAAAGGCCAAGGCGTAACCATCGCGATCGCCGACACGGGCATCGACATCACGCACCCCGAACTGGCCGGAGCCATGGGCGGCGTCGGGCCCTTCCACGAGGGCTACTGGGCCGAATTCGACGAGAACGGCTTTCTCGTGCCCGGCTCCATGCCGCGTGACACGGACACGCACGGGACGTGGGTGGCCTCGATCGCCGCGGGCCGCAGCGTAGGCGGCTACACGGTGGGCATGGCGCCCGAAGCTACGCTGGCGGGCGTTCTCGTCCTTCCCGGAGGCAGCGGCACCTTCGCGCAAGTGCTCGGCGGCTTGCAATGGGTGGCCGAGCAAGGTTTCGACGTGATCAACGGTTCCTTCGGGGCCAACACCATCAACCTCGACATGGCCATCGCCACCGACAATTTGGCCGCGGCGGGCGTCGTGCCCGTCTTCGCCAACGGAAACTGGAGCCCCCTGGTCCCCGACAGCTATCCGCCCGCCACGCCCGGGAACACGCCTAGCGCCATCGCCGTCGGCGGTTTCGACCAGACCGGCGAGTCGGCGTGGTACAACTTCGGCGGCATTATCGAGTACCCGGGCTACGAGTATCCAGATGCGTACAGCAAGATGAAGCCGGACATCAGCGCTCCGGGCATGGACGTGTTCGGCGCCAGGGCCGGCGGCGGCTATTACATCGACGGCGGCACTTCGGCGGCCACGCCTCACGTTGCCGGCGCCGTGGCGCTGATGCTGTCGGCCAACCCGTCCTTGACGGTGGACGAGGTCAAGCAGGCACTGTACGCCAACGTGGGCGGCCACCAGCAGTTCGGCTGGGATGACTTCCCGACCAAAGACCTGGATCTGGGCTGGGGCCGGCTCAACGCGTTCCGGGCCGTCACCGCCGTGGCGGCGCCGGGCGGCGTGGCCATCGTCGCCGGCACCGTTCGGACCACCGGCGAGTTCGGCGATCACCCGGTCCCGGGCGCGACGGTGAGGTTTTCGGGCCCCCAGACCCGGGAAGTGCAGACCGACGACACGGGTCAGTTCTCCCTGCAGATTCCGGAAGGATTTTATACCGTGAGCGCCCGCGCGCCGGGATACCGGACGTCTGAGCGCCAGGTAGCCATCGTCGCCAAGCCAGAGCCCGTCGAGATTCACTTCGTGCTGGAGCCTGGCGAAAAGGGCGGCGTGGTCGGCACGGTTTGGGACGCGGCCACGGGCGAGCCTTTGGCCGGCGTCACGGTGAGCGCGGGCGGCGCGGAGGCTACGACGGCCGGGGACGGCTCGTACTTGCTGGAGCTGGTCGAGGGCAGCCATGTGCTGGCCTTCGAGAAGGCCGGGTACTTCGCCCAAACGCGGGACATTACCGTGATTCCGAACCAGTTCGCCCAAGTGGACGTCGCCCTGGTCTTCGGCCACAAGACGCTATGGGGCACGGTCGCCGACGAGGCCGGCAACCCTGTCGCAGGCGCGACGGTCCGGGTGGCGGCGGCCGGCGTGGAGACGAGCACCGACGCGGCTGGGGCCTACGCGGTGGACTTGCCCGCGGGCGAGTACAGCGTCGAATTCGCCAAGACGGGCTTCGTGACCCGGACGGTGACGGCGGTCATTGCCCACGGCGCGACGACGCAGCTGAACGTGCAACTGGCCGCCAACACGGGCCGTCTGGTCGGCACCGTCACGAACCTGGACGGCGACCCGGTCGAGGGCGCGGTGGTGGCCATTGCCGCACTGGGCTTGCAAACCGCGACCGGGGCCGACGGGCGCTATGAATTCCCGGCGGTGGCGGTAGGCACCTGGCGCGTTTCGGTGACCCACGAAGCGTATTACGGCCAGGCGGGCACCGTCGTCATCGAGTACGGCAAGACGGCGACGCATGACTTCGTCTTGCAGCCCTTGGGCGGCGTCAGCCCGTTCCGCAACTCGTTCGACACGGCCGAGGAGCGGGCGGCGTGGCGCCTTGTGGACTACAACGGCAACAGGCATCACTGGAACTTCACCCAGAACGACAGCGTGTCGCCGCCGTTCAGCGCCTGGAGCGGCAATCCGTCCCTCGGCTACTCGCCGGCGAACCAAGAGGTCGGCATGATCTCGCCGCTCTTCAAGCTGCCGGCGGACACGCCGCTGGACCTGACGTTCCAGATGCGGGGCCAAATCTGGGGTCCGTGGCACGCCTTCGCCGTGTTCGTGTTCGACCACGATGCGGGCACGGACAATTTGGTGTTCCTGCACGAGACCAGCACGCCGGTGCCGTGGACGGAGGTCACCGTGCCCCTGGCTGCATTCGCGGGCCGTACGGTTACGGTCGAGTTCTACGTGGTCACCGACGCTCTGGTGCGCACGTCGGACGTGGGCATCTACCTCGACGACGTCATCGTCGGCTTCGTTCAGCCGGAGCTGACCGGCCGCATCGAGGGCGTCGTGATCAACGAGGCGGGCACGCCGGTGGCCGATGCGGCGGTGACGGTGGTGGAGCTGGCGCCGGAAGGCGCGATGGTCCGCATGTCCCAGGTGTTCACCGGCGCGGACGGGCGGTTCGCGCTGGACGTGCGAGCGGGCAGCTGGACGCTGCGCGCCGCCAAGGCGCCGGAATACAGCGCTGCCGAGCAGATCGTCTACGTCGTGCCGGGCGAGACGACCACGACCAGCATCACGCTGCCGGCCAACCTGCCGCCGGCCAAGGTGACAGGTCTGCGGGGCCAGCCGGGCGACGGCGTCGTGCACCTGTCGTGGAACGCGAACGACGAGGATGACTTGGCGGGCTACAACGTCTATCGGTCGCTGGACGGCGTGCACTTCCAGCGCATCGGCTCGACCACGGAAACGCAGTTCACCGCTCAGGGCCTGCAGAACGGCTACACTTATTACTTCCGGGTGACGGCGGTGGACATGTACGGCGTCGAAGGCGAGCCGGCCGAGGTTGAGGCGACGCCGCTGGACACGGCGCCGACGGTGCAACGGTTCGACGTGCAGCCGCGGACCCTGACGCGGGGCGGCGCGGTGCAGGTCAGCGCGGAGCTCGAGCACCCGCTGGTCGAGCAGCCGCTGAACGTGCGCCTGGAGGCCACGCGCGGCGATACCCTGGTGCGGGCGTGGGAGTTTCTCGGCCAGAGCGTCGGCGAGTTCGCAGCGACGGTCGAGACGACCGATGCGTTCGGCCGTCCGTGGGCGCCGAACGTGTACGGCTTCACGCTTTACGTGACCGACCAGTCGGGCGCGGTGGGCCGGTCCAACACCATCAACGTCGCCTTGTTTGCGCCGCTGCCGCAGTCGCTAAGCTTCCTGCTGGGCAACAACCCGTTCAACCCCAACCGGGAGTCGCAGCGCATCGAATTCGCGCTGCCGTCGGCCGGTTGGGTGACGGTGGCGGTGTACACGCTGGACGGCCGCCTGGTGCGGACGATTCTGGATGAGCACCGTGAAGCAGGCCAGCACATCGCCTTCTGGGACGGCGCCGATCAGCGCGGGCAGACCGTCTTGGCGGGCATGTACGTGGTGCGCGTGCAGTTCACGGACGCGAACGGGCAGCGGACGGAGCTGACGCGGCACTCGGTGGTCGTCAAGTGACGCGTGGTGCCGGCATGGGAAGAGTGCGATCTCGGCCAGGAGGGAACGGGCATGCGGAGACAACGGCTACGCGGACGTTGGGGAACGGCCGTTATCGGGCTGGTCTTCACGCTGCTGCTCTCCGGCTGCGTCGGCGGCGGGAGCGGGGGCAGCCCCGCTCCCGCGCCGAAGCTGGCCGTTGACAAGACGTCGCTGGACTTCGGCGAACGATCGTCGACGTTGTCGCTGCGCATCAGCAACGCGGGCGGCGGCCGGTTGACGTGGAGCGTCAGCAGCGACCGGGAGTGGGTGCACGCGGTGCCGGCGGAGGGTGAGAACGCCGCGACGGTGACGGTGTTCGTGGATCGCAGCGCGCTGGAACCGGGCCAGCACGCCGGCGCGCTGACCATCGCGTCCAACGGCGGGACGGCCACGGTCGCCGTGCTGGTGACGGTGCCGGAAAGCGGCGGCGCGGCGCCGGGCAGGGTGCAGGACGTGGACGCGCGCGGCTTCACGCTGCCGGCGTCGGTGGTGGCGGCGAGCATCGACGCCTCCTCTGCTTCGCTGCAGGCGCGGCGCCTGCTGGAACTGGCGGCCGCGTTCGATGCCGCGGCGCAGACGGTCGCGGCGAGCCCCGCGGCGGCCAGCGTGACCCAGGCCAAGATGCCGGCCGGGTATCAAGGCGTGTTCGCGCTGTCGTGGCGGGCCGAACCGGCGGCCACGGGGTACCGCATCTTCTTCGACACGGGCGCCGGGTGGCAGCAGGTGGACGTGAGCGTCGCCGACCTGGAGGATCCGTCGCAGCCCACGTTCCTTGTCGCCGGCAACTTCGACGTGGGGACGCAGGCCGTGTTCGCCGTGCAGGCGTTCAACGGCGACTTGTTCGGCGACGTGTCGGACGAAGACGGCGCCGTCATCATCGCGCCGCAGTTCTTGTCGCAGCCGGCCAACGGGCACAAGGCGCCGCGGCGACCCACGTTCATGTGGCAGCAGCATCCGAGCGCCACGGCGTACTTCCTTTACTTGACCGCGGGAGGCTTCGCCGACCACCTCTGGACGCAAGTGGTGGGGAACGAGGTTCTGAGCGTGCAGTATCCGGGCGATGCGGCGAACGTGTCCCAGGAGCTGGCGCCGGGCCAGTACGCGTGGTTCGTGGCGGCGCAAGGGCCCGTCGACGCGGCGCATCGGGCCGATGCGTACGCCGTCAGCGCGTTGTGGACGTTCACGGTGGAATAAGCGGGCAAGGCGCGTTTAGAGGCTTCCGCGCCGGCCGGCGCACGGACGCGCCGCCGGCGCGGGGTTTTCGGGAGGGGAGCGAGCGATGGGACGCCGGCGGAAACGGTTGGCCTCGGCGCTGATCGTCGCGGTGCTGGCGGTGGGGGTGGCGGTGCCGGAGGCTTCGGCTGCGATGGGAGGCGCGTTTCCGCACTTCGACTGGGGCGGCCGTTTCCAGGCGTCCCTCTTGTATGGCGCGCCCGCCGACGACGCGTTCGCCGCGCTGTTCAATCCGGCCGCGCTGCGGGGGTGCGTCAGCGGGCAGATCGGCGTGCAGCAGATGCGGCCCTTCGGCGTGCCGTTTACCGCGGTAGGCTGGTGCGCGGGCGCGCCGTCGGGGTCCGGCGCGGCGGCCTCGCGGGAACCCGGCCTTTCGGCGCCCGGCTGGCGCTGGGGCGGACAGGCCATCGTGCGGCAGACGCCGGAGGGCCTCGGCTTCGATTACAACACGTATCAGCTGGGGCTGACGGCGGCGGGGACGTTCCGCCTGGGCCGCGGCGCGTTGACGGTAGGCATTACGCCCAAGCTGCTGGTCGTCTCGCTCGACGGCACGGGCACGGACCTGGACGAGACGGCGCTCGGCTTCGCGCTTGACGCCGGGCTGGCGTACACCCGCAGGCTGGACGCGGGCGCCGGCGGGACCGCGGCGGGGGCGGAGTGGTTGGCGCTGGACGTGGCCGTGGTGGACGCTGCGAGCCGGGTGCGCTACAAGAGCGGTGCCGTGGAGCCGGGCTCGACGCCCGTGCACCGGGTGGCGCTCACGCTGGGCGGCGCGCGCTGGACGGCGGGCGTATCGGCGCGGCGGCAAGACGAGACGCTGGCGTGGGGCGCAGGGCTCGAGTGGCGGGTGCTGCAGGTTTCGGGCGACGCTGACTCCTTAGCGCTGCGGGAAGTGGCGCTGCGGGCCGGCTGGCGCGGCGACGGCGGGCTTGCCGTAGGCGTGGGCGTGGTGCTGCGGGGCTTGGCCTTGGACTACGCCTACCGGGCGGATGAAGTTTATGGCGCGCACGTGGTGTCGACCAGCTGGCGCTTCTAAGCGGTTCCGGCGGCGGGCGCTCGTCTGGCTGCTCTGGGCGGGCTTGCTCGCCGCGGCGGCCGGGAACGCATGGGCCCAGGCGGGCGACGCAGCGCCGGCGGGCGCACCGGCGGCGAACCCCGACGTGTTGCGCGTCCAGCAGTCGCTGACGCTCTCGCTGGGGCGGCTGACGGGCAGCCGGGAAGGTTTCTTGCGCCACGAAGAAGGGCACGTGCCTTCCCTGAATCCCGACGTGCGCCTGTCCGGAGAACTCCTGCTACGCACTTCTCTTCCCGGCCACTTTCGCCTCGACGTGCATTCGGTGACGGGGGACAAGCCCAGCCATACGTTGGGCCTGGCGTACCGGGATTGGAGCCTGCGCATAGGGCCGCGCCCCGTCAGCTTCGCCCGCGCGGGGCTGGCCTACACGCGTTGGACCAGCGGCGCGGCGTTGCTGTATGAGGCCGGGAGCTCGTCCGGCAGCGGACCCGCGCTGGAAGTGGTCGCGGCTCGTACCACCAGCCGGACGGCCGACGTGACGCTGTCCGGCGACGACTCCTTCGGGCCGTACTTTCTCGGCCACCGCCAGATCATCGAGCAAAGCGAGCAGATCTTGCTCGACGGGCAGCTGCAGCGCCGCGGCGCCGGGCCCGGCGACGGAGACTACTACATGGACTATCAGGGCGGTTTCGTCTACTTCAACAAAGTCGTGCTCAGCCATCAGCGCATTCGCGCCGTGTATCAATACGAAGTGGATGACCCCGCTTTGTCCAGCCGGTTCCTGGCCGTGCTGGCCGGTTACGACCTCGGCGGGACGGAGGAGCAGCGGTCGGTCTCGCTACGGGGCTTTTTCCTGCGGGACCACTTGCCGGTGGACAACGACGCCATCCTACTGCAGGCGGGCTCGACATTGACGGCATACGGAGCGCACGTCGAGTCCTTCTGGAGCGCGGCGGGCGGTTCAGGAACCACCGGCGTTGGCGGCGACCTCGGCTCCGTAGGCGGCGGCGCGAGCAGTCCTGCCTCGGCAGGAGGATGGACCGCGCGCCTGCTCAGCACCTTCGTGTACACTGACCTGCAGCGCTTTTCCGTCCAGACAGTTCCCCGCACGCACCAGTTCCACGCGATGGAAGGACAGCGGGAATATCGCCTGCCGCACCGGCCGGTTTTGTACCAGAGCGAGCAGGTCACGGTGGCGTGGGGCCTTCCGGGCGTACCGGATGAGACGCTGATCCGCACCCTCGACTATGTCATCGATTACCACTCCGGCCTCATCACGTTCGCGTTTGACCTGCCTCCCGGCAGCCGCGTCACAGTGGAGTACGAGCAGGTGACCGACGGGGCGCAGGCGGTGGAGGAGCTGGCGGGGCTTGAGACACGGCAGCGGCTGGAGTACCGGAGCCGAAGGTGGCGGACTTCGTCGTGGCTGGAGCTGGCCGGCGACGGCTACGTGTCGCCGGCGACGCTGCGGCCGCCCGAGACGCGCCTGTCGGCGGGCACGGTCAACGAATACGTCCTCACGGACACGTGGTCGCTGCTGGGAGACCTGACCGTAACGGAACGGCAGCAGAGCGTCGTGTACCGGCCGGCGGTGGGCGCGGCGTACAACGGCGAGCCGTGGACGGGCCGGCTGCGGCTCGTAGGCGGGCTGGGCGGGGGAACGGCGCCGGCGGCCGAATACGGCTTGGACGGGCAGCTCCGCTGGCGCGGGGCGGCGGACGTCGGCCTGGAATTCAGCAAACGGCTGGATGCGACGGGCGCGGGCTGGGCGCCGGAGTGGTACCGGCTGGCGGCGGTCGGCGTGCTGGGGCGTCTGCCGTATGCGGTGACGTTTACGCACGGCGACGAGCAATACAAGGACAAGCTGGAAGCGCGCCTGACGTTGCCGGGTTCGGGCGCCCGCTGGCGGGGAAGTGTGACAGCCGGCGTGCAGCTGCTGTATCCGGAAACGGTGGGCGAGGAACCGCGCACGGTGTACAGCCTTTTCGGCAACGCGTCGTATACGGGCGAAGACGGCATGTACGTGCGCGTGCAGGGAGCCGGAGCGCTGAGCCGGTATCGCTCCGCCGCCGTGGAAAGCGGCACCTTATCCTTCGACGCGGGCCGCAGCTGGGGCCGCCTGGTGGCGGACTATCAGTTGCGAGCGAGTTTGCTGGCCACGGTCCACGAGGGCGCCAGGGTAGAGGGGCGCTTCAGCCTCAGCCACGTGGCCACGCTGGCGGCGGCGCCGACCGACCACGTGAGCGGCGCGGTGGTGTATCGCTGGACGAAAGGAAGCCGGGAACGGTCCGGCCGCGGGACCGCCGCCACCAGCGAGCAGGGATGGCAGGTGGCTGTGAACTTGCGCTGGAGCCCGTCGTGGACGACGAGCTTAACGTACGACCTCACCCGCAGCGTTACGACCGGCACCGCCCTTCCCGGCGAGCCGGCGGCGCCGACCGGCTCAAAAACGCGGCGTTGGCAGTTCATGGCCGAATACGGCGGCGCGACCTGGACGTTCCGCCTGACGGGAACGTGGGGCCTGCACGACGACAGGCGGCAGAGGAACGCGCTGGAGTTGCGTCCCGCCTACCGCCTGTCGGAGCATGCGGAATGGTGGATGAGCTACGAGTTCGTCGACGCCCGCGACGCGGCTCGGCCGGACGAAGCGTACACAGTTCACCAGCTCACGGCGGGCTTGACGTTTCGCCTGTAAGCACCGCACCGGGCGCCGAGGCCTCCCGCCGGAGCGGACGGCGAGAAAGCCGAGGCCTTGGCGCGGCGGGCAAACATACGGTCACGAAGTCCGCTCGCGGAAGCGGCTCAAGAAAGGCAGCTCGCGCACGGCTTCCTCGTCCTGGGCGCGCTGGCGGAGAAATTCGATGACGAACGCGGCCATGACGCCAACGAATACACCGAGAAAACCGGCCATGGCCACGTGAAGCAGCAGGCGCCGGGAGGCGGGCTCCTCCGGCACTTGCGGCGGATCGATAAGGCGCGCCACGGTGATGGTCGCTTCCGCCTCAAGGCGCGCCGCTTCGTACTGTTGCCGAAGCGACTGGTACAGCTCGCGCTGCACCCGCACTTCTCGCTCCAGCCGCTCCAGTTCGAGGGCCAGCATTGGTGCGTCGTTGAGCCCGAACTTAGAGCCCTGCGACTCGTCCGCCGCGCCCTCTTCCAGCGCTTGGCGCTGCCGCTCCAGCGCCGCGATGCGGGCCACCAGCTCCTGCACCTCGGGATCGTCTGCGGGCAAATACGCTTGCTTCCCCGACAGCTCCGCCGAGAGCGCGCGAATTTGGTCGACGACAGCCGCGTGCGCCTCAACCAGCAGGGCCGTCTGCTGCACCAAGTCTACGATGCCGTACTGTTCCTTGAAGCTCTGCAGGGCCGCTTCCGCCGCGCGCAAATCGGCTGCCACCGCCGACAGCCGCTGCTCAGCCGCCGCGGTCGCCCGCTGCGCCTCGTCCGCCACCAGCTGCCGGGCCACCGCTTCGAACTGAGTGATATACGTCTGGACCACGTCGCGCGCCAAGGCGGGATTCGGGTCTTTGAACTTGACCGTGACGATGCCGTCGCGGTCGTTGACATCAATCGTGACATTTTCCTGCAGGCGGCGTACCGCTTGCGAGCGGCTGACACCGTCCCAGCGCGACGGGAGCTGCAATTCGTCCACGACGGCTTCAGCCAGCATGCGGCTGCGCAACACGCTGACCAGGGCCGCGGTACTGGTCGTGACGTTCTGGGTGACGCTCGCGGGGCGCTCGAGGACGAACACGGCCACGGACTCGTAGGTGCGCTCCCGCGTCAAGCCGAACAGCAACCCGGCGAGCACCGCGAACAAGGTGACGGCGGCGATCAGCCGCCGGGATCGCCATAGGACCTTAATCAGGTCCAGCAAGTCGATTTCCTCGTCGGCATAGTACGAGAACTCCGGCGACGGCTGCGTAGGATGACCCATGGTATGACTCCCTTTCCTTGGGATGGTCTACCCACTTCCATTATCGTCGAAACAGCGGCCGAACTTTTCTTGTCCAAATTGCTGAAAGCGAATGGAATGAATTCCCTTTAGCCGGCCTAGACGTCAAGATGAAAAAGTTATGCTGCAGGATCTGGTTCGGTGATGGTGGAATTTGTAGGCTCACGGCACTCATGCATTTACAGTTAAGGAAGAAAAACGTTTCACTTGGGTGTCGTTTCGCGGTCAGGAGGGTGTATGTGGCGCGTTCCAAGGTCGCAGAAGTGGGGGATGTAGTAGGGCCTGTTACGTGGCACGACCCGAAGTCGGTGGCCGCGGAGGCCTACCGCATTTTGCGGACCAACTTGCAGTTCACCAACCCGGATCGTCCGCTGAGGAGCATTCTGATCACGAGTCCCACCGTGGGCGACGGCAAGAGCACGGTGGCGGCCAATTTGGCCGTCTCCTTCGCCCAGGTGGGGCGCAGCGTCATCATCGTCAACGCGGACCTGCGGCGCCCGTCGGTGCACAAGATGTTTCAGGTGCCCGACGGCGTCGGTTTAACGTCGGTGTTGGTGGGACAAGCCACGGTGAAGGAGGCGTTGCGCGAGACCCACGTCCCCAACGTTCGGCTCCTCACGGCGGGGCCTACGCCGCCCAACCCGGCGGAGCTGCTCGAATCAAAGCGGATGCTGTCCGTCATGGAGGAGCTTAAAGAGCACGCCGATATCATCTTGTACGATGCGCCGCCGGTTACCGTCGTCACCGACGCCGGCCTGCTCGCGCCTCACGTGGACGGTTGCGTCCTCGTGGTTAGCGTGGGCGTCACTCAGCGGGAGATGGCGCGGGTAGCTCTGGAGCAGTTGCATCGAGTCGGCGGGCGCATCCTGGGCGTGGTCGTGAACCGTGTGCACCATGGTTCGGGCTATTATTACTACTATTACTACTCGGCCGAGGACAAGTCGCTGGCAAGCGGCTTGCGAAAGGTTTGGCGGCGCGTCCGGTCGAGGTTCGGGAAAAAGGCGAAACGGTGAAGACGGGGGTTGATACGCCGGCGGGTTAACCGCGTGGCAACAACTGAAGCGGCGGCAGTTCCTCCGCATCGAGCGGGATGACTGGTTGGGTTGCGCGTTGGCTGGGGGGACCGGTCAAACAGGGAGGGATGGCCGTGATTGATCTGCATGCGCACGTGCTGCCGGGCATCGACGACGGTCCGGCCACGTGGGACGAAGCGTTGGCGCTGGTCCGGATGGCGGCGGCCGAGGGCATTACGGATATGGTCGCTACGCCGCACATGATGCCGGACGGCGCATTCGCCAATCACCGGCGCTACGTGTTGCCTTTGGTGGAGGAACTGCGCGACCGCTTGCGCCGTCAGCGAATCGACGTCACGATTCACCCCGGCGGCGAGGTGTACATGTCGCCGGACCTGGTCGCTCGGCTGGAGCGCGGCGAATTGCTGACTTATGGCGACGCTGGGCGCTACATGCTGGTGGAGCTGCCGGCGTCGGAACTGCCGGACTACGCGGAGCGCATTGTTTCGGACTTGGTGCACCTGGGCATTACGCCCATCATCGCCCATCCGGAGCGCAACACGGCCATCGCGAGCAAGCCGCAGCTGGCTCGGCGGCTGGTCGAAGCGGGCGCGCTGCTGCAGGTCAACGCCAGCAGCTTGCGCTCGCGGCACGAAGCCCGGGAGGCGGCCAAGTACCTGCTGACCCACGGCTACGTGCACTTCGTGGCCACCGATTGCCACGGCGTCTACGCGCGGCGGCCGTCTTTGGGCAAGTACGTGGATATGCTGGCGGAGTGGCTTGGGCCCGAGCAAGCGCAAAAGCTGGTTAAGGACCACCCGGCCGCGGTGCTGGCCGGTGCCAGGCTCGAACCGCCCCGCATTTTGGAGCGGCAAGGCTTGGGTGCGCGTTTGCTCAACGTGCTGCGGGGACGTTGACCGCCGAATTCCGGTGAAAACGCGGTGGAGTCCGTTCCCCTAACAGCAGGCACGTTGCCGAGCCGCCGCGGCCGCGGGAGGACCTGGGAGTTGGGAGGACGATCGATGGAAATCAACGCAGAGCAGCTGCGTGTCGACGAAGACGTCATCGATTTACGGCAGCTGTGGGGAGCTCTCTTGCGCCGCAAGTGGGTGGTGATCGGCGCATGCGTCTTGACCATCGCCGCCGCGTACATCATCACCCTTGCGGCGACGCCGATCTACGAAGCCAGCACGACGCTGCTCATCAAGGATCCGAACGCGTCCGGGGAACGGATGTTTCTCGACACCGGCGGCTCCGTCGTGACGCGCAATTTGCTGCAAAACAGCGTCCAGATACTGCGTAGCCGCCAAGTGGCGGAAATGGCCGAAGCGCGCTTGAGTCCCGCGGCTCGGGCGCAGCTTCAGGAGCGACTGAGTGAATACATTACCATTCAGCCGGTGGCCAACACGGAGACCATCGTCGTCTCTGCCAGGCATCCGAATCCGCAGGTGGCGGCGGAGATCGCAAACGCAGTGGCGGAAAGCTTCATCGAATTCAATCGGGAGCTGAACCGCAGCGAGCTTACGGTGGCGCGCGAGTTTATCGAAGAGCAGCTAGCCATCGCCGAGGAGCAGCTGCGGCAGGCGGAGGAAGCGCTGAAGACGTTCCGGGAGAACATGGGGCCGGTGTCGCCGTCGGACGAGACGCGCACGTTGCTGAGCCGCATCAGCGACTTGGAGGCGCGGCAGCTGGAGGCGCAGCTGAACTACGAAGACGCCGTGCGGCGCGGGGCGACGGCGGAAGCGGCCGCGCATGCGGCGCGCCGGGAAGCGCTGCAGCAGGAAATCGCGGTGCTGGAGGAGCGGCTCGCGGCGCTGCCTGAGCGGGAGATGATGCTGGCGGCGCTGACGCGCGAGCGCGACGTGTTGGAGCACACGTTCCTGCTGCTGCGCAGCCGGTATGAAGACGTGCGTATCGCGGAAGCCATGCGCGCACCCACGGTGGCCATCATCGATCCCGCCGTGCCGCCGGAGAATCCAGTCAGTCCCCGGCCCATGCTGAACGTGGCGCTGGGCGCCTTCCTCGGGCTGTTCCTCGGTTTGGTCGCCGTTTTCGTGTGGGAGTTCGTGGATACGACGGTCAAGTCGCCGGACGAGGTGGCGCAGTTGCTGGGACTGCCGGTGCTGGGACGGATTCCTGACATGCGCCGTCCCGGCCCGCGGCGCTGACGCGGTCGGCAAGTTCTTGTGCCGGGGCATGGGCGAGGTGTCCCGGCGCAGTACGCGGTACAGTGCTGAGTTGTGCGAAGGGTGCTCGCTCCTCGCGAGCGCCTTTCTTCTTTCGGCGACCGGCGCCTATCGCCGCGGCGGCCGTTGCCGCCTTTCTTGGTTGCGGCTGGCTGGCGCTACTCTTCTTCCTGGAGCGGGACGACCTCGAAGGACGTCGTCACGCCGGAAATGCCCGCCGATGCCGAGAGGCCGTCGGAACGGCGAGCCGAGATGCTGACCGAAAAGCTCGCCGGCGAGACGGACACGTAGACGGTGCCCCGCACCGGCATGCCTTCGTGAGTGGCGCTTTCCTCGAACGTGATCGAGAGCGTGCGCCCGTCGAACGACACCCAAGTGGCGTTGGAGAAGCCGTAGGACCCGCTCACCCCGTCTGCTGTCCCCTCGAGAAAGAGGGAAGCGGAGCGAGTCCGCAAGTCCGCGTAGACTTCCCAGGAGCCTGAAACCGACATGGGCAGGCTGACGCGAGTAATTCTCCCGGAAGCGGAGACGGCCGCCACAGGCACGCCGGTTGTGGCCTGCCCGGGGCTTCCAGCGCCGCCGAGGCCGGGCGCCGCGGGACTGTCCGGCAGCCGAAAGCGCCGCTCGAGGCTGATGCCCGCCAGCCAGTGCGAGCGGTTGAGAATGCGGATGTACCGGGCTTCGCCGCGCAGGTGCCAGGAGCCGTCGGCAGTCAGCGGCCGCTCGACCCCTGCGCCGACGGTGAAGCCGCTCGCGCCCAGCTCGACGCCGGCCGCTTGGGCGCTGACGGTCAGAAAGCCGAGATCGGCGGCAGGCCGCCAGTCGTTCCACGCGATCGGCAGCCGGTAGCGAGCCAGCCCCATGATGAGGCGCGTACGCGCCTCGACGTCCAGCAGCGTATGCTGCGCTTCGCCCGCTTCCACGGTGAGGGTCAGGTCGTCGGAGTACAGCGCGGCCGCCAGAAACGGTACGCCGAGCGTTCGCACGCTGACGCCGAGGCCGAAAGCGTTGCGCAGCGGCGCCGCGGGCGCCTCGTCCGCATCGGCCGCGGCGGCAGGACAGAGCACCAAACTGACGCCAACCAGGATTGGAAAAAGCCGCTTCAGCGGTTTGACACCATGTCGCAAAGCCTTGTCTCCACCCATTCAAGCTTTGTTGGACTGATGTTAACGCGTGCCTAGCCTCAATATAATTCGAAACAATAGTGCTTTTTCCCTTCGCGCCTTTCCTCTTGTTTGTAGCCCTCGCCGGGTCGGCAGGGTTCTCTGACCGCATACGAGAACATAGCGAAGTCGTTGCGGTCCTATTTAGGTACATCGGTGCGATCCTGGCGGGCCGCGGGAAACAAGAACTTGGGGAAGCAAGCAGCATCGCATATCGTCGGGAGTTGAAGCCATGAAGCTTACGGCAGCCATCGTGCCCGCGGGGCAGTGGGGCACGGCGCTGGCCGTTCCGCTGGCGAAGAGCGGCCATTCCGTGCGTCTGTACTTCCGCTCCGAGGAAGACGCGGCGCGGTTCAACGCTAGCCGCGTCAACGCGCGGCGCCTGCCGGGCGTGGTGTTTCCTGAAAACGTGTCGGCCACAGCCGACTTGACGGAGGCCGTGCAGGATGCGGACTTGGTCGTCCTCGCGCCGGCCAGCCGCGGGCTGCGGGATCTGTGCCGGCGGCTGCGGCCGTTCGTGCCCGAGAAGGCCATCATCGTGTCGGTGGTGAAGGCGCTCTTCGCCGAGGAGCCGCGGCTGCCGAGCCAGGTCATCGCCCAGGAGCTGCTGGGCGCCGGAACAGGCGGGACGGACGCCGGCGCAGCAGCGCGGCGAATTGCCGTTCTGTCGGGTCCCAACTTCGCCATCGAAATCGCGCGCGAGCTTCCGGCCGGCACCGTCGTGGCGTCGGCGGACCTGGAAACGGCGCGTTTCGTTCAGTCGGCGTTCATGAACGACCGGCTGCGGGTGTGGACCAGCACCGACATCGTGGGCGTGCAACTGGGCGGGGCGTTGAAGAACATCATCGCCATTGGGGCGGGCATGTCCGATGGCCTTGGGATGGGCCACAACGCTCGGGCCGCGCTGATCACCCGCGGGGTGGCGGAGATCGCGCGGCTGGGCGTGGCGCTGGGAGCGGACCCCATGACGTTCGCCGGCGTGTCGGGCATCGGCGACTTGATCCTGACGTGCACCGGCGACTTGAGCCGCAACCGGCAGGCAGGCCTGGCCATTGCACGAGGCGAGCCGCTGGACCCGCGCGTCACGGTCGAGGGCGTGCCGACCACCCGGGCTACCTACCTGCTCGCCCGCGAGCTGGGCATCGAGATGCCCATCACGGAAGTGGTCTACCGCATTTTGTACGAGGGGCTCTCCCCGGAGGAAGGCTTGCGCCGCCTGATGTCCCGCCAGCCCCGGCACGAGCTGGACATTCCTTAGCCAACGCCATCGTTTAGTCCACGACGGCCGGCTCCGTGACGATGACGCGAGGATACGAGAAGCCGGACGTGCGGCGATCCGGGTCGGGGGCTTCGATCCGCACTTCCACTCCCAGCGGCAGCGTCAGCCGTCCCGGGCCGTGGCCGGCCGCCAGGCCCGCCACCGCCGGTTTGCCCAGCGGCGCGATGATGTCTTCCAGCACTTGCGCGAGGGTCAGCGACGGCCGTCCAGGCTCGGGCTCGCAGTCGACCCATTCGGCGATGAGAAAGCCTGCGACGTCGTCCAGCTTTCCCGCCAGCTTCAGCTGCGTCAGCATCCGGTCGATGCGGTACGGCGCTTCGCCCACGTCTTCAATGAGAAGGATTTTGCCCGCCGTGTCGACTTCGTACGGCGTGCCCAGCGTTGCCGCCAGCAGCGACAAGTTGCCTCCGGCCAGCCGGCCGGATGCCGAACCGGGAACGACGGTGTAAAGCGGCTGCGGTTGCCACGGCGCGCGGGCAGGCAGCTCGCCCAGGGGTTCCGCGCGCGTGACGGCCTGGACAAACCATTCCCAGGAGAAGGCGACCGCTCGCGGGTTGGCGTCGGCCCGCGGCGCCAAGTCCCAGCCCATCAAGCCGTGAAACGTCACCAGCCCCGTTCGCCGTCCGATGGCCGCATGCAGCGCGGTGATGTCGCTGTAACCCACGAAAATCTTGGGATGGCGGGCGATGAGGTCATAGTCCAGCAAATCGAGAAGGCGCGGCGAGCCGTAGCCGCCCCCAAGGCAGAGGATGGCGTCGACGGCCGGATCGGCGAACGCCTCCAGCAGGTCCTGCGCCCGGTCCTCGTCCCGCCCGGCCAAGTATCCCCGGGCGTCGTACGCGTGCGGCGCGACCACGGTGCGAAATCCCGCGGCGTGCAGGCGCCGCCGCACCCGCTCGACAATTTGCCTGGGCGTCTCGCCGTTGCGGTAGATGGGCGAGGCGGGCGCCACGAGAGCCACCGTGCCTCCGGGCTTCAGCCTGCGGGGCAGGATGCGCCGTGTCACGTGCTCACCCCCGGCTACGTTCTCACTCCTCCAGGGCAGAAAGGGCGGAACAGGGCGCCGGCGGCTGGTTGGGCAGGCCACGCTCGGCGAAGCGCCGGAAGACTTCCGGCGGCATTTCCGTCAGCTGCGCCGCTTGGTCCAGTGGAAGCAGCCCCCGGCGATACGCCTGCGCCGCCAGAAGGCGGAACCGCCCCCGCTGCCGGTATACGGTCCACTCCTCGTGCGCGTCCCGCATTGCCAAAGCCCAGTCCAGCTCTTCCCAGCGTCCCGCCGCGTGTTGCCGCTCCAGCAGCTCTTGGCGGGCGTCGTCCGAGAGGTACCCCAGCCGGTGCAAGCGCTGCAGCAGCGCGGTAAACGTTACGCCCATCCGGAGCGCCAAATACACCAGCTCCGACTCGCCTACCGCGTCGTGGCCGCGCCAGCCGATCGCCCGCAACTCCGCTTCCACCAGCTCCCTCGGCATGAGAAACGCCAGCGCGAAAGCGTTGGCCCGCCGTTCTGCGGGCCGGCGGTCCGCCAAGAAATTGTTGTAATCGACAATGTCTGAGTCTTTGTCAAACAGCAAGTGCGCGTATGCGTGGGCGGCGGTGAAGTTGAGCCAGGTCGGGGGAAAGAGGGCGTTGGCCACGTTGACGAACAGCGCGTGGCCGAAGTCCCTGCGGTAGAGGGTAGCGGCGGACAGATGCGGCGCGTCGGGCCGGCTCGCCACGAAGACCTTCACGCTTTGGCGCTCCAGCAGCTCCGGCAGGCACAAAACGGGCGCCTGGCCCAGTCCGAGGCGGTTGCGCTCCTGCGCGGCGGCCAGCTCTCCTTGCTCCTCCGGGTCATCGCTCAGCTCCTCGGGCACGTAGCGCACCGTCAGTCCCTTGGGGTGCGCGCCCACGAGCCGCTCGAGATATGCGTAGTCGCGGCAATGCACGACAAAAGCTTGCAGTGCGGCCCGTACCGCCGGCCGCAAGTCGGGCGTTCGGCCGGGCCCGTCGGCGACCGGCTCTTCCAGGCCGGGAAAATACACCCCTTCCGCCCGGGCCGTGGGGTCCTGCTCGTCGTCCAGAAGGCTGGCCACCGACACCCGGTACAGCTTGGCGAAACGAATGAGCTCCAGGCCGTTGACGGGCCGCTTTCCCGCCTCGATTTGCGAGATGGTGGGACGGCTCATGTTGAGCCTACGCGCCACGGCCTCCTGTGTGAGGCCGGCGTTTTCTCTTGCGCGGCGCAACCTGGCGCCGACCACCTTCCACGTAAGTACGGGCGTTCACCGACCCTTCCGTGATTTGCAGGCGCCGCCGGATTTCCTCCGGACTCCACTCGCGCCAGTTTGGGCAGCGGATCAGCTCAAACACCCGAACGCCGCTGGTCCAAACCGTGCCGGCGTCGGCGTACGCCGGCACCACGATGCTGAGAAAGCCCGGCTCCAGCGAAAACGGGTAGCGCCCGTCCCAGCGGGAGTGAAAGACGGGTCCCAAGTGCGAATGCACTTGCGCCACGATACTGGCCTGCGCGGGGAGCATCCGCTCGATGCGCCGGTTTTCCTCGGCCGAAATCTCGACCCGCGACGAGGTGGCCACGAGGAAGCGGGGGCGCATGACGGCGATGATTTTCCAGCGGTCGTCTTCCCACACCCCCGCCCAGTAGCACACCGTTTCCACGCCGTACGTGGCCGCCTTGCGCAACGCCCGGCTCGTCTGCTCCAGGATGGGACGCGCAACCTCCAGCACCGTCTCGCCCCGCAACGACGTGGGCCAGTTGACGACGATGACATCCTCCGGCTGCAGGCCGAGCTGTGCCGGCGTGCGGTCCAAGTCGAGCAGCTGCCGCGACGTGCCGACGGACGCCACGAAAGAGCGAGGCACGGCGCCAAATTGCAGCCAGAGGAAGTCCCGGAGCTGCGGCCCCAGGGGAGCGCAGGCTTCCAGCGGCTCGGAGTAGACTCGACGCGACCCTTGGGGGCGAATCTGGAAAGCGCACTGTCCAATCGAAGACTTCAATTTGCATCATTCTCCTTAATTCCTTCCTTCCCCCAATTGTCGCGACTATCGCGCAGGGACGTGACGACTCGCGTCGAATAGTCCACCTCGAAGCCGAGACCGGGAGTCCGAAGGAATCTTGGTGCTGCTCGCGACACGGCCCCTCACCACCTAACCGCGTCGCCAGCAGTTGCGCCCTTTGGCTCCTGGCGCTCGGCTTCAGTCTATCATCGGAAGGAAATTAGTGTCAATCTTTCTTACATTAGAAGAAATAATACCGGAGCAATTGTAAGGAAACGTTACAACGCCCCTACGAATAGAACAAGTCGGTGAGATGCGACTTTGTCCGGGGTGCGAATGTCCCGGCGCGGCGGCAGGAATTTCGGCCCGAAGGGTGAAATACCTTTCTCTCGGGTTAATAGGACAAATGTCACACACGGCGCGGACAATTGTCGCTGCGCGTAGACCGGAGTTGGCTGCGCACCGTCGGATGCGTCTGCTTGCATAGGGAGGGAAAGAAGGGATGCAAGGCGTGTTCCGAGTGTATGGCGGTCGGAACGCGGCGGCTTTTCTTGGGACGTTGGTAGCGTTGGTGATGCTGGCCGGCCTTGGGTTTTCGCCGGTCGTTTCGGCCCAGCCGGCCGGCGTGGTGCGTGTCGGGCTGCAGGCTTCGGGCACCTTCAGCTGGGTGCTGCACGCCATCGAGTATTTCGGCATCGACCAGGAACTTGGCCTGCGCATCGAGGCGAGGACGTTCGCCACCAAGGAAGCGACCGAGCTGGCGCTGATGGCGGGCGAAGTCGACGTTACGGTGGATGATTTCGTCAACGTCGTCTTGATGAGGTCTCGGGGCATTCCGGTGCGGGCCGTGTACCCGTATTCGCTGGCGCTGGGCGGCTTAATCGTTCGCGCCGACAGCGACATCCAGTCCGTTGCCGACCTGCGCGGCAAAGTCATCGCGGCCGCCAGCCTGTCCGACAAGAGCCTGCTCGTCTTGCGGGTGTTGGCCGCCAGCCGCTACGGCTTTGACCCGCAGTTCGACAGCGAAACCATCGCTGCGGCGGCGCCGCTGATGATGGAACTGGCGCGGCGCGGGGAAGTGGACGCCGTGCTGCCGTTCTGGCACTTCGCCGCGCGCATGGTGGCCAGCGGCGAGTTCCGGGAAATCGCCACGGTGCACGGCATGCTGGATGAGCTGGGCCTGAGCTCCGACCTGCCCAATCTGCTCATTATCGCCCGCGACGACTTGGATCGAGCGACGCTGGCCGCATTCCTGCGAGCCGTCGACCTGGCTTCAGAGCGGATGCGGCATGACGACGGCATCTGGGCTTCCATCCTGGCCGAGGGGCTGTATTCGCTGCCGGACGAGTCGCTGATGCCGAGCGTGCGTGCGCGCTGGGAAGCTTCCTTGCCGCGCCAGTGGAACGACGACATCGTCCGCGGCTTGGTGGAGCTGGTCGAACAGATGGTGGCCGTGGCGGGCGCCGACGTGGTCGGCACGGACCGGCTCGACGCGGACGCTTTCAGCACGGAGTTTGCGTTTTGACATGCGGACCGGACGGCGCATCGCGGCCGGGAAAGACGTTTGGCTTGCAATCGTATCCGTTTTGTCCATCGCGGCCGTCTGGATGCTGGTGTCCCACGTGCTTTCGCCCGCCGTCTTTCCCGGCCCAAAGGAAACGCTCCAGTTTCTCTGGCAAGAGTGGCAGCGGGGGCGGCTTTGGCGGCACGTCTCCGTCACGATGGAGCGGGTCCTGCTCTCGTTCGCCATTTCGATGACCGCCGGCGTCATCGCCGGCATCTTGATGGGCACGCTGCGCTGGGCGGAGCGGCTGGGCAGCGCATGGCTGCTGACGGGACTGTCCATTCCGCGCGTGGTGCCTATCGTGGTGGCGTACATCCTCATCGGGCTCAACGACACGGCGGCGGTCGTGGCCATCGTGCTGGTCGTGGCGCCGAGCGTGGTGACGCAAATTCAAGAGGGCGCGCGGGCGCTGGACCAAAAGCTCATCCAAATGGCGCATGCGTTTCGCCTGTCGCGCTGGGCGCTCCTGCGCCACGTCGTCGCCCCGCAGCTGTTTCCATACATCGCCGGCACCGCGCGCAGCGCCATGTCGCTGGCCTGGAAGATGGTGGTGTTCGCCGAGCTGGTGGGACGCAGCAGCGGCGTGGGATACCAGATCTCGTTTTTCTTTCAAATGTTTGACATGCGCGGCATCCTGGCGTACGGGCTGGTCATGGTCGTCATCTTGGCGGCCATCGACCGCCTGATGATGCGGGCCTGGGACTGGTACGCCTTCCGCTGGCGCTCCCGCCAGGCGGTTTGGACAGGGCAAGTGGGCGTTTCATGAACAAGGGCGCTGGCATCATCGTTGCGGGCGTTTCGAAAACCTACCGAGCGGCGTCCGGCGGGGTGCCGAAACGGGCGCTGCAAGGGGTCAATCTGACCGTCGCACCGGGCGAGTTCGTGTCGCTGCTGGGGCCGTCGGGGTGCGGCAAGACGACGTTGCTCAACATTCTCAGTGGTCTCGATGCGGACTTTGAAGGGGAAGTCCGCTTCACCGCGAGCGCGGCGGGCGCGGGCCCGGAAGGCTCGGTTCCCTGGCCGTCGGGGCGGCCCGTCATCGGCTACGTCTTTCAGGAAGCGCGCCTTTTGCCCTGGATGACGGTGCGCGACAACGTACGGCTGGTGCTGGGCCGGCGAGGCCGCACGGCGGAGGCGGCCAAGCGGGTAGACGACTGGCTGGCCCGGGTGGGGCTGCAAGGGTTCGGCGACTACTACCCGGGGCAGCTCTCCGTCGGCATGCAGCAACGGGTGGCGGTGGCCCGGGCGCTCATCATCGAGCCGGACGTGCTGGTGATGGACGAGCCGTTCAGCGCTCTGGACGAGTTGACGGCCCACCGCATGCGCGGCGCGCTGCTGCGCCTCTGGGAAGAGACCGGCTGCACGGTCGTCTTCGTCACGCACAATCCCGTGGAGGCCGTTTCCCTGGCCGATCGGGTGGTGGTGATGTCGCCCAGTCCGGGGCGCATCGTCGGCGAGCTGGACGTGTCGGCCGTCTTGCCGCGCCCGCGCAACCACGAGGATCCGGCCGTGTGGCAACTGTCGCGCCAAGCGCTGCGCCTGATGGCCGAAGCGGGCGCCAATCCGGTGCAGGCCGGCGCCGACGTGAAAGAGGGGTACGGCGGATGATTGCCATCGAGTGCGAGGGCCTCGGGCACCGCTACGGGGACGTCGTGGCCTTGGACGACGTGTCGCTCCAGGTGCCGCAGGGTGAGCTGTTTGCGCTGCTGGGCCCGAACGGCGCGGGCAAGTCGACGATGGCCAATATCTTGATCACCCTGCTGCGGCCGGCGAAGGGGCAGGCGCGCGTTCTCGGCTTCGATGTCGTCAAGCAGGCGCAAGAGGTGCGGGCCCGCATCGGTGTCGTCTTTCAGGAGCCGGCGCTGGACGAGCGCCTCACGGTGCGGGAAAACCTGGAAGTGCACGCTGCGCTCTATCGTATCCCGCGCGCCCAAGTGGCAGAGCGGGTGCAACAGGCGCTGGAGTGGGCCGGGTTGACGGAGGCGGCGCGCCGGCCCGTGCGTGCGCTGTCGGGCGGCATGAAGCGGCGCCTGGAACTGACGCGGGCGTTGATGCACGACCCGGAGGTGCTGTTCTTGGACGAGCCGACGGTGGGGCTGGATCCGCAGGCCCGCCGTCACTTGTGGGACCGCATCGCGGGCTTGCGCGGCCAAGGGATGACGGTTTTCATGACTACCCACTACCTGGAGGAGGCCGAAGCCAGCGACCGGGTGGCCATCATCGACCGAGGGCGGCTGGTCGCCTTCGGCGCACCGGCGGACGTAAAGCAGCGCACGCTGGGTACGACGGAGTGCAGCCTGGAGGACGTCTTCCTGGAGCTGACGGGGCGGCAGCTGCGGGACCAGGCCGCGACGCCGCGGGACCACTTGCTGAGGTTTGCGCGGCGAGGAGGGGAGGCGACGCGGTGAGTGCGCAGCCGTCGTTGACGCGCGGCCCGGTGCTGGACTGGCGCGTTATCGGGATCATCTGGCGGCGCGAAATGCTCCGCTATTTTAGGGAGCGTTCCCAGCCTCTGGGCGGCTTGTCGCGCACGATTCTGTGGCTTGTCATCCTCGGCTTCGGCCTGGGCGCGTCGCTGCGGGAAATCGAAGGCTACACGTATGCCCAGTACATCCTGCCGGGCGTCGTGACGCTCAACGTCTTGTTCGCGTCGCTGCAATGCGCCATCGGCATCGTGTGGGACCGGGAAGTGGGCATCCTGCGGGAGGTGTTGGTGTCGCCGGCGCCCATGCTGTCGGTGGCGCTGGGCAAGCTGCTGGGCGGCGCCTCCATCTCCGTGATCCAAGGCTCCATTCCGCTGGCCTTCGCGCCCGTCGTCGGCGTGCCGCTGACGGTGACGCGGCTCCTCTTGGCGTGGCTCATCATTTTTTCCATGGGCCTGTTCGTGACGGCGCTGGGCGTCGTCATCGCCACCCGCATGAAGACGTTCGAAGGGTTCGGCACTATCTCCAACGGCATCATCCAGCCTCTGTACTTCTTGTCCGGCTCCATCTTCCCGCTGAAGGGCATCATCGGCGGCACGGGCTTCTTGGACATTCCCGACGCGCTGCGGGCCGAGCTGCGGCGCCTGGGCATTTTCGCCCTCGGCGGCGGCTGGGTCGTGCAGCTGCCCGTGTGGCTCCGGGTGCTGGTATACATGAACCCCGTCAGCTACTTGCTGGACTTGCTGCGGTACGCGTTGCTGGACTTCCAGCAGCTGCCGATGTGGGCCGATTTGCTGGTGGCGACGGTGCTGCCGCTGGTGATGCTGGTGCTGGCGACGGCGGCCATGAGCCGGATGCGGAAGACGTGACGGTCCGCCCAGAGGCGGACTGGACGAGGTGCGCAAAACCGGCGCACCATGCGCAAGGCGAAGCGAAAGAGGGGGTAGCGATGGAAAAGCATCGGCGGGTTCGCGCAGCGCAAGCCGTACGGGCGGCGTCGGCGGCGCTGACGATTCTCCTTGTGCTGGCCGGCCTTACGGCGTCCAGCTTTGCCCAAGGGCTTGTCACGGAGCCCTTGCGCGTCGGCGTCATCTTGCCGGCCCCGCGGGGCGGGGAGACGACGGCTGACGTGCTGTGGAACGCCGTGGCGGAAGCGGCCGTCAAAGGCGCCGTCATGGGCACCGAAGAGACGGCCTTCAACGCTTCGATGCTGGGCATGGACTTTGACTCCATCATCGTCCGCGTCGGCAGCCCGGAGGAGGCGGCCGAAGCCGTCGCCCAGCTGGTGGCGGAGCACAACGTTTACGCCGTGGTCGGCGGCCTCGGCGAAGGCTTCGCGCCGGCGCTGAGCCGGGCGGCTGCCGCCCACAACGTGCTGTTTTTCAACATCGGCACGCCCGACGACTACTTGCGAAAGGAGGAGAGACGGCCGACGACGTTCCACATCGAAGCCAGCGCGGCGATGTACCTAGACGCGCTGGCGGGCTGGTTCGTCCGCGCACCGCATCGCTTCTGGTACATCGTCTATGAAGACTCGCCGGCGGGACAAGCCTTGTACGCCCGGCTGCGCTACGCGCTGACCGAGCGGCATTTCGGCGCCCGCGAGGTGGGACGCGCCGCGGTGGCGCGCGGGCAGGCCGACTACGGCTCCGTTCTGAACGCGATCCGGCGCTCCAACGCCGACCTGGTCGTCTTGCTGCTCAACGGCGAGGACCAGCTGCGCTTCCTGGAGCAGTACGCCGCGGCGCGCATCAACGTCCGCATCACGGGCTTCCCCGCGCCGGAGACCCAGACCCGCACGTTCCTCCGGCTGCTGGCGGAGCGGGCAGGCGCCGCAGACGCGGGGTACCGCTCGCTCTTGTGGGAGCCCACGCTGGACATGTACGGGGCGCGGGAGCTGAACGCCCGGTACGTGGAGCGGTGGGGCGAACCCATGGATTCCGCGGCGTGGGCGGCCTACGCCAGCATGAAGATTTTGTTCGAGGCGGTGCTGTTCGGCGGGTCGGTGCGGGCTGAGGATCTGGTGAGCTATCTGGCAAGCCCCATGGCGGTTTTCGACGTCTGGAAGGGCATCGGCACGTCGTTCCGGCCGTGGGACCACCAGCTCCGGCAGTCCTTGTACTTGGTGCGCGTGAACCAGCAAGGTCCTTCCGGCGACGATGCCCGCTCGAAGCTGAACATGGCCTTGCTGGTGGGCGAACTGCCGGCCATCTACATGCCCGGCACGGATCCGGTGGAGCGCCTGGACCAGCTGGGCGACATCGAGTGAGTGCCCTTGCAGGCGGCTTGCGAGGCCGGTGGGGCGGCTGGCTGTGGGCCGCTTCTCCGGCTGGACCGAGGATCAAAGGGAGGGGACTGATCATCGTGCTCAAGGCTGGAACCAAGCGAGCCTCGCTGCGGCGCCGCGCGGCGTGCTGGATGCTGGCCGCGCTGCTGGTCGGCTTCGGCATCGAGCCCGTCGCGTTCGCCGCGGGCTACAACATCTACGTGTCCAACGAGTACGGCGCGAGCGTGACGGTCATCGACGGCGCGACCGAACAAGTCATCAAGACGATCCCCCTCAACGGGCGGCCGGGCGAGGTGCGGCCGCGGGGCATGGCGGTCAGCCCGGACGGCCGGACGATTTACGTGGCGCAGAGCGACTTTTTCCCCATTCTGGAGACGCCCGAAGACCGCATCATCGCCATTGACGTGCTGACCAACGAAGTGGTGGCCGAGTACTGGGTCGGCACCAACCCGGAGCGGGTGGCCATCAGCCCGGACGGCACGCAAATTTGGGCCGCCAACGAAAACGCCGCGTTGGCGACCGGCTACGACATTACCACCGGACAAATGATCGGTGAGTGGCGCGTCGGCGTCGAGCCGGAGGGCATCGGCGTCAGCCCCGACGGGCGCTGGGTGTACGCCACGGCCGAGACCAGCCACACGGTGGCGGTTATCGACGTGGAAAACAAGCGGGTCGTGAAGTTCATCCTGGTGGGCAACCGCCCGCGTGACCTGGTGTTCCATCCGAACGGCACCCGGGCGTATGTGACGGCGGAAATCGGCGGCACTGTGTCCGTCATCGACGTGACGACCCACACGGTCATCGACACCATCTCGCTGGGCCTTGACTCGCGTCCGGTCGAAATCGACATCACGCCCGACGGCAAGCTGCTCTTCGTGGCCGGCGGCGGCACCAGCGCGGTGTACGTCATCGACACGGAGACCCACGAGATCGTCAGCGTCATCAAGGAACGCATGGGCCGCCGTCCTTGGGGTGTCGCGGTGAGTCCCGACGGGACGCGGGTGTACACGGCCGACGGGCTGTCGGACACCGTGTCCGTCATCGACGTGGGTTGCTTGTGCGTTGTGAATACCATTTCGGTCGGCCGCGGGCCGCACTCTGTGAAGATCGGGGTGATTCCGAATGAAGAGAACAACTAAGGCTTTCGCTCGTCCGAACCTGGCGCTGGCGGCGGTGGTGGTGGTCGCCGGGCTCTTGCTGGGCGCGCCAACGGCTTCTGCACAGTACATTTACAATCCGTTCTTTGATTACACCGTGGCCGTGGGCCATGCGCACGCGGCGGAAATCATCGGGATTCGCCTGGCTGCGCTGGCGGCGTATGACGGTGACGATCTGGACGGCCTGTTGGAGCAGACCGAGAAGGTGCTGACGCGGGAATTCCCGCGCCTGGCCGGCAGCCTGCGTCTCGTGGCGCCGGGGTTGGCGGCGGATCTGTACGAGGCTCTTGAGGAAGTGCTGGAGCTGGCGGAAGAGGAAGAGTACGATGAGTTGCCGGCGGCCATTACTCGGGCGCGGCAGCTGGCCCGGGCGGCGTACGCAGCGTTGGTGCCCGTGGAGGTGGCCGAGCGTCCCGAATTCGTGGCCGCGGTGGCGGCGCTGCTGATGCTGGCCGATGACGGTGTCGCCGAGGGCTTCGAGGACGCCGTGGAGGCCGAGGACGAAGACGACATTTACGAGTACTCCAACGGGTGGGCCGCGTTCCAGCGGGTGAAGCAGCTGTGGGCCAACCTGCGGCCGCTGGCCTCCGAGGCGCAGGCCGCCGAGATTGAGTTGGCGCTGGCCCGCATCGAGGAGCTGTATCCGTCCGTGACGCCGCCGGACCTGCAAGGCGCGGATCCGGAAGGCGTGGAAGACCCGGGCCGCCAGTTCGTCTCTACGCTCGAGGGCGTGGTGCAGGCGTACTTGTACCCTGAGCGCGAGCTGGGCCGGGTCGCCGCCACCGTGGCGGACTTGGTCGCGGATGGGCGGGCGGCGTACGAGGCGGGCCTAACGGAGCTGGCCTTGGAGCGGGTCCTGCTGGCGCAGTTCTTCTACAGGGAGAATCTGCGGCGGCTGTTCGACCTGATCGTGCCCGAGGCGCACGCGCAGATTACGGAGGCCTTCGAGGCCCTGGCGGAGGACGTCGAGGCAGCCGGCGTTGCGACCTTCGACCGCCTGCTGCAGGCGCTGGACGAGGGCCGTCTCCTCCTCGGCCTGTAAGGGCGGCGAGCACAAAAGGCAAAAAACATGGGCGGCGGGGAACTCCCCGCCGCCTTTTTTTGGAACTCTCGCCGCACGTGTCCGAGACGACGGAGCCGAAAGGAGGCCGCCGGAAAGCAGCTTAGCGCGCCGCCTCCGCCGCCTCCGTCGCAGCCGCCTCCTGGCCGTACACGCCGTCGTCCGGCGGCAGTTGCGTCAACACCCGAGCAAACTCGACGCGACTGAAAACGTTCAGGACGTCCCATTGCGCGTCCGGGCGCGCTTGAACGACGTAGAGAGGCTGGTAGAGCTGGTGATCATCCCGGCCGAAAAACAGCGGCTGACCCTTGTTGAGCTCGAAGGTCGTGCTCGGGTCCTCGAGGTACGCGATTAGGGTCTCAGCGTCTTTCGCTCCCGTGGCGGCCGTGGCCTGGTGCAGGATGCGCACGGCTTGGTACGCCGCCCATCCGCTGGGATCCATGGGGTTGGCCGAACGGCCGATGAAGCGGAGATTCAGCTGGTCCGCTCCGTCCTCTGCCAGCGTCGTATCCCACAAGGCCACGCGTGCCGCCATGCCCATGGCGTCGTAGCGCAGCAACGCCGCGGCCAGGTAGTCACGGGTTTGCGTGACGGGGTCCGGGTAGGGCGCCACGTCGATGGACAGCCCGAGACCGCCCATTTGCGCCAGAAACGCCATCTGATCCACGGCCCGCAGCAGGACCAGAATGACGTCGGCGCCGGACTTTTCCGCCGCGTTCAGCTCGTTGAGGTACACCGGCTGCTCCACGGCTACCGCGGCCGTGCCGACCACCGTCGCCTCGGGCGCCCGCGAAGCGATGGCCCTGAGCGCTCGCTCCAGCAGCGCGCGGCCTTCGCCGGTGTCTTCATAGACGATAAACCACCGGCGATGGCCCAGGCTGTTGTGCCAGTCCACCAGCGCATCCAGGTACATCCCGCCGCTGGCCTCGACGTGGAACGTATACCGGCCCGCCCGCTCACGGAGCAGCAAATCCGGCGATCCGATATTCAGGAACGGAATTTGGTACTTTTCCGCGACCTCCGCCAGCACTTCGGCTTGGCCGTACCCGATGCCGCCGACGATGGCGTGGACCTTCTCCAGGAGAACCAGCCGCTCAGCCGCCCGGCGAGCCGCTTCCGGGCTCGGTGACGAGGCGAGCAGGATCTTGATTTCCGGCCCGCCGGTCGCGCCGGCTCCGAAGCGCAAGTCTGCCGCCATCAGCGCCCCGACTCGGGCCGCTTCGCCGACGATATCGAACAGGGACGCTGCGTTGGTGCTCCTGCCCGTGCGTGTCGGAATGACGACGCCGATGCGCAGAGGCTCTTCGGTTTCCGGCGCCGACGCCAGCCGCACCGTGGGCCGGGGCGTAAACGACAACGGCACGCCGTATTCTTGCAGGACCGCCTGAATCTCGTCCCAGCGATTGGCGATGGCGACGTTCAGGCGGTCGCGCAGCGCTTCGTCGCCCGGCCGCACCGCCATGGTGATGGGCACGCTCATGAACGTCGTCGGCGGTTCAAACTCAGGCGTGATGGGGACGATCTTCAATTCGGCTTCGGCAAACTTGGCAAAGTAGCCGGCCACGGGGCCGAAGACGATGCCGACGTCGACTTCGCCGCGGACCACGGCCTCCACCAGGTCCGCCAGCCGATCCGGCGTGCCCGTGCGGCTGCCGTACGCCATGGAGACGTTCTCAACGATGCCACGGTTCAGCAACGCTTCGTGCGGAGGAATGCCGGGGCTGTGCACGCCGATGCGCAGCGTCCGCAGCAGGGGGTCGTCCAACGACTCGATGTCAAAGCCGGCGTCGGCGCGATACACGAAGACGTACGGGCTGCGATAGTAGGTGATCGTCGTCAGCAAGTCACTGAAACCGTCTTGGACGCCCAGCAGCACGTCGCAATGGCCTTCGCGGAGGCGATACCGGATCATGTCGGGATTGAAGAAGTGCCAGTCGTAGCGAAGGGTAGCCCCCAGCTCATCGGCCAAGATTTCCGCGATCCGGTTTTCGAACCCGGTCTCATCCGCGCTCGTAAAGGGAAGGCTCATCGGGTCCGCGCAGATGACCAGCTCCCACGTGGGGCGTTCGGACGCCGCACCCGTGCCCCAAGCGACGAAGACCAGCGTCATAACCAGCAGAGCGGCCGCCACGAGCCGCAATATGGACCAGTGAAGGGGTCTCGGCAGTAGCGTCATGGTCGAATCCTCCTGCGTCTTAGCACCCATGTTCCGCCTACGGCGGCGAAAAAAGGGCAAGGCTCCGGGCGTGGCCCGGAGCCTTGCCGTTCAACCTCAGCTCACGGCAAGCCGAACACGTACAGCGTCGTGCCGGCCCTGCGGTACCGGGCCGCCGCGTCAGGCGCCGTGTCCGGGGTGACCGGCTCGTTGTTCGGAGCGCGGCTGGTGATCACGGCGATGTACTGCTTGCCGTCGGGACCGAGGTAGCTCACCGGCGCGCCGCGGAAGTCGCCGCCCGTACGGAACGTCCACAGGACCTCGCCCGTGCGGGCGTCAACGGCCCGGAAGATGCCCTGGTCCGTGCCGCCGAACACCAGGTTGCCCGCCGTCACCATGATGGGCTTGGCGTCGTCGGTGGAGTAGGAGGGCAGGCCCCACACCTTCTCCAGCGTCACCGGGTTCCACGCCTGCAGCTCGCCGCGCCAGCCGCCCTCGCCCACCTGGTTGTCGGTGGCCCGGAACAGCGTATAGTTCTGGCCCGGCACGTACTCGCCTTCCAGACCCTCAAAGCGAGCGCAGTTGTTCTGGGCCTGGAAGTAGATGAGACCGGTCACCGGCGAGTAAGCGTCGTTGAACCAGTTGTTGCCGGCGATGAAGGGGCAGACCAATTCTTCAGTCGGGATGCCGGTGTAGACGAGCGTCTTCTCATTATAGATGGGCCGGCCGGTCTCCATATCAATGCCGTGAGCCCAGGTCACCGTCGTGTACGGCACCGGCTCGAGCAAGATTTCGCCCGTCGTCCGGTCGAACACGTAGATGAACCCGTTGCGGGCCGGCTTGACCAGCGCCTTGCGCAGCTGGCCGTTGATCTCCAGGTCGATGACGAACGCCTGGCCAGGCTCGTCAAAGTCCCACTGATCCTGAGGTGTGTAGGAGTACGCCCAGATCAGTTCGCCGGTCGTCGCGTCACGCGCCATCTCCGAGGCGCAGTACTTGTTGGTGTACTGCTCCAGGCCCGGCGCCGTGGCAGGATCGCGACGATAGTCCGGGTTCCACGGAGCGCAGTTGGACGTGCCGTAGAAGAACAGGTTCGTCTCGGGGTCGTACGTGAAGTAGCCCCAGGCCGTGCCGCCGCCGAGCTTCCACGAGTCGCCGTACCAGGTGGTAACGCCCGGGTTCGGCACCTTGTCGTCGTCATAGTACGGCCGGAAGCGCGGCCCGATGCCCATCTCCTCGGCCGGGCCGGTGTTGTAGTACTTCCACTTCAGCTCGCCCGTGTTGATGTCGTAGGCCGCGACCCAGCCGCGAATGCCGCGCTCGCCGCCCTCGTTGCCGATGATGACGTTGTCGCCCACCACCAGCGGAGCCGTGGTCGTCGTCTCCGTGATGCTGAGGTCGACGACGTCCACGCGCCAGACGGGCTGGCCGGTCTCGGCGTCAACGGCAAACAGCTGACCGTCCAGCGTATTGAAGAAGATCTTGCCCTCCGCGTAGGTCATGCCGCGCGTTTGCGCGCCGCAGCACGCCTTCGCCTGTTCCAGGCCGGGCATCTCGGGCTGGAACACCCACTTGATGTAGCCGTCCTGAGTCAGGTCAAGGGCGATCAGGGTATTGGGCTTCGGCGTCAGGATGTACATCGTGTCGCCGACGACAAGCGGCGGCGCTTCCAACGAGTCCGTGACGCCGATTTGGAAGGTCCACTTGACCTGCAGGTTGGCGACGTTCTCCGTGTTGATCTGGTCCAGCGGGCTGAAGTTCCAGCCGTGGTAGCCGCCGTTCACCATGGGCCACTGCCCGGGCTGCTGCTGCAGCCGCAGCAAGTCCTCATTGGCGAACGCGGCCTGGGCGGCGAACAGCAGAACCCCGAGCACGGCAACGAAGCTGATGCGCCACGCCTTTCCGTTGAGCATGTTGAACGCACGACCTCCTTTGCGCAGTATTCACTCGGGGCCGGATTACCGCGCCTCGGCCACCTGCTCTTCAACGATGGGGCCGAACGTGTTGCCCCAGGAGTTCCGGATGAACGTGGCAACGGCCGCGATCTCTTCGTCCGTCAGGCGATTGCGCCACGCCGGCATGCCGTGATCCGGGAAGCCGTCCAGGATCATCGGAATGACCATGTCGTTGCGCGCCAGCGCACTGTTGCCGGCAAAGGCCGGGCCGATGCCGCCCTGACCCTGATCGCCGTGGCACACCGCGCAGTTGCGCGCGAAGACTTGCCGCCCCAGCTCCATCAGCTGGTTCATCTTTTGCGGATCGACTTGCGCTGTTGCCGGAAGTTCTTCGCGCACGGGTTCACCGGACGGAGAGAGCAGGAAGAAGGCATTGCCCAGCCGCTGGCCGCGGATGTCTCCCGGCTGCGAGTCGCGGCTGGAGCGGTACAGGGGCCAGCCGTTGTACGTGACCTGAACGGTGCCGTCGTCCCGCACGATGGTGCCAATCAGGGCGGGGTTGACGCCTTCACCGGCCACGACCTCGCCTTCCGCCAGCAGCGGCGGCCAGTTGCGAGTGCAGACCCCAGTGCAGTTGCTGATGCTTCCGTCCTCACCGACCGTGTCCTGGGTATACACGTAGAGGCTGTACCCCTCGCCGTCGGTGAGGATCATCCCGTAGCGGGGATTGAACGTGACTTGCAAGACGCTGCTCTGCGCGCCCGCCACGGCGCTCGCAAGGACAAGCACCAGGGTCAACGCAGCGAGCAGTACAAGACGCTTGCGCATGGCAACCTCCCTCATTTGTGCGACGCAACTGGTGGTGTGATGGGTGCTGGAACGTTGACGCCGCCCGCCGCAACCCCCCGAAAGGCGGGACTGTCTCGCCACCTCCTTGTGAACAGTCTTAAGGATCGGCAAGAGCCGACTCAGATCGGGGATGGCATGGGCTGCCAGAATTGCCCACGGCGGGAAGCTATATTCGATGTCCCAGGGCAATCATCCTTCTTTCATGTGGGCGAATTATGGATACGAGCAGGGACAGTTGTCTTATGCATGGGGGAAAGATGACCATCTCGTCCGCGAACTCGCCCGGCGGCGTCCTGGACCCCCCGGCGCTTACGCGTTACACTGGAAAGGAACGGACAAGGAGGGTATCCGATGCGCTATCGCACGCTGGGCAGTTCAGGGCTGCGGGTGTCCGTCATCGGGCTCGGGACGAACCAGTTCGGCGGCAAAGTGGATGCCGGCGAAGTGGAGCGAATCATCCACCGGGCGCTGGACCTGGGCGTCAACTTCATTGACACGGCCGACATCTACACGGGCGGCCGTTCGGAGGAAACCATCGGCCGCGCTATCCGGGGACGCCGCGAGCAGGTCATTCTCGCGACGAAGGTCGGCAACCCCGTGGGCGACGGGCCAAACGATCGCGGCGCGTCGCGGCAGCGGATTATGGCGGGCGTGGAGGCCAGCCTGCGGCGGCTGGGCACGGATTACATCGACTTGTATCAAATCCACCGCTTTGACCCGCACACGCCTTTCGAGGAGACGATGCGGGCGCTGGACGATCTGGTGCGGGCCGGCAAGGTGCGCTACATCGGCGCGTCCAACTACTTGGCGTGGCAGCTGTGCCGGGCCAACGACGTGGCCGAAATGCACGGCTGGGTCAAGTTCGTGTCCATTCAGCCCCACTATCACATGCTGGAGCGGGAGATCGAGCGCGAGCTGGTGCCGTACTGCCAAGCGTTCGGCATCGGCATCATTCCGTATTTCCCGCTGGCGGGGGGCTTTCTGACGGGGAAATACCGGGAGGGCTACGTGCCGCCGGGATCGCGGGGCGAAACCAGCGCGTACGTGCAGCGGTACTTCACGCCTGAAAATTTCAGAAAGGTGGAAGCGCTGACGGCGTTCGCCGAGGCCAGGGGGCGCACCATGGCGGAGCTGGCGGTGGCGTGGCTCTTGGCGCGGCCCATGGTCAGCTCGGTCATTACCGGGGTCACGTCGACGGCGCAGTTGGAAGTCAACGTGAAGGCGGCGGACTGGGAGCTGACGGCCGACGAGATGGCGGAGATCGAACGGATTTTGAGCGGCGGCGCGCAACCGGCCTGAGCGGCGAGGCGTGGGCGGCAAAATGGTCTTGTTGGAAGAGACGACGTTCCTCGGGCAGCGGGCGGTGCGGGCGAGCAACGGGCTGCTGTCGATGGTGGTCGTGCCCGCGTGGGGTTCCAACCTCATTTCACTGGTCTACGAGCCGGCACAAGCGGAGCTCTTGCGGGTGCCCGCGTCGGCCGACGCTTTCCTGCGCCAGCCTGTCTTGTACGGCACGCCCGTGCTGTTTCCGCCCAACCGCATCGCCGGTGGCCGCTTCGTCTACCGCGGCCGGACCTATCAATTCGACGTCAACGAGCCCGAGCGGGGCAACCACCTGCACGGCTTCGTCTACAACCGCCCGTGGGAGCTGGTCTACGCCGGGACGGATGAGGCGGGCCGGCCGGTCGTCACGACGCGCTTCGACTTGGCGACAAGCCCCGAGCGGGACGACATCCTGCGCCAGTTCCCGCACCATTTCGTCCTCACCATGCGTTTCATCCTCGACGGTGCCACACTCCGTCACGAAACTGAGGTTAATAACGCCGGCTCTGAGCCGTTTCCCTTTGGGCTCGGCTTTCACACCACCTTCGTGTTTCCTGAAAACGGGAGGTTCGCGCTGACCGTGGCGAAGCGCTGGCGGCTCGACGAGCGCCTGCTGCCGACCGGCGACCTGGAGGACATTCCGTTCGGAGAGGAGTTGCGGCGAGGCATCACCCTGGCTGGAGTGGCCCTGGACGACGCCTTTTTCGTGGGGGAAGCGGCGGGCGGCAGCACGGCGACGTTGTCGTATCCGATCCGGCGGGTTGTCCAGGGGGACGCGCAGAAGTCCGGCGAGAACGAGAGCAGCGCTGTCGAACGGTCCGGCGAGCGAGACGGCGTCGCCGAGATGACGATTCGCTACGAGGCCGACTCTCAATTCAGGCACTGGGTTGTCTACAACGCCCACGGCCGCCGCGGCTTCGTTTGCCCCGAGCCTTACACGTGGATCACCAACGCTCCCAATCTAAACTTGCCCCCCTCGCTCACCGGTTTGCAGGAGCTCCAACCCGGGGAGCGCCGGCGTTTTACCGTGTCCATTAGGGTTGCCGTAGACCGTCGGACTTCACCGTAGCCAGCGTTTCTCGTCCGCCGGCGGAGACGCCTGCAGCCGGGGCCGGGGGGTGTGACATGGCTCGACCGGGACGCTCACCCGGTCGAGCCATGAAACGCAGAGGCAGCAACGGTTCACCGGGGCAGGACGCTGCGCAATCGGCCGCGAGGATCGAGGAGGTCGCGCAAGCCGTCGCCGATGACGTTGAAGCCCATGGCCGTCAGCAGAATGGCGGCGCCGGGGAAGGTGGCGTACCACCAATGGTCCAGCAGGTACACCCGGCCGCTGCTGACCATGGCGCCCCATTCGGCCGCCGGGGCCCGCACGCCCAGGCCCAGGAAGCTCAAGGTCGAGGTCAGCAGCATCGCATTGCCCACGTCCAGCGTGGCCTGGACGATGAGGGGCGCCAGGCTGTTGGGCAGCAGGTGCCGGAACAAGATGCGCGGCGTGCCGGCGCCGAGCGCCACGGCCGCGTCGACAAACTCCCGCTCCCGCAGCGACAAGATCTGCGAGCGTACCAGCCGGGCATAGATAGGAATGCGAACGAACGCCACGGCCAGGACGGAGCTGAACAGGCCCGGGCCCAGCGCCACGGCCATGGCCATGGCCAACACCAGCCCCGGGAACGCCAGGATGACGTCCATGGCCCGCATGACCACAAGGTCCAAGCGCCCGCCGAACCAGCCGCTGAGCGCGCCGATGACGGTGCCCGTCAGCCCCGCCAGCAGCACCACGCCCACGCCCGCGCCGATGGAGCGCCGCCCGCCGTCCAGCACCCGGGCGAAAATGTCGCGCCCCACTTCATCCGTGCCGAACCAGTGCTCCGCCGACGGCGGCCGCAGCCGCTTCGCCAGGTCCACCTGGTTCGGGTCATGCTTCGCCAGCCACGGCGCGAGGGCCGAAGCCAGCAGCGGAATCGCCACCAGCACGATCCCGATCCACATAGTCACATGCTTGCGCCGGCGCGGCGGCCGGACGCGGCCAGGCGCCCCATCGCTCCGCCGCTGCGTCACCGTTGCCTCCAATGCCATGCGAAACGCCCCTGACTACCCCATCGCGCGAATGCGCGGGTCCAGCTTCAACGTCAGCAAGTCGACGACGAGGTTGATGAGCGTGTAGCCCGTCGCCACCAGAATCGTGAAGCCCATAATGGCCGGAAAGTCCAGGAAGGAGATGGAGTCCACCACGTAGCTGCCCATGCCGGGCCAGGCGAAAATGGTCTCGGTGACCACCGCCCCCGCCAGCAAGTCCCCCAGCGCCAGGCCGACGACCGTCAGCGTAGGCACCAGCGCGTTGCGCAGCGCATAGCGGTACAGCACCCGTCGCGGCGGCACGCCGTACGCGTGGGCCGTGCGGATGAAATCCTGGCTCAGCACCTCCAGCACGCTGGCCCGCACCTGCCGGGCCACCAAGCCCACGTGCACGAAGGCCAGACACAGCGCGGGCAGCAGCAGGTGGTGCAGCGCGTCAACGAACGTGTCCCAGTCCCGGGCGATGAGCGCGTCGATGGTGTACATACCCGTCACCGCAGGCGGCGGCGCGGCGAAGGGCGTCAGGCGCCCCGAGCCGGGCACCCATCCCAGCCGCCCATAGAGAACGGTCAGCGCCACGACGCCCAGCCAAAACAGCGGCGTCGAGACGCCCGCCACCGATACGGTGCGGCTTAGATGATCGACCCACGAATTGGGCCGCGACGCCGACCAGACGCCCAAGGGGACGCCGACGAGGACGGCGATGAACAGCGCCGTTCCCACCAGCTCCAGCGTAGCCGGGAAAAAGCGCGCCAAGTCCTCCACCACGGGTCGCCCGGTGCGGATGGACCGCCCCAGGTCCCCGTGCAGAAGGCCGCTCATGTAGCGGATGTACTGGACGGGCAAAGGCTGGTCGAGCCCGTAGTTGCGGCGGATTTGCTCGACCACTTCAGCCGACGCCCGCTGGCCCGCCATGAGGCGGGCCGGATCGCCCGGGATGGCGTGGGAGATGATGAACGTCAGCAGGCTGACGCCGAACAGCACGACCACCAGCAGGACGATCCGGCGGGCGATGACGTGTCCTAACGACATGTCGCCACCACTCGCACGTTACCGATTGGCGTTACTTGTACATCGTGTCGATGTTGAAGATGTCCACCAGCATCGGGTTGAAGACGTAACCCTTCACGTTGTCCCGCATGGCCACCTGGTAGCCCTTCTGATACAGGTAGACGTACGCCGCCTCCTCGATGACGATGCGCTGCGCCTCCTGGTACAGCCGCGTCCGCTCCTCGATGTCGGTGCTGACCGCCGCCCGGCGAATCAAGTCGTCCACCACGGGGTTGGAGTAGAAGGAGCGGTTGCCGGCCAGGCCCCAGTTGCTGGAGTCGAACCAGTAGTTCATGAACATGTACGGGTCGGCGAAATCCGGGCTCCAGTTGCCGACGGCGATGTCAAAGTTGCCCTCGTCCAGCATGGCCCGCATCGTCGCGTAGGCATAGGGCTGCAGCTCCAGGCGAATGCCGATTTGCGCCAGCTGCGCCTGCAGCGCCAGACCAATCTGCTCCCATTCGGAATACACCGGCGAGTACAGGTACCCCAGCGTCAAGCCGTTGCCGTAGCCCGCCTCGGCCAGCAGCTGCCGCGCCTTGTTCAGGTCCAGCGTGTACTGGTACGCGTTCGGGTCGTGCGACCACATGCCTTGCGGCACCGGGCCCCGCATCTGCGTCGCGTTGCCCAGCATGACGCCCTGGATGAGAGCGTCATAGTCGACGGCATGGGAGATGGCCTGCCGCACCCGCACGTCGTTCAGCGGGCTGCGCTGGTTGTTCAGGTACAGGTAGGTGACGCTCAGGCTCGGGTGCTCTTCCACCCGGATGCCGGCGCGGCCCTTGAGGCGCTCAATCTGGTCCAGCGGCAGCGCCTCGGCGATGTCGATATCACCGCGCTCCAGCTGCAGCCGCCGGGCCGACGGGTCGCTGATGATCAAGAACGCCACCATGCGGAAGTGCGGCTGCGGACCGCCGTAGTACGGGTTGGGCACGAGAATGATTTGCTGGTCCTTGTCCCAGCGCTGCAGCTGGTAGGGCCCGCTGCCCATGGTGTGCTCGGCCAGGTACGCCCGCCCGTAGTCGCCCTGGTCGTACTCCACAAGGCGCGGGTTGATGATGGCGGCGCCGTTATTGGCCAGCGTCAGCAGGAACGGCGCAAAGGGCTCGCTGAGGGTGAAGCGCACGGTGTAGTCGTCAACGGCCTCAACGGATTTCAGCGTCGGGAACGCGTCAGCCGGGCCTTCGCCGATGGCCAGCAGGCGGTTGAAGCTGTACACCACCGCATGGGCGTCCACCGGCGTGCCGTCGGCGAAGCGCGCGTTGTCGCGCAGCTTGAACGTCCACACCAAGCCGTCGTCGCTGACGGTCCAGCTGGTGGCCAGGTCCGGCTCCACTTCCGTAGAGCCCACGCCGTTTTCAACCTTGTACCGCACCAGCCGTTCGTAGGCGTAATAGGTCACCGCCCACGAACGGTTGGTCATGGTCACATGGGGATCCAAATTGTCCACGTCGCCGGAGAGACCGATGACGAGCACGTCGTTCGGCGTCGCGGCAAGCGAAACGCCCGCAGGCAGGCCCAGCAGCGGGTCGAACAAGGCGGCCAGAAGCAAGAGCCCACCGAGACCTGCACGCACCTGCCATTGGCGCCGGCGCCACGACCAAGACGACTCAAGCATGGCGGCTTTCTCCTTTCAAAGTGATTCTGGTAGGAAAACGCTATGATGAACAATAACGTTCATGCAAAGGCAATCATTTCCTTCTATTCCGGAACCAAGAACCTTGCGAGAGCAAGACCGGGGTTTTTGTGGCCCAACGGCGGACGGCGAAGAGGGCCCACCGGTGCCGAGACTTCCAGGGTCGCCGCAGGTCTATGAGGCGGCGAGGCTGTTCGCGGAAGGGAAGTCAAACGGCACAGCCATCGCGCCGGTTTGCTGGCGAATGCCGAAAAGGCCGAGAACCTGCTGGACCATTGCCTGGACCAGCTGCCGCCTCGAGACCGCGGCTACGATGTGCGTAATGCGTTACCGCTCATGCTGTATCCGCACCAGGATGAGCGCATTGTCGGCAAAGAACACAAGGAGCTCATCGTGAAAGCTTCCAAGTTGAGTTCCAGCAAGGGTCCCTGGAGACTTGCTGATCGCGGCATTGGTCTACCACGCGGAGCGGCTTGTGCGGCGTGCGACGTCTACGACGAGCGTCCCATCGATGTAACCGACCTATACCAGCTGACCATTTACGCGCTGGCTGAGGATCCGGCTCCTAGCGCGTTCGCGTGGTACCCGGCGACTAGGCGCGAAAACGCGTGGCTTCCGCCGATGGCTGGCGACGGGCTGGTTTACAGCTTTCACGACGGCCGGAATCGCTCGATGCGGGTTACGTTTCGTCCCGTCTCCCTACGGGATGTCGCGAAGTACAGTCTGAAAATACGGTTAAAGTTTGATCAATGAGCTGTCAACCACGCTTGGTCTAGTCTACATTCAACCTCGGTTCCAGCAGGACTTTAACCACGAGCAACGAAGCGGAAAACAGCAGTTCTTGGAACTTGAACGCCTTTAGAACCGGCGGCCGCCGACCGCGACCGACATTGACGGCCGCCGTCAATGCTTTAGAGTTTTCTCTTGATGCCTTTCTGGATCGATGAGAGTATACCGTTCCGGACAGCGGTCAGATTTCTTGGAGGTGCTTACCCAGTGCGGTTGACGGTAATTGGAGCGGGGTACGTTGGACTAAATACGGGAGTGGCGGCGGCGTACCTGGGGCACGATGTCGTCTGCGTGGACAAGGATCCACGCAAGTTGGCGCTACTAAATGAAGGTAAGAGCCCTATTCATGAACAAGGGCTTGAGGAATTGCTCTCGCAAGTGCGTGAACGTATCCGCTTTACGGCCAATACGCCGGAGGCTGTACGCGACGCCGACGTCATTATGATCGCCGTCGGCACGCCGCCAAAGTCCAACGGCGAAGCGGACACCAGCTACGTTGAAGAGGCAGTGCGGGAAGTGGCTCAGGGCTTGGAGGACGGGCGCCAGTATACGCTGGTCGTGAAGTCCACCGTTCCCATCGGCACGAACCGCCGAGTCGCCCACGTAGTTACGCGTGTACTCGCGCAGCGCGGTGTAACGGCCGACATTCACTTTGCGTCCAATCCTGAATTTCTTCGCGAAGGATTTGCGCTGTACGATACGTTCTATCCAGATCGGATCGTAGTAGGTACCGAGAGCGAAGCCGCTGTAGAGGTAATGGAAGAGCTCTATCGTCCAATCCTGGAACAGTCCTTTGAGCCGCCTACTTGTGTGCCCGTGCCGCAAGCGCGCACGACGCCGCCTCTGGTGAAGACGGATCCAACCAGCGCCGAGATGATAAAGTACGCCTCGAACGCTTTCTTGGCGGTTAAGATCAGTTTCGCCAACGAAATTGCAGGCCTCTGCGAGCGGGTCGGCGCGGACGTGGTGGAGGTCATGCGCGGCGTGGGCTTGGATTCGCGCATCGGGCCGCGCTTTCTCGGTGCCGGCGTAGGATGGGGCGGCTCGTGCTTCCCGAAGGACACGGCCGCGTTGATTTCCGTCGCCGCGGAATATGGTTACGACATGCCCATTACTGAGGCGGCCCGGCTGGTCAACGCCCGGCAGCGCCGCGTGGCTGTGGAGAAGCTTCAGGAGGCGCTGAAGGTCTTGCGCGGCCGCACCATCGGCGTGCTGGGGCTGGCGTTTAAGCCTGGCACCGATGACGTGCGGGAGTCGCCGGCCATCGATATCATACGGATGCTGGTGGACCGCGGCGTGCACGTCAAAGCGCATGATCCGGTGGCTATGGACAACGCCCGGGCCGTGCTGGCCGATATCGAAGTCGAGTTCGTGCACGATCCTTACGAGCTAGCGAAGGACGCTGACGGTCTTGTATTGGCGACGGAATGGGATGTATATCGTGAACTCGATCTGCGCAAGCTTGCTGCTCTGATGCGGGTGCCCGTTTTGGTGGACGGTCGCAACGTGTTTAAGCCCGAAGAAGCTCGAGCTGCCGGCTTCACGTATCTCAGCATCGGCCGGCCGGATGTGTACGTTGAGGCTGCGCAGCGTCCCGTTTCCGCGGTGATAGGTGTATGAGTAAGAGTGTCAACGAGCGGCACGCGTTGGTAACGGGTGGGGCGGGTTTCATTGGCAGCCACCTCGTGGATCGTCTCCTGGACGAGGGTTGGCGCGTTACGGTGGTGGACAACTTCGACCCGTTCTACGATCCAGCGATCAAAGAACGAAACGTTGCCGCTCATTTGAGTAACGAACGGTATACACTGCATCGCCTGGACATTCGGGATTTAGATGGGCTGAGGCGACATCTTACCGATGATTACGATGTCATCGTACATCTCGCGGCGAAAGCGGGCGTGCGCCCGTCAATTCAAGATCCCGTGGCGTATCAGGAAGTCAACGTCGCCGGTACGCAAAATCTGCTCGAGCTCGCTCGCGAGAGAGGGATCAAGCAATTCGTCTTTGCGTCGTCTTCCAGCGTCTATGGGGTGAACCCGAACGTGCCATGGCGGGAAGACGACCATGTCTTGTTGCCGATTAGCCCCTACGCGAGCACTAAAGTCAGCGGCGAGCTACTGGGGCATGTATACAGCCATTTGTATGGCATTCGCTTTGTTGCGCTGCGATTTTTTACGGTGTATGGCCCCCGGCAGCGGCCTGATCTGGCCATCCACAAATTCGCCCGCCTCATGTTGGAGGGCCGTCCGATCCCGTTTTACGGAGACGGCACTTCGCGGCGGGATTACACTTACATTGATGATGTCGTCGCTGGCGTGCGAGCGGCCATGGATTACGACGCGACACCGTATGAAGTGGTCAACCTGGGCAACAACCGGACGGTGAGTCTCTCCGAAATGGTCGAGGTGTTAGAAAACGTGCTCGGAGTCAAGGCGAAGTTTGAACATCTTCCCGAGCAACCTGGCGACGTGCCGCAAACGTGGGCGGACGTTGCGAAGGCGGAGACATTGCTTGGCTACCGGCCCGGGACGTCGTTTGAGGAAGGGCTTCGCCGATTCGCGGATTGGTTGCGTTCCTCGATGGTGGCAGGCTGATGGACTGGCGCGAGGACCGCGGTTTCCGGTGGTTCGGTCGGGTATGGTGGGAGCGCACAGGCGGTCCGGCGCCGTGACGCTTGGTTACTCTGGTTAGGTGGGTAAGTATGTTTCGATCGATCAAGCGCCTATGGGAAACACTGACCGTATCCCAGCGACGGCGGGTGGTGCTCTTAACCGGCGCTGTCGTCGTGATGGCGATCCTGGAAGTAGCGAACGTGTCGGCCATAGCGCCCTTTTTGGCGTTGGCATCGGATCCTAGCATCATCGAGGAAAACGCGATTCTGGCCTTTTTGTACGAGTTTTTCGGATTCGACGATGTCAACCGATTCCTTGTCGCCGTCGGTCTCGGTATCTTTTTCCTGATGGTGTTTAGCAATGCCTGGGCTGCGCTGACGACCTGGGCTAAATTGCGCCTCATTTGGTCACTCAACCACCAAATTTCGATGAGGCTCTTGGAGCGCTATCTCTATCGCCCGTATAGCTACTTTCTGAGCCGCAACACAGCGGACTTGAGCAAAACGTTGCTGTCCGAAGTTCAGCAGCTCACGCAACAGATGATTCAGCCCGTCATTCTTGCGATCGGACGAGCAGTGGTGGCGCTAGGTATTGTGATCGTGCTCATTGCTACGAGCCCGGCGCTGGCGTTTATCGTTACGGTTGTCGTAGGTGGCAGCTACGCGCTCATCTACACCTTTATCCGCAAACGTCTCAATGCGATCGGGAAAGACCGCGTCAAGGCGAATCAGGAAAGATTTACGGTGGCCGCAGAGGCCCTCGGTGGTATAAAGGACGTTAAGATTCTTAACGTTGAGGACTCGTTTCTCAGGCGTTTTGCAGGTCCATCCAGGCGTTATACCCGCCATCAGGCCACGAGCAGCGTTACGGCAACCCTGCCGCGGCACGCTATCGAAACCGTGGCATTCGGCACAGTTGTGTTGATTGTGGTTTATTTTGTGGCTTTGGAGCGGGACTTCAGCGGCATCGTGCCGATGCTCGGGATGTACGCGTTTGCGGGTTATCGACTGATGCCGGCGTTGCAACAGATTTTCCACGCGGTTACCGCGGTGCGGTTCTATGGTTCCGCTCTCGAAGGCGTGCTAAACGACCTTGAATCGGATCAGGAGGTTGCTCATCCCTCCGATTCTGAGTCGACACCAAAAGCGGTCCTGTCTGTCGCGCGGCCTGCAATCGTTGAGCCTATGGGGTTACGTCAAAAGCTGGAACTGAAGGGAATACGGTTTTCCTATCCCAACACCGATCGACCCGCCGTCGATGACGTTTGGCTTGAAATTCCGGCCAACGCGGCGGTAGGGTTTGTAGGCGCGACGGGTTCCGGTAAAACGACGCTTATAGACGTCATCCTCGGCCTGCTGAAGCCCGAGAAAGGCGAGATTGTGGTCGACGGCGTCGTCATCAATGACTCGAACCTGAAGGCATGGCAAAAGAGCATCGGATACGTCCCGCAGCACATTTTTTTGACGGACTCCTCTGTGGCAGAGAACATTGCCTTTGGTGTACCAAAGGATGAGATCGACATGGAGGCCGTGCGCAACGCTGCTAAGATCGCGCAAATCGACGACTTTGTGATGAATGAATTGCCGTACGGTTACGACACGGTGGTGGGTGAGCGAGGTATTCGCCTTAGCGGCGGTCAACGTCAGCGCATCGGCATTGCGCGGGCCCTGTACCGCAATCCTGACGTTATCGTATTCGACGAAGCCACCAGCGCCCTCGACAATTCGACGGAGCGGGCTGTGATGGAGGCAATGAGGACGCTGCTAGGTAAGAAGACCATATTAATGGTAGCTCATCGCCTTTCGACTCTCTCAGACTGCGACATCATTTTTATGCTAAAGGACGGTCGTGTCGTTTCCAGGGGAACGTACGACGAGCTCGTATCCGGGCAGGGTGCGTTCATTGACTTGCTGGCTGCTAGAGCCCCGAACGGCGGTGGGTGAGGATGTGGAGGTTTGCCATCTTATTATTGACAGGCCGCGGGTCGTCGCTCGCGGGCCCCTGACCGATTCGCTGACGGAAATACTGGTCGCGGTGCCCGTACGATTACAACACGCGACCGGATATTTGGAGACGCCAGCTTAATCGGTCGCTTCGTGCTGGTCGCTAAGATGGACTGTACGAAGCTCGCCACTGTCCGCAAACTGACGTCCGCTCGTGCGACGGGACGAAAGCCTTCGGCGCTCGGCAGTGTCGAGCTTAAGCTGGGTAGGTATTGGCATGGCGCGGCGTTTGTGTGTTTCTCATACACCTAGCCTGGGGTTTTCGGTCCTCGCCCAAGCGTTTTGGTGTTGTCTTCCTATCTGTCCGGACCGCGACTGGGTACGAGTAGGTATGACAATGCTTCCTAGGACCAGGTGTAGAAGAGATACTCGATGAGCGGCAATAACAAGCTGGAGAAGCTCGACATCGATTTATATTTGTCAGTGTAAGCTGGCCCTCGCGTTGTGTATTGGTTAGTGTCCCAGGTAGGGTGTAAAATCCCGTGGAGTCCGGTCGGTGGTTGACAGAAAAGGTCACCGGCGCGTTCCCTTCGAGTAGAAGCACAACCAACCACCTGAAGGGGGTCACGACGCCGATGACCGATCTCAAGATCGCGCTGATGGAGCTGTTGCGCAAGTACC